>CACEHK010000052.1 GCA_902559305.1 uncultured Pelagibacteraceae bacterium | reverse complement strand
TCGACGTTTCTCCTAAACAATTAGTATCAGTAGCAGCTTCTCTAATACCTTTTTTAGAAAATGATGATGCCAATAGAGCTTTGATGGGTTCTAATATGATGAGGCAAGCCGTTCCTCTACTTAAACCAGAAGCCCCACTAGTAGGAACAGGTATTGAGAGTGATGTAGCCTTGGATTCGGGTGTTACAATTGTTGCAAGAAGAGATGGCGTAGTCGATAAGATTGATGGTAAAAGAATTGTTATCAAAGCAACAGACGAAAAAGACTTTAGTAAATCTGGTGTAGATATCTATAATTTACAAAAGTTTAAAAGATCTAATCAAAACACCTGTATAAATCAAAAACCACTTGTAACTGTTGGTGATAAAGTAAAATCTGGCGATATAATTGCTGACGGACCATCAACGAAAATTGGTGAATTAGCATTAGGAAAGAATGTAACTGTAGCATTTATGCCATGGCAAGGTTACAACTTTGAAGATTCAATTTTAATCTCAGAAAGATGTGTAACTGATGATGTGTTTACCTCAATACATATTGAGGAGTATGAAGTAATGGCACGAGATACAAAACTTGGTGAAGAGGATATAACTAGAGATATTCCAAATGTAAATGAAGAATCATTAAAAAATTTAGATGAATCTGGGATTGTATATATAGGTGCCGAGGTTAAACCTGGTGATATACTTGTAGGTAAAGTCACACCAAAAGGTGATAGCGCCTCTGGTCCCGAAGAAAAACTTTTAAGATCAATATTTGGAGAAAAAGCGATTGATGTTACTGATACTTCATTAAAAATGCCAAGTGGTAGTGGAGGAATAGTAGTTGATGTAAGAGTTTTTAATAGACATGGAATTGAAAAGGACGAAAGATCTATAACAATTGAAAGAGCAGAGATTGATTCTGTTCAACAAGACAAAATAGTTGAAGAAGAAATTTTAGAAAGAAGTATTAAACAAAGAGTATCATCAATATTATCAGGAGTAAAAATAACAAAAAAAATAAAAGATCTTGATAGTGGTGAAACTTTAAATGAGGGGTTAATAAATAGTCTAAGTGTATCAGATCTATTTAAAATTTCTTTTTCTGATGAAAAAAAATTAAAAGACATTTCTCAGATTAAAGACCAATATAGTTTAGCAAAAAATGATATACAGGAAAGATTTGAAGATAAAGTTCTCAAAATAAGACAAGGGGACGATCTTCTTCCAAGTGTTATGAAAATGGTTAAAGTATTTGTAGCTATTAAAAGAAGATTAAAACCTGGTGATAAAATGTCTGGGAGGCATGGTAACAAAGGAGTAGTTAGTAAAATTGTTCCTGTTGAAGATATGCCCTATCAAGAAAATGGAAAACCAGTTGATATTGTTCTTAATCCTTTAGGTGTTCCAAGTAGAATGAACGTTGGTCAAATTTTAGAAACTCACTTAGGTTGGTCATGTACAGAACTTGGAGAAACTCTTAATAAACTGGTTAGCGAAAACCAAAAAAAGATAGAAAAAAATGAAAAAATTTCAAGTTTTTTAAAATCTGTATATGGAAAAGAAATATTTGATACTACAATTGAAAAATTTTCAGATAGGGAATTCAAAGATCTGTGTGAAAATATTAAAAATGGAATCCCTATAGCAACACCAGTTTTCGATGGAGCTAAAGAACAAGATGTAACTAAAATGCTAGAAATAGCGAAACTACCTAGCTCAGGACAAACGTATCTTTGGGACGGAAGAACTGGAGAAAAATTCGATAGATCTGTTACAGTTGGTACAATCTATATGCTGAAACTTCATCACTTGGTTGAAGATAAAATACATGCAAGATCCACTGGACCTTATAGTTTAGTAACGCAACAACCTTTAGGTGGAAAAGCACAACTTGGCGGTCAAAGATTCGGTGAAATGGAAGTTTGGGCATTAGAAGCGTATGGAGCATCATATACATTACAAGAAATATTAACTGTTAAATCAGATGATGTTGCAGGTAGAGTTAAAGTATATGAAACTATAGT
>CACEHK010000051.1 GCA_902559305.1 uncultured Pelagibacteraceae bacterium | reverse complement strand
GTTTATCAAAATACTCCAGACTTGCTGATGCTATTCCGTAAGATCCTTCTCCAAGATATATTTGATTAAGATATAATTCTAATATTCTTTCTTTTGTTAAAGCTCTTTCAATTCTAAAAGCAAGTATAGCCTCTTTAATTTTTCTATTAATGCTGACTTCGTTGGTTAAGAGAAAATTTTTAGCTACTTGTTGAGTTATTGTTGATGCACCCTCAAGTCTTTTTGAAGAAAAAATATTGGAAATATTGTTTATAGTTGCTCTAACTATACCTTTGGCATCAACTCCAGGATGAGAAAAAAAGTTTTTATCTTCAGCTGATAAAAAAGAATTTATAACTATTTTAGGTATAGTTTCATATGGCACAAAGATTCTCTTTTCAGACGAAAAATCACTAACTAGTTCTCCGCCGCCTGAATACAATTTGCTAGAAACCGCAGGTTTATACATTTTTAAAAATTTGTAATCTGGTAGTTTATTTGAATAAACCCAGAGTAGAGCGATAATTGCAATCATTGATATAAGACTTGTTGATACAAGAATTATAAGTGTTTTTTTTTATAAACTTTATCATTTTTGTATAATTTAGTTTATGAATTTGTTAAACATAAGGCACCGAATTTAAATAAAAATTATGAAAAACAATAACAAAAATTTATGTCAAAAAATTTATACATTGATGCATCGCATCCAAATGAAACTAGAGTTGTGCTTAAATCTGATGATAAAATTGAAGATTACGAGTACGAAAGTATAAACAATAGTTTAATTAAAAATAATATTTATCTTGGAAAAGTAAGTAGAATAGAACCTTCTTTACAGGCAGCTTTTGTGGATTTTGGAAGAGAAAGACATGGATTCTTGTCATTTAATGATATTCAATCTGATTACTATCAAATTCCAAAAACTGATTTAGAAAAAATTAAAGAAGAAGAAGAAAAAGTTAGAGAAGAACTTATTAGAGAAGACGAAAAAACAGAACAAAATATTATTGACGAAAATAATAATGAAATTGTAAACCAAGATCCAATAGAAAAGACGCCCTTAGAAAATAAAATTGAAGAGTCAAAAAAAGAAAAAAGATACCCCGGTAAAAGATATAAAATTCAAGAAGTTATAAAACCGAACCAGGTAATTTTGACTCAAGTTCTCAAGGACGAAAGAGGATTAAAGGGTGCGGCGTTAAGTACTTTTATATCAATAGCTGGAAAATATATTGTATTAATGCCTAATACTCCTAAAGGCGGTGGTATTTCTAGAAAAATATTTAATCCTGCAGATAGAAAAAAAATTAGAAAAATTTTAAACGAAATAAAAATACCAAAAGAGATGGGGCTTATTGTAAGAACTGCAGGATCAAACAAAACAAAAAATGAAATTGAAAATGATTTAAATAATTTAATTAAAATTTGGAATTCAATAAAGGAAAAAGCAATAAACTCAATTGCTCCAAACTTAATACATCAAGAAAGCGATATAATTAAAAGATCAATTAGAGATATGTATGACGATGAAACTCAAAATGTAGTTGTTGAAGGAAATGAAGGATATCAAAAAGCAAAAAACTACATGAAAATGGTAATGCCAAATAACGCAAAAAAAATAAAAAAATATAGAGATAAAGTACCATTATTTTTCAAAGAGAATATAGAGTCAAAATTATTTCAAATATTTGAAACTCAAGTAAAGCTCAAATCAGGAGGATACTTGGTTATTAATCCTACAGAAGCATTGGTTTCTATAGACATTAACTCAGGAAGTTCAATAAAACAAAAAAATGTTGAAAGTACAGCTCTAGATACAAACTTAGAGGCTGCCGAAGAGATTGCTAGACAAATTAAACTTAGAGACTTGTCTGGATTAATAATAATTGATTTTATAGATATGCTAAATTACTCAAATAAAAGATTAGTTGAAAGAAAATTAAAAGATAAATGTAGGACAGATAGAGCAAGAATCCAAATTGGTAGGATTAGTAATTTTGGTTTGCTGGAAATGTCAAGGCAAAGATTGAGAGAAAGTAGTGTTAAGTGGAATCTGAAATTATCACATGAAACA
>CACEHK010000050.1 GCA_902559305.1 uncultured Pelagibacteraceae bacterium | reverse complement strand
TGTCCTCTATGAGCAGGGTCAAATGACCCTCCAAGAATACCAATCTTTTCTTTATTATTTTTTTTCAATTTAACTTCTCAATTGTCCTTTTCCTAAAACTTCGTATTTATAGGAGATTAATTGATCTAAGCCTACTGGTCCTCTAGGGGGAAGTTTATTAGTTGAAATTCCTACTTCTCCTCCAAAACCAAACTCTCCTCCATCGGCAAATTGAGTTGATGTGTTATGCATTGCAATTGAACTTTTTATATTTTTTAAAAAGAAATCAGCACTTTTTTTATTTGCTGTAATTATACTATCTGTGTGCATTGTGCCGTATTTATTAATATGATTTATTGCTTCTAAAATATTATTTACAGATTTAACAGAAACTTTTGCTGACAAATATTCTGTAGACCAATCTTTATCTTTAGCTTTTTTTGATTCACCATTAAAAGATTTTCTTATAAAGTTGTCAGCAAGTATTATACAATTATTTTTTGTAAGCTTTTCTAAAATTGGATTACAAAATTTCTTTACAATTTTTTTATGCATCAAAACTGTTTCTGTGGCTCCACATATACTGGTATTTCTTAATTTTGCATTATGAACTATTTTTATTGCCATATTAAGATCTGCATCTTTATCGATATAGGTATGGCAAATTCCTTCCAAATGCCCAATTATTGGAACAGAAGATAACTGTTGAACTTTTTTTACTAAGTTTTTTCCTCCTCTAGGGATTATTACATCAATAAATCTGTCCATTTTTGAAAGAATAAAATCCACAGATTTTCTATTCTTAATTTTCAAAATTTGTAAATAGTTTTGGTCAATATTATTTATTTTTAATGCAGATCTAAATAAATTAGCCAAAGCTAAATTTGAATTGTAAGCTTCAGACCCCCCTCTTAGAATAGTTGCACTTCCTGATTTAAAACATAAACTTGAAACATCAGATGTTACATTTGGTCTACTTTCATAAATTACACCTATCACACCAATAGATGTTGAAACTCTTTTTATTATTAATCCATTAGGCCTTTTCCATTTTGCAAGAACTTTATTTGTCGGGTCTTTTAATTTTATAATTTGATCAATAGAATTCATTATTTCTTCTAATTTTCTATGATTTAAAGACAATCTATTTATTAAGTTTTCTGGTAGAAGATTTTTAGATGCCAATTTAATATCTTTACTATTCTCTTTGAGTATTTTTTCTTTATTTTTATTAATTAGTTGTAAAAATTTATTCAAAACTTTATTTTTACTTTTACTATCGATTTTAATTTTAGAAGCTTTTTTTGCTTTAATTCCGATATTTATCAATTTTATAGACATTTATACCTCAACCATATCATCTTTATGAACTACTTCCGATTTAGAAATATAACCCAAAAGATCATTAATCTTATTTGAATGTTGCCCTTGAATTTTAACTATTTCTTCTGATGAAAAAGAACTAAGGCCTCTAGCAAATTCATTTAAATTTTTATCAAGTATTTTTATGTGATCTCCTTTATTAAATTTTCCGATAACTTTTGTAATTCCTGCTGCAAGTAAGCTTTTACCTTTTTTAAGCGCATTAATTGCTCCGTCATCAATGAGCAGTTCTCCTTTTGGAGATATTGAGCTAATAATCCATTTTTTTCTAGCATCTAATTTTGAGACTTTAGGCAAAAACCATGTACATTTATTTTTTTCTATAATTTTTTTAATTGGTCTTTCCAAAAGACCATTGGCTATAACCATCGTGCACCCAGATAATTGACAAATTTTTGCAGCTTCAATTTTAGTTTTCATACCTCCAGTTCCATGTTCACTTATACTTTTTGTAGCTATCTTTTCTATATCTGAGTCTATGTTTTTAATTTCCTTAATTAGTTGTGAATTTTTAAATAATTTTGGGTTCTGAGTATATAATCCATCAACATCTGATAATAAAACTAAACAATCTGCACCTGAAATTTGTGCTACCCTCGAAGCCAACCTATCATTATCTCCATATTTTATTTCAGTTGTAGCAATACTATCATTTTCATTTACTACTGGAATAAAACCTAATTCAAATAAATTTTCAAAAGTTCTTTTTGCATTTATTGCTCTTCTTCTTTGTTCGGTGT
>CACEHK010000049.1 GCA_902559305.1 uncultured Pelagibacteraceae bacterium | reverse complement strand
CATGCCTCCTGCCAAAAAAGCTGAATTTGATGAAGAAAGTTTTGATGCTTCTTTACTGTCTTTTGCAGAGTGATAATTAAATAATTTCATATTCCCCCTTATGCTGCTTTAGCGTTAGATTTTTTCATAGCTTTACAAGCCTTCCATACTTTTTCTGCAGTTGCTGGCATCGTAATTTCTTGGCCACCCAATGCATCAATTACTGCATTCATTACTGTAGGTGGTGCTGCTATTGCTCCAGCTTCTCCACATCCTTTTACTCCTAAAGGATTGGTAGTAGCATGTGTGCATGTATAACCAATATTAAACTCTGGAAAATTATCTGCTCTAGGCATTGTATAATCCATATATGATCCTGTCATTAATTGACCAGTCTCATCGTATTCTGCGTTTTCATGAAGTGCTTGTCCTATACCTTGAGCTAATCCACCATGAACCTGTCCTTCAACTATCATTGGATTAACAATTCTTCCAAAATCATCACATGCAGTATATTTTTCAAGTTTCACTTCTCCAGTGTCTGGGTCTATTTCAACTTCTGCAATATGAGATCCAGCTGGAAATGAAAAGTTTGCAGGGTCAAAAAAGGATGTTTCTTTAAGCCCCGGCTCTTCTCCTTCAGGTAAAGGAGATTTAAAATCACTATCTCTTGAACCAGGTAAATATAAAGCAAAAGCGACTTCTCCTATTGTTTTCTTTTTATTTGATTTTGCTACAACAAACTCTCCATCTTTAAAATCAACTTCATCAGGACTTGCTTCAAGCATTTTTGCGGCAACTCTTTTGCCTTTTTCAACAATCTTTTTGCATGCATTAACTATTGCAATTCCTCCTACTGTTAAAGACCTAGATCCATAAGTTCCCATACCAAAAGTACCTTTGTCTGTATCACCATGAACTATATCAATATTTTCCATTGGAACTCCAAGTTCATCTGCTGCTATTTGAGCAAAAGTTGTTTGGTGACTTTGACCGTGTGAGTGTGAACCTGTATAAACCGTAACTTGTCCTGTAGGATTAAATCTAACTTCCGCTGACTCCCATAAACCTACTCCACATCCTAAAGACATAACAGCCGCTGATGGGGCAATACCACATGCTTCAAAATAAGATGTAACACCTATTCCTCTCAATTTTCCTCTAGACTCAGATTCTTTTCTTCTTGCGTCAAAACCATCATAGTCTGCCATTTGTTTCGCTTTATCTAAACCAGCAATATAGTCCCCTGAGTCTACTGTATGAACTAAAGTTTGTTTAAATGGAAAGCTTTTAGGAAAATTTATCTTTCTAATTTCTGTTCTATCAATTCCCAACTCCATTGCTGCTTTTTCAACAAGTCTCTCAATTGTGTAAGTAGCCTCTGGTCTGCCTGCTCCTCTATAAGCGTCCACTGGTGCAGTATTTGTAAAAACTGCTTTAACATTTGAGTAAGCTGCAGGAATATCATAAACACCAGTTGCACATGGGCCAAATAAATAAGTTGGTGTAACAGTTCCAAATACTCTAGCGTAAGCACCTAAGTTAGCAATAGTCTCATTTTTAAAACCTAAAAATTTTCCATCTTTTGTTACTGCCAATTCAGCATGAGTAACATGATCTCTACCATGAATATCGGTTAAAAATGATTCAGATCTTTCAGCGACCCATTTTATTGCTCTATTAATTTTTTTCGCTGCCCAACTGCAAACTATATCTTCATTATAAACATTAATTTTAGAACCAAAACCCCCTCCAACATCTGGAGCAACAACTCTTAATTTATGTTCTGGAGCCACATTTCCAAATGCAGACATGATTAATCTTGATAAATGTGGATTTTGACTAGTGGTATATAACGTAATCTCATCACTTCCTGAATTATAATCTGCTAAACATGCTCTTGGCTCCATTGCGTTTGGAACAAGTCTGTTGTTTATTATATCTATAGAAATTACTTTATCAGCTTTATCAAAAGCTTCCTTTACTTTCTGTCTATCACCTAACAACCAATCAAAGCATAAATTTTTTTCTATACCATCATGAATAGTATCACCTTTCATTGCATCGCCAGTACTTGTTACAGCTTTTAAAACTTTATAATCAACTTTTACCATCTCAGCTGCGGCTTTTGCTTCATCAATACTATCAG
>CACEHK010000048.1 GCA_902559305.1 uncultured Pelagibacteraceae bacterium | reverse complement strand
TCTATATCTGATTTAAATCTTATAGGCGAAGTTGGTTCGAGAAGAATAACATAATCAAATTTCTCATTTTTTTTTTCATAAAATTTAATGGCATGGATGACTGCTTTGCTAACTGGAGAATTATTATTTGAAATATTTTTTGGTCTTTTAAACGGTACTTCTACAATATTTTTATATTTTTTTTTTACAAATTTAATTATTTTGTTACTGTCACTTGAAAGAACAATCTTTGATATTAGCTTTGATTTTACGGCAGATTCAATTGTCCATTGTATTAAGGGTTTACCGTTAAGATTCTTCATATTCTTATTTGGAAGGCCAACTGAACCGTTCCTTGCTGGAATTACACATAATATTTTTGACTTTTGCATTTTATTTAAATTTTTTTATTTTAATATTTTTTAATTTTTTATTAATTAAAACATCAATAATTTTATCTGAAGTGTTACTTTTAAAATAAAATGATTTTGTATTTTTTAAATTTTTATTAAATTTATTGCTATAAATTTTTTTTATAGATAATAATATTTTTTTAAAATCTGGTTCTGAAAATATAATATTTTTATCTTTTGGCCTACCATTTTGACGATTTCCGATATTAATAACTGGAACTTTAAGAACGGGTGCCTCGATAAAACCACTTGAAGAATTTCCGATAATTACATCAACTATTTTTAATAATGATAAATAATTTTTTTGTCCCAGGCTTTTAATTAAAATATCTTTTTTGTTTTTTTTTATAAAACTATTTACTTGTTGAATTATAATATCAGAATTAAGATCTGAATTAGTACCAGTAAATAAAATTTTTGTATCTTTTAAACGCCTTAGAGCGTTGAGTAAATTTTTTATAGTACTTAATGTATCGAATCTATTACTTAAAGGATGTAATGTTACTAAAATATTTTTTTTGTAAAATTTTAAATTTAATGATGTTTCAATTTCTTTTCTCGACTTAAAAGTAATTTTTTTTAGATTTTCACAACCTAGTGACCCTACATTATAAATATTTTTTCTATTCTCTCCCAGTCTTTTAACATTATTTAAAAAAAATTTATTTGCTACAAAATGAATATCTGAAAATTTAGTTATAGCATGTCTTATTTGCTCATCAAAAACTCCTTCTGTTACTTCTCCTCCGTGCAAATGCGCCAGGGGTATATTATTAAATAATGATGCCTCTGCTATCGGAAGTAGCTCATATCTGTCACCTAAAATTAATATAATGTCTGGCTTTAATTCCGTAATACATTTATTAAATTTAATTATAGCATTTGAATTTGTTTTAATTATCTCATTGCTTTTATAATTTTTTGATACATTAATTTTTATTTTCTTAGTTATTTTAATTTTATCTTTTAAAATTTCATTTACTGTAAATCCATGTTTTTTACTTAAATGAGACCCTGTAACAATAAATTGTAATTTAAGTTTTTTATTTTTTTGAATTTTTTTGATTAAAGATTTTAAATGGCCATAATCAGCTCGATTAGTAGAAAATATACAGATTTTTCTTTTTTTCATACAATTATAAGGTAATTGGTTCGTCAATTTTAAAATTTTTTTTTGATTTTTTTCCTAAAACAATCTTTATTTTATTGGCCGGTATAGCTGCCAGGGGTCTTTTCGGAATGACATTTTTATTGGTAAATATCTCTCCTTTTTTGATTAATTGATTTGCATAAATACTTTTTCGTACAAATTTTAAGTTTTTAAGCTCTTTAAAAGTTGGTTTTTTAATATTTTCACCCAGGGCCAAATTAGCCAATTTAATTTTTTTTACAAAATTTTTAAATTCTGAAAAATTCATACTAGCTAAATGATCCGGGCCTTTCATTTTTTTATTTAAAGTAAAATGTTTTTCAATAATTGAAGCTCCTAAAGATATAGCAATTACTGAAGCAATATTACCTGTCGTATGATCTGAAAAACCAACATTTGTTTTAATCTTATTTTTAAATGTTTTGATGCAGTTTAAATTAGATTCTTTTAAGTCAGCAGGATAATCAGTTGTACATTGAAGCAAAGTAATATTTTTCTTTTTTGTTCCAGCTTTAACAATTATATTTATGGCTTCTTTAACTTCTTTTAAATTAGACATACCAGTTGAAATAATTACCTTTTTTTTTCTTTTGCCTA
>CACEHK010000047.1 GCA_902559305.1 uncultured Pelagibacteraceae bacterium | reverse complement strand
TTTTTATTTTATTATTTTTATTCTTTTTAAGAATTTTTAAAATTTTGAAAGAATATTTGTCATTTTTTCTTCCACAAAATAAAATATTTTTTTTTTTAATAAATTTCAAATTTGGCTGTCCATTCATTTTTATTATTTTTATAAAAAAGTTTTTTGTTTGCCCACTTTTCTAAAACTTGATTATATTCATCTAAGCTCATAGAATAATATTCAAGATATTTTTTAACATGTTCTTCATCTGGATATTCACCATCAAATTTTTTAGCAATATTTACAGCTTGGTTTCGAGTCATTGACCCTCTTCTAATTTCATTGGTAACTTCCATTGATGTTCTCCCAAAACCAAATTTCAAGTACATTAAGTAATAATAAAGTCTAATAAGATAAGTGTCTGTAACTGAAAAATTTTCTATCGACCCTTGATTTCTCTCTGTTTTTTCAAGTAGGCCACAATGTTCCTTTGCTATTAAATAATGATCATAATTTACAAATTCTCTAAAATATGACCAATGATAAAGTTCTGGTAAATCTCTGTTTTTTAATTCAGCTTCTTTTGGATAAGTATACCAAAATAAATCTTCTTCATTATATTTATTAATATAATCATTTGGGTTTACTCCACTTAGATAATACTTAATGCCATCTTCTTTTGCATATGTTTTTTTATTTCTCAATTCCTTACTTCCACCATACTCACTTTCTCCTTCTTCTGCATACATTACAAATGGTATATCTAAAATTAAAGAAGCCCTATAAATTGCAGTTTGAACACTAATCATAAATGCGTGCATTGGTATTCCTTTATTAATAAAATTGTCTTTATCTATTAACCTATCAATTTCACGATTTGGGGTAATCATAATGTGTTCATATCCTTTTTGAATAAAATTTTTAATATTCTGGATACCTATTTCTTCTTCAAGGGGGGGTCTTATAGTTACGCAAATCGGATTCATTCCTAATTTGTGCTTTAGCATATAAGCTATGGTAGCTCCATCTTTTCCTCCACTATATGGAACTAAAACATTGTGCCTACCCTTATTCCTTTTTTTAAATTTATTACAAATCTCCCCTAATTCTGCCCATCTATCTTTCCAATTAATGGAGTTTTTTTTTTGTTTATTCCATTCACAAGCTGCACAAATTCCTTGATCATTAAACTGCTGCCTTGGACGAGTATTAGGCATCAAACATTCTTTACAATAAATTAGTAATCTTTTTTTTTCGCTCATTAAAATTTTTTTTTTACAATTTTATTCATTATTTTTAACATTTTAATATCGTGAGCTAAGCTATTAGGAAATTTAAATTTTTTTGGAAATTTTATAGAATCTATAAAACACTTTATTTCATTAACATAAGGTTTTTCAGAATTAATATAGCCTTTTACTATTTTGCCCGTATTTATTGGAAAAGATTTATATTTTTTCATTCCAGTATTAATAAATTTAATTAATTTTTGGTCTGCGCTAAGTATTATTTTGCCTTTATTACCTACTATAATTAATTCTCTTGTAGAAGTTGGTCGAGATAATACTTCAATTGTTATGTCAGCTAAAATTTTTTTCGAAAGTAGAATTGAAAATCTACTAGTATCATTAAAATTAATTTTTAAGTCAGATAACTTTATATTTACAGAATTTAAAAATTTAATTTCACCAAATAAATTTGAAAGCCAAGTCAATTCAAATGGGATAAGTTCTTTACAACCATTACTATCACTTTCCCAAACATAATGGCCTTTTTTTTCCCATGGATGCCAATCTGGTAAATATTGACCCACATGATAATTTATATAATTAACTTTTCCGATAAGTTTTTTTTTTATTATTTCTTTGATTTTAATTATTCCATCATTAAAAATCATTGTGCATGATGGGGCTATTAGTAAATTTTTAGAATAATTAAGCTTCATTAGTTTGACTACTTTTTCTAGGTTACATACTGATGCCTCAATAAAACATGGTATATTATAATTATATGAGGCGTGTGCGTACATCATATGAAATCTTGGAGAGGTTGAAATTATTAGAGCATCTGGTTTAAAATTTTTAATTGCTGAGTTAAAAGAATCAAAGGACTGTATTTTATAAATTTTTTTGGCTTCCTTAACTCTATCTTTTCTAATATCAAATCCAGCAACATTTTTTTCATTTAAAGCATGAAGACATCTTATTCTTCTTTTTCCCATTGATCCCAAGCCTACTACTAAAAACTTCATAATTTTCCTAACTTTTTAATTATTGTTTCTGCACAATAGAAATCATAAATATCATCAATTTCATAACATTGGTTGACTTTAATTTTGTAGAACATGGTTTTATTATTATAGAATGTTTTAGTCTT
>CACEHK010000046.1 GCA_902559305.1 uncultured Pelagibacteraceae bacterium | reverse complement strand
AAATTTTTTTTGTAATTTTATTAATAAATATAGAATCATATTTGTACTTATTAATTATTATTTTATATGCCAAATATCTATATAGCTTTCCTGATGATAATAATTTAAAACCAAAATTTTTTGATATCATCTTGGAGCCAGTTGTCTTTCCAGACGCCGAACCTCCATCAATAGCAATTGAAAAAAAGAATTTTTTATTATTTATCATTTAACTTTTGCTCCAATTTTTTTTAAAGTTGTTATAAATTTTGGAAATGAGGAGTTTATCGAGTCTTTATTTTTAATTTTCCAACAACCACCCAATGTTAAAGCTGCAATACACGACATCATAAAAACCCTGTGATCTTTGTTGAAATTTTTTACCACATATGACTCTTTTAAGTCTAAATCTGGATTACCATATATTTTTAAATCATTTGATTTAACTTTTATTTTGACACCTATCATTTTTAAAAAATTAACAGCAATTTTTAATCTATCACTTTCTTTATGTCTAAGCTCTCCTAGATTTTTAAAATGAGAGACTCCTTTTGCTTTTGCACAAATTAAAAAAATTATTAGAAGTTCGTCAATCAGTCTACTATTCATGTTAGATGAGCAATTGACTGCTTTTAAATATTTTGTGCTACTTACATGAATATCTGCCTTAGACTCTCCTTTATAAATTATTTTGTTTTTTAATTTAATTTTAACTCTCATTTTTTTTAAAATATCTAAAATACCAGTTCTTGATTGATTAATATTAATATTTCTTAGTAAAATTTTAGAATTTTTCGATAGTACAGTAAGTGCAATAAAAAAAGATGCTGAACTTATATCTCCAGGAATTTCATAATCAAAAGCATTAAATTGTCTTTTTCCTTTAATTTTAATTATATCAAAATTTTTATACTTAAAAATTTTTATTGGTAATTTTAAATATTTAAAAAGATTTTCAGAATGATCTCTTGATTTTTTACATTTTAAAACGGTTTCTCCATTCGTATTCAGGGCTGCTAACATTATACAACTTTTAACCTGAGCACTGCCTTTTTTTTCAAAGTAATTTATTGGTCTTAGAAAATTACTTCCCTTCAATTTAATTGGAAGTTTTTTATTTCTAGATTTAATATTTACCCCAAATAAATTTAAAGGTTTTATTATTCTTTCAAAATCTCTATTTGATAAGCTTCTATCACCTTTTATTATTACATTTTTTTTTGAATTAGCGAGTGAACCTATAATTAATCTTGCAAATGTTCCCGAATTTCCTGCATTAATAACTGTATTATTTTTAAAAACAAAAGTATTTAAACCTTTTCCATTTATTTCACAAAATTTTTTTTTTTTACTAACTTTTACTCCTAGTTTTTTTAATGATATAAGAGCATTATTAACATCATCAGAATTTAAAATATTATAAGCTCTTGATTTTCCTATTGCTTGTGCAGCCATTAGAGCCCATCTAATTGACAAACTTTTATCTCCACTTATTTTAATAGTTTTATTAAAAGCTTTAATTTTTTGATTTATCGATATGTGGGTAACCATATTAGACTAATTTATTTTAAATGAGTCTCCAAAATATACAGATTTAGCATTTTGGTTAATTACAAGTTCACTTGGAGAACCTTTTGCAACAATTTTTTTGTTTGCTATTACTATAGCCTTGTCTGAAATTGCCAAAAGGTCTCTAGCCGCATGATCAGAAATTATACAACATCTTGAATTATCTTCTGTTTGAAGATTTACTATAGTTTCTTGCAGTTCTCTTGTTGTCATTAAATCTAAGCCTTGAAAAGGTTCATCCATTAGTATTATTTTTGGATTTGAAATTAGTGCCATTGCAATGCAAACTCTTTTTTTTTGACCGCCAGATAAAAATTTACCTTTAATTTTTTTTACTGATTCTAGTTGAAATTTTGAGATCATATTTTCCACATTAAATATAATTTCACTTTTATTCTTAAACATGATTTCGGCAATGGATTTTAAATTTTCTTCACACGTCAACTCTGAAAAAATTCCTCCTGACTGAGGAACTATGCAAACACCAAAATCTAAAGCTCTTCTATAAATCGGAATATCTGTAACTTCTAAAGAATCTATGAATACTTTTCCAAAATCTGGTTTCAAAAGCCCTATCATAATATTAAATAATGTCGATTTTCCAACACCGTTTGGTCCTAAAATTCCACATATTTCACCTTCTTGAATTGATAGAGATATATCATCTAATATTTGTCTTTTATTAAATGACAAAGAGATATTCTTGAGTTCTATTTTTGGTTTATTTTTTTTGAAAGTTTTTATTCTAAATTTTTTTATTATTCCCATAACTATCAGTTTTTTAAAATAACTATCTTCTCTTCTTGATTATACATATTTATTTTTATATCACCATTAACTAAATCAA
>CACEHK010000045.1 GCA_902559305.1 uncultured Pelagibacteraceae bacterium | reverse complement strand
TCAATTTTTTTGATTTCCTCAGATACCAATTTATACTTTGCAGCTTCCTCAGCTTGTTTTTGTAGGCCAGCCAGTTGCTTTTCTTGTTGTCTTCTTAATTCGTCAGCTCTTTTTAAATTATTTTCAGCAGCTCCCAATCTAAGTTCCGCCTCATGTCTACGAGCGTGAAGTCCAGAGATGCCCGCAGCTTCTTCAAGGATAGCTCTTCTATCAACAGGCTTCGCTGTTACTAAAGCTCCAATTCTACCTTGGCTTATTAAAGAAGGCGAATGAGCTCCAGTAGACAGATCAGCAAAAAACATTTGAGCATCTTTTGCTCTTACTTCCTTATCATTTATATAAAATTTTGATCCTTTATCTTTTTCAATTTTACGTCTTATTTCGATTTCATCCAAATCTTTAAATTGAATTGGACCATCTTTATTTTCATTAGTTAAACTTATTGAAACTTCTGCTATATTTTTTGATGGTTTGTTAGAAGTACCTGAAAAAATTACATCTTCCATTCCAGATCCCCTCATACTTTTTGCAGAAGTTTCCCCCATACACCATCTAAGCGATTCTACTATGTTTGATTTTCCACAACCATTAGGCCCAACAATTCCAGTAAGGCCATCTTCAATTAAAAAATTTGTTTTTTCAGCAAAAGATTTAAATCCATTTAATTGGATTTTTTTAAACTCCATCCGCAACTTATATCAGTTTTTCAAGTGTTTTTTTTAATTTTTTGTAGTTATTAGGATTATCGAACTTTTTTTCGTTGATTATTAGAGTAGGGGTAGAATCTATATTATATTTCTTTGCCCCACTGATTCGATCGTTAAGTATATGATCCTCTAAATTTTTATTAACTAAACAATCCTCAAAATTAATATCAGGTTCAGTTTTTTTTATAAAATTTTTTAAATGCTTATTTATATCTTCTATTGTTTGCCCTTTTACCCACTGTTCTTGATTAATGTAAAGAGAATGAAGAATTTTAAATTTTCCATCATTTTTACAATGAGCTATTTTTGATGCATTAAAAGCAGCCAAGTCTAAAGGAAAGCTTCTAAACTCTATTTTGACCAATCCAGTATCTATAAAGTCTTTTTTTAAACTAGGATAAATATCTTTATGAAAATTAGCACAATGACTACAAGTAAGCGACTCGTAAAGAATTATATTAATTTTTGCATCAATATTTCCTTCAAATATTATTTTGACCTTTTTATCTGCTGTTGCAATTCCACAGTATAAAAATATAATTGAAACAATTATTATTATTTTTTTCATTTTTTTTTAAAATATTTAGTAAACTCTATTAGAGATTTTTTTAATTTATCATTCTTAATCTTAGAAATTTTTTCTTTATACTTATTATTTGTCGCATTATTATTGATTTTTTCTTTTATTATTCCCTGATCTCCTTCGAAAGATACAAATTTCAATTTTTCAACTGCGTTATAGCCCAAATAACTGTTTAATTTATCTAAAATTTTTTTCTTTGAATATTCGATATCAACCTCATGACCTCTTTTTACCATAATACTTAAATAGCTTGGGCTTAGACGATTTGAATGTTTAAATGATTTTGGATAACAAACTTTAAATAAGTCGTCCCCCACTATTGACCTCCAATTGTCCAAAGTTTCTGTATAAATATGTCCTTTTTTACTTATTATTTTTTTTACTTCCTTTGGTAATGTATTTTTAAATGATCTTAACCCTTGAATGGTCTTGTATCTATGCTTAGTATTATTTTTAAAATCCATATGAACAACCCAAGTATAACAAAAGAAATTCTAAATTGGTATGATAATAACAAGAGAATTTTGCCCTGGAGAAAAAATTTAACAAAAAAACAAAAACAATATTTTACTTTGGTTAGTGAAATTATGCTTCAGCAAACACAAGTTAAAACAGTAATACCATATTTTAATAATTTTATTAAAAAAATTCCAAATCTAAAAATACTTGCTAAGACAAACGATAGGAAATTAATGAAATGTTGGGAAGGCCTCGGATACTACTCTCGAGCAAGAAATTTAAAAAAAACTGCAAAAAAAATAATAAAAGAATTTAATGGAAATTTACCAGATAGTATTGAACAGTTGAAATCTTTACCTGGTGTTGGTGAGTATACATCAACTGCAATAATGGCAATAGCTTTTAACCAACCATTTATACCTCTAGATGGGAATGTTGAAAGAATTATAAAAAGAATTTTTTATTTAAAAAGTGAAAAAGAAATCAGCAAAGATAATTTAATTAAAAAAAAATCTTTTTTTGGACAATCCAGAAGGTCAAGTGATTATGCACAAGCAATAATGGAAATTGGAGCTCTAATCTGCAAACCAATAAATCCTTTATGTGGTCAGTGCCCAATTAACAAAAATTGTTTAGCATATAAAAAAAAAGATTTCGATATAAAATCAAAAAATAAATTAAATAAAGTAAAATACTTTGAAGCAGATATATATAAAAGTAAAAATAAATATT
>CACEHK010000044.1 GCA_902559305.1 uncultured Pelagibacteraceae bacterium | reverse complement strand
ACCAATATCCGTTTGGGATGCCTCGCCAGGTCCATTGACTACACATCCAATTATAGAAAGAGTAATTGGAGTTTTTATATGAGAAAGCCTATCTTCTAGAGTCTTTACTGTATCTATAACTTTAAAACCTTGTCTCGCACATGAAGGACATGATATTATTTTTACTCCTCTATTTCTTAGATTTAAAGATTTTAAAATTTCATTACCCACTTTAACCTCTTCCACAGGATCATCAGAAAGAGAAACTCTTAGGGTATCACCTATTCCATCTAATAATAAGCTTCCTAAACCTATGGAAGATTTGATACTTCCTGGAACAAAACTTCCCGCTTCGGTAATCCCCAAATGAAGAGGATAATCTGTAATTTTTGAAAGTTCTCTGTATGCTTTAATTGATAAAAAAACATCTGATGATTTAACACTTACTTTGAAATTAAAAAAATCCAGGTCTTCTATGATTTTTATATTTCTAATTGCACTTTCTACTAATGCTTCAGGGCAAGGTTCTTTAAATTTTTCTAATATATCTTGCTCTAACGATCCAGAATTTACTCCTATTCTTAGTGAACAATTATTATTTTTAGCAGCAGAAATAACTTCTTTAATTTTATTTTTATCACCAATATTACCGGGGTTTATTCTTAAACAATGAGCACCATTTTCTGCAGCTTCTATAGCTCTTTTAAAATGAAAGTGAATATCAGCTACAACAGGTATAGGAGAATGTTTTGAAATTTCTTTAATCGCTTTTGAAGATTCTTCGTCTGGACAAGAAACTCTTACAATATCTGCTCCCACTTCTGAAATTTTATTTATTTGGTTTAAAGTTTCCTTAATATCCTTTGTTAAAGTATTTGTCATTGACTGGACTGAAATTGGGTTATTACCTCCAATTTTAACTTTTCCAACTTTGATTACTTTTGTAATTTTTCGATTAATATCCCTGAAAGGCCTTATGCTCATTTTTTTTTGAATTATTTTTCTAATTTAAATTCTTTATGTAAAGCATCTACAGCTTTTTTTAAGTCTTTTTTATTTAGTAACACAGATATTTTAATTTCTGAGGTAGAAATTACAATAATATTTATATTTTTTTTTGCCAAAGCATTAAACATTCTATAAGTAACTCCTGGGGTAGTAATCATTCCAACCCCAATAATTGACAATTTTGATACTTTTTTATCAACCACTATTTTTCTAAAATTTATTTTTTTATTATTCTTTACCAATTTTTCAGTTTTAAATAAATCTTCTGAATTAATTGTAAATGTTAAATCAGTTTCTTTTCCGTTCGACGAAATATTTTGTACAACCATGTCAACATTAATTGAATTTTTATACAAAGGTTCAAATATAGAAGCAGCTACACCTGGCTTATCTTTTACCCCTACCAAAGTAACTTTTGCATCATTTTTTGTGAAAGATACTCCTCTAATAATTTTGTTTGTTGAAATATTTTTTCTTTTTGTAATTAATGTTCCTTTAGATCTTTTAAAAGAAGATCTTACATCAATATCGACTCTATTTAATCTTGCGTCCTGTATTGAATGTGGCTGCATAACTTTTGCTCCAAGTGAAGCCATTTCTAACATTTCCTCATAAGAAATTACTTTAATTTTTTTTGCTTTTTTTATTGTATTTGGATCTGTTGTATAAACACCATCAACATCTGTATAAATTATACATTTTTTTGCTTTAAAAAACTTTGCTAACATGATTGCACTAGCATCTGTTCCACCTCTACCTATAGTAGTTATTCTATAATCAGAATTTACACCTTGAAAGCCTGCTACAACAGGAATTCCGCCAGACTTCAAATAATTAATAATATTTTTTTTATGTATATTTTTAATTCTTGCTGCAGAAAAATCGCCTTCAGTAACTATAGGAATTTGCCAGCCTAGCCATGATCTAGATTTATAGCCCAAATAATTTAGTCTTCCTGCAATAAGTGCGCATGACATTTGTTCTCCGGATGATAAAAGTACATCGTATTCATCAGATTTAAAATCATTTGATATTTCTCTTGATTTTTTTACTAAATCATTTGTAACACCACTCATTGCTGATGCGGCAATAATAACCTTATATTTTTTTTTAATATAAGAAATTATTATTTTCGATACTTTTTTAATTCTATCTGTAGAGCCAACCGATGTCCCTCCAAATTTAAGAACTACAATTTTCATTGGTCAATTTTTTTATTTAAATAAATTATGTTGATAAAATACATCTTAATTGTAATGTCAACTATCAATAACTTATGAAGACTGTAAATAAAAAAGAAATCGAAAAGTTTTCTAGAATTGCTCATGAATGGTGGGATATAGATGGAAAGTTCAAGCCTTTGCATAAGTTTAATCCTGTAAGAATAAAATATATTAAAGAAAAAATAATTAAACATTTTGATTTAAATTTAAAAATGAAACCCTTAAAAAATATTGAAATACTTGATATTGGATGTGGAGGAGGTCTTTTATCTGAGCCAATGAGTAGATTGGGAGCTAAAGTTACTGGTATTGATGCTTCAAAAAAAAATATTGATGTAGCAATATATCATTCAAAAAAAAGTAATTTAAAAATTAATTATTTGTGTACTTCTCCAGAAAATATTAATTTAAATAAAAAATTTGATGTTATTCTAAATATGGAAATTGTAGAGCATGTAGAAGATTTAAACTTTTTTATAAGAAAAAGTTCTAAGTTATTAAAAAAAAATGGCTTAATGTTTATTGCTACATTAAATAAAACAATTAAATCTTATGTATTTGCAATCGTTGGGGCT
>CACEHK010000043.1 GCA_902559305.1 uncultured Pelagibacteraceae bacterium | reverse complement strand
TCTAAACCTGTGTAATTAATTTTTTTATTTTTTTTAATTCTCAATAATAACTTGGCTCCTACCTCACCTGAACCACATCCAACTTCTAGTATTGAAATATTTTTTTTTTTACACTTATTAATTTTTTTTAAAAGATATGAAAAATTTCTATTTTTTAACTTATTAAAAATTACAAACTTCCATACATTATAATCGAATTTTTGGACTTTGGAAATTTTGTGCCAATTTTCATCGTGATATTTTTTGTAATTTAGCCTTTTGTTAGTGGTGTAAATAAATGTATACCAATAAGTTAACGAAAAAATTCTACTTAGGTTCTTAGGAATTAAAGATATTTCATTAAAATTGGTGATATAAAAATATATAAAAAGTAAAATTTTTTTTACCATAGTTATAAATTTTCTGAAATATTTTTCATTTAATTAATTAGAAAAAAATTTTTTTATATTTAATAAATTTTTTGGTCTAGGTAAATTTTTATCAGTTTGTAATGTAGTTTTAATTTCTAAAAAAATTGGTTTATCCGATTTCATTAAATTATTGATATTTAATAACTGTTTACTTTTATTTATAGATTTAAAATTATTAATGCCTAGGCTTTTAAAGAAATATTTTAGATTTATTTTATTTAAGCCAGTGCTTTGGGATCCTACTGAATCATGAGCATTATTATTAAGTAAAATATATTTGAAATTTTTTTTTTTATAAATTGATGTCAAAAGCATTGAGCCTAGATGCATTATAAATGAGCCATCTCCATCAATACAAATTACATTTTCTTTTTTATTTAATGAAAAACCTAGAGAAAAATTATTTATATGCCCCATCGATCCTACCATGTAAAATATTTTAATATATTTATTTGATAATTCTTCTTGAACTTTAAATGCAACTCTTGAAGTATATCCTGTCGTTGTAACTATATAGGTTTTCTTTTTTATAGACTTAAAAATAGTTTTTAATATTGAGTAACAAGATATTGCATTATTATTAATTTTATTTTTGCTTTTTTGATCTTTTTCAATAATGTTTTTTCTTACTAGACAAGCTACAGGTTTTTGATTTTTAATTGAATATTTGATTAGATTATTAAGTTTTACGAAATTATCATTTTTTTTTAATTCATAAAATTTTATATTTAATAATTTTAATATTTTTTTTGTAATCGAACCCTTTACTAAATGTTGAGGCTCATCTTTTTCACCTGTAGCTCCTCTCCAACCAATTAGCAATAAGGAGGGTATACTATAAACTTTTTTATGAGACAAAGATGATAAAGGATTAATTGCATTACCAAGACCAGAATTTTGCATATAAATACAAGGAATTTTTTTTGTTGAAAGATAATATCCCGAAGCCAGTGCTACAGCATTTCCTTCATTTGCAGTAATTAAATTATTATTTTTATTTTCAATTTCTGAAGAAAAATTTTTTAGTATACTATCAGGAACACCACAAAAAAAATCTATTCTTTTTTTTTTTAAAAATTTTATTAATTTTGTACTTTTAACCATCTAATTTCCTAATGTAATAATCTCATCACAAATATTTTTAATTTCATTTTTATGGGATACTATTAATATAATTTTATCCTTTTTAATTGACTTAATGTTTTTTAATAAAATATCCTCATTTTGATAGTCCAATGCACTTGTAAATTCATCCAAAACTATTATTTGTTTACTGTCATAAATTATCCTTGAAAATCCAAGCCTTTGTTTTTGACCCTCTGATAGATTTTTACCATATTCTGAAATTACAAAATTTAAATTATTTTTTTTTTCTTTTAAAATTTCCTTAAGATTTGACATTTCTAAAGCTTTTAGAGCTTTGCCATCATCTATTTCGGAATCATCTATACCAAACGCAATATTTTTTTTTATTGTATCATTAATTAAAAAAATTTTTTGTGGCAAATAACTTATATTGTTTTGAATTAATTCTATGGAATTTTCTATCTCATTGTTATTAATAAATATTTTTCCATTCGTAGGCTTAAGTAAGCCCATAATTAAAGATACCAGGGTTGTTTTACCAGAACCTGATTTACCAAAAATTCCATAAATCTTATTTTTTTCAAAAATATAAGAAAAATCTTTTATTGTTTCATCTTTACCTTCTTCATAATAATAGCTTACATTTTGAAGCTCAATTTTATCAATATTTTTTTGTAAATTATAATTTTGTATTCTAGTATTTCTTTCATTTAGATCTTTATAGTCTTCAATATTTTTTCTAATGATCTGAACACTATTAAGAGCATAAAAAATATTTTGAAAATCATTTAATAGCTTCATGACTGATGGAAGCAACCTAACAAAGCCTACTGCAAAAATACCAAGAACAACTGCAGCTTCTGAAATATCTTTTATTGATAAAGAGTAATACAAAATAACAACAGTTATTAGTATAATAAATAACAATTCATACAAAGGTCTAGGTATAGAGTTGGTAATCTCTTTGTTAATTTTGGCGTTAACAAAATTTTTTACATAAAAAGTAAATTTTTCTGGAAAAAAATTTTTATTTTTAATCATCTTTATTTCTTTAATCGATTGAAAACCCTCATTAATAAACTGAATCATTTTTTCATAACTTTTAATTTGACTATCGCCCCAAGAAGTAATTTTAGACTTATAAAATCCTAAAAACATCAAAGAAAATAAACCAAAAAAGATGCTGCCACCAATTAATGAGATAGGGTCAATAAATAACAAAATTAATAATATTGCCAATATTTTAAATATCTCAAAAAAGAAATTTACTATTGTTGTAACAATATTTTTTACAAATAAATCACTCTCAAAATATATATTTTTAACTATGCC
>CACEHK010000042.1 GCA_902559305.1 uncultured Pelagibacteraceae bacterium | reverse complement strand
CTTTCAATTGCTTGCTCTTTTATTGGTAGATGTATTAAACCTGCAAAAATTGATAATGCAATTGCCAAATACCACGCATAGTCATAAGATCCATGAAGATCATAAAATAGACCTCCCAGGTATGCACCAAAAAATGATCCTATTTGATGGCTTAAAAAAACTAAACCATATAATAAACCTAAATATTTAGTTCCAAATATATGAGCAACTATACCGCTTGTTGCAGGAACTGTTGATAACCATAATATTCCGAAGCTAGCACCAAATATTATCGAGCTAATCGTGCTAGGTGGTGTAAATATAAATAAGCAAATTGAAATACCTCTTAATAAGTAAATTCCACTTAAAATTATTTTTTTACTTTTTTTTGATGACAAGTAGCCACTTGCTAATGAACCTATAATATTAAAAAAACCAATCAAAGATAAAATCATAGCAGCGGTCCAGTCTTCTAAACCTCTATCTATTACATATTTAGGAACATGAGTTCCAACTAAAGTTATATGAAATCCACATACAAAAAAACCTGATGTTAATAATAAATAGCTTCTATTTTGGAAAGCCTCTTTTAGTGCTTCTAATGTTGACTGATTATTGGTGTTCTCTATTGATTGATTTAATTGAGGTGACCTTACAAAAAAAGCTACAAAAAAACCAACACACAAAAAAATCATAAATAAAAATAAAGTTTGTACCCAACCATTATTTTCCAGCGAATAGTTTGTGTACAATGGAGATAAAAAATATCCAAAAGAACCAACTGCAGTAACAATGCTCATAGCAATTGTTCGGTTTGATAATGGAAAATGTTTTCCAACCATTGACATCGGAATGCTTATTGCAGTACCACCACAACCAATTCCTATTAAAACTCCTAAGCTTATTTGAAAATAAATTCCAGTATTTGGACCAGAGTATAAAAAATAAACCCCTAAAATATAGAACATAAAGGCTAAACTAATTGCTTTATGCCCACCATACTTATCGGCGATAGCCCCAAATATTGGTCCAGATAGACCCCAACCAAGCATTTGAATTCCTATAGCAAGTCCAAATTCAGTATTTGTAATCCCAAGATCTATATTGAAATCCATAAAGAACATCCCAAAGACTTGACGAACACTTAAAGAAATAAAAACAACTAATGAGGCTGCTATAAGAGTTACTAATGCTGTATTATTTTTTATGAACTTTTCTGAACTCATTTAATGAACTTAATAGATTTTTTTAAATCTTGAATTAAATCTTCTGGATCTTCAAGTCCAATATGTAATCTGACTAAATGTTCATCATTCTTTAAATCAAGAAATTGTCTTTTTCCTTGCTCTCTAGACTGTTGATGAAGGGCCAAACTTTCAAAACCTCCCCAGCTGTATCCATAACCAAATAATTTTAATGAATTAACAAATTTATCTACCGATTTTTTACTTTTTGATTTTATTTTTAAGCCCATTAGTCCAGAAGCACCTGAATAATATTTTTTCCACATTCTAAAATTTAATGAATCTTGTTTATATGGATACAAAAGTTTAATATTTTTAAATTTTGATAGGAACTTTGCGACTTTTTTTGCATTTTCTTGATGTCTATCTAATCTTACATCCAGAGTCCTAAGTCCCCTTGTAATTAAATATGCATCGTCTGGGCTCAATCTAAGTCCAGTTATTTTTTGTGTTTTTTCTATTAATTTAAATAATTTTTTATTTACAGCTAAACTTCCACCCATAACATCTGAATGACCAGAATAATATTTTGTTGCTGAAATAATTGACATATCAAACCCTAATTTTAGTGGTTTAAAAAAATAAGGTGTTGCCCAAGTATTATCTATTGCAGTAAAAATTTTATTTTTTTTTGCAATTAAAAGAATTTTGGATAAATCTTGAAATTCAAAAGTATTACTTCCTGGGTTTTCAACAAAAATTAATTTTGTTTTTTTATTAATTATTTTTTTTAAAGAATCTAGATTATGTGGATCATAAAATACTGTTTTAACGCCATATTCTTTTAAATAATCTTCTGTTAAAAGTCTTGTTGGACTATAAACAGGATCTGCTACTAAAATTTCATCGCCAGGTCTAACTACACTAAATATAGCTAAAAAAACTGCTCCAAATCCAGTTGGAGTTAAAAATACATGATGACATTCTTCAAGTTTACTTAATATTTTCTGAAGAACATGAGTTGTTGAGGTTCCTTGTCTTCCATAATCAAAATGTCCTCCCGTAGGGTCTTTTTTATATTTATTTTGAGTTTTTCTAATATCGTTCATAGATTTAAAAATAATAGTTGATGCCCTAACTATAGGAGGATTGACTGATTGATTGTGAAAATCTTTAGCTGTGTGCTTTAGGAAAGTTTTAAAATTATTACTCATAAAAAAATTGATATGTTTTTGTGACAATGCTATATCCGCTATATAAGTCAATAAAATAATAGTAGAAAGGAATGCATGGGATATCCAAAAAAGCATAGAGGTCGAAGAAAAATGGGCTCTAAAAAAAGAAGAGCTAGAAAAAAGAATAAAAAAAAATAATTCATCCGAATGAAAGAAATTATACAAGTAAGATCCATATCTATATGGATTTTCATAATACCATTTGTTGCACTAAATCTGTGTCTATTGCTTATTACTCAATTTCATAATTTGTTTCCAAATCAAGAAGATGTACTTTTAAATACTATTCCTTATTTTGATGGAGGTGCTTCAATAAGTAGGACTGCAAGAGTTTTTCCAACATATTTTATATTTAAACCTGCAATGTTTTTTACTTCATATCTTTTAATAAAATACTGGTTATATAATAAAAAAATAATTTTGAATTTTGATCCGAGTAATAAATATGTTAATAAAATTTTATTCTTTGGTATAGGTTCAGCAATTCTTTTAACAATACACTCTATTTTT
>CACEHK010000041.1 GCA_902559305.1 uncultured Pelagibacteraceae bacterium | reverse complement strand
ACGGCTCCATACTTAATTAATGAATTATTTGAGTTATTTGCAAAAAATCCAAAAGATTATATTGAACTATCCCCGCTTAAAGTTTGGTATCAATTTGTTTTTGAAGACAAATCTAAATTTAATTATTCAGCTGACGAAGTTGGAATGAAAAAACAAATAGGAGAAATAAATAAAGAAGATATAGAGGGTTATGAAAAGTTAGTAAATTTTACAAAAAAAATTTTTGATAAAGGATTTACAGAACTTGCAGATGTTCCATTTGATAAACCATCAATAATGATGCAACAATTGCCAGCATTATTAAAACTCAAAAGCTACAAGTCAGTTTATTCATTAGTCTCCTCATATGTAAAGAATGAAAAATTAAGAAGAATATTAAGTATGCATCCTCTTTTGGTTGGTGGAAATCCTTTTACGACAACTTCTATTTATGGACTAATTTTATATTTAGAAAAAAAATGGGGTATTCATTATTCAATGGGTGGAACAGGAAATATTATAAAAGGTTTTGAAAAATTAATGAATGAAGTTGGTATAGAAATAATAAAAGGACGTGAAGTAACTGAAATTATTTCAGATAGAAATAAAATTACTGGTATCAAGCTAGATGATCAAACTAATATAGATGCAAATAATGTTATATGTAATGCAGATCCACCTGCAGTTTATGAAAAAATGTTAAATGGAAATGCAAATGAATCGTTATTGTTTAAATGGAAAAAAAATAGAATGGAATATTCAATGGGATTATTTGTTTATTATTTTGGAACCAAAAAAACTTATGATGATGTAGAACATCATACTATTAAGTTTGGTAATAAATACAAAGAGCACCTTGATGATATATTTGATAATAAAAAGCTAAATAACGATATAAGTTATTATCTTCACAGACCATCTGCTACCGACAAATCTATGGCTCCCGAAGGAAAGGATTGTTTTTATGTTCTAATTCCTGTTCCAAACAATCAATCAAAAATTGATTGGTCTATTGAAGGTGAAAAAATGAAGAATTTAGTAATTGATAAGATGGAAAAAGATTTAATGCCAAATCTTAGGGAAAATATTGTTGAAGATTTTTATTTAACACCAGATTACTTTGAAAAAGAACTTAATACTAAATATGGTTCTGGTTTTTCAATACAGCCAAAATTTTCACAATCAGCTTATTTCAGATTTCATAATAAATCTGAAATTTATGATGGTCTTTATTTTGTAGGAGCAGGAACACATCCAGGCGCAGGTGTTCCTGGTGTTCTATCATCAGCTAAAGTATTGGATAAAATAATTTAATGTCTAATGTAAACTACCTAGCTCAATTTGCTAAATCATTTAATTGGGCTGGATTTTTTTTACCAAAAAATGTTTACCAAGATTGTTCTAAGTTATACGCATTTTGTAGAGTACTGGATGATCTGGTAGATGAGAAAACTGATTTGGAATTAAGAAAAGAAAGATTTAATGAAATTAAAAATATTTATAAAAAAACTTATGAAATAGATAATAATGATAGAAATATATTAAACCAAAATGAACATGGATTAATAGTAAAAGATATGATTGACCTTGCATATAATAACAATATTAAACGAATTATTTTAGACGATTTAATTGATGGTGTTGGCTCAGATTTAAAACAAAAAGTTTATTTAAGATCAGTAAAAGATTTATTAGTTTATTCATATAGAGTAGCTGGAACAGTTGGTTTGATGATGGCTAAAATACTAAATGTAAACGATACAAGATCTTTAAGAGGAGCTATAGATTTAGGCATTGCAATGCAACTTACAAATATTGCAAGAGATGTAATAGAAGATCAAAAAATGAATAGACAATATATAAAACCTGATTTTGAAAATATTGAAGCAACATTGAAATTGGCAGATATGTTTTATGAAAGTTCATTTACTTCAATAAAGAAAATTCCATTTAAATTTAGATTTTCAATAATTGTAGCAAGAAGGGTTTACAGACAAATTGGAAGAAAGATTGTGCAAAAAAAAAGTATAGAGAATTATGAAAAATCAGGAAAAATTTATGTTAATAATTTTGGAAAAATATATCAAACAATTCTATCTTTATTTGATTTAATGTTTCTGTATTTAAAAGATGTAGAGTCTCATCAAAGAACAAGGGAGCATGAAATTATAAGAGAGGAAATAAACCTAGATGAAAGAATTTGATTATATTATTTTAGGTGGTGGTTGTGCTGGCTTATCGTTAGCTTACGAGCTAGATATAAAAAAAAAATTAAATGATAAAACTTTAGCTATAGTTGAAACTAGAGATGAATATAAAAGAGATAAAACATGGTCATTTTGGAAAGTCACTGATCATAATTTTGATGACTGTGTTATCAAAAGTTGGAATAATTTTTCTATCAATTCTAAATTAGGATCTCATGAAGTTATAAATAAAGAGTATCCTTATCAAACTATAGACAGTGGTTTGTTTTACAAAAAAGTCCTAAATGAACTAAAACAAAATAAAAATATACAATTTTTTAATAATACAGACCAATTAAACTTTGATAATTCCTTTGTATTTAATAGCATTCCATCAAAAGGAGATTATCAAGCAAATCTTTGGCAACACTTTAAAGGTATAGAAATTGAAACGCAGAAAGATATTTTTGATGATGAAATTTTTAACTTAATGGATTTTGATTGTGATCAAAGAGATAATGTCCACTTTTTTTACACCTTACCTTTTTCAAAAAATAAGGCTTTAATAGAAACAACTTGGCTATCAAAAATGGATGACAAAACATTAAATGATTATGATGTTCAGCTAGAAAAATATATCAAAGAAACTCTTAAAATAAAAAATTATAAAATTAATTATCAGGAAGAAGGAGCTATACCCTTGTTCTATCCATCAATTAATTCAGAGAAAAACAAAATTAATATTGGATCTGCTGGAGGCATGACCCGCTTAAGTACTGGATATACTTTTCTTAATATCCAAGAT
>CACEHK010000040.1 GCA_902559305.1 uncultured Pelagibacteraceae bacterium | reverse complement strand
AGCATTAACATTTTTTATCGCACTAACCATTATAAGAGTATTGTTATCTTTTAATAAATAGTATGCAAAGTCCTCTGGAAATACTGGAAAATCATAATTTTCTATTATTTGTTTTGCTTTTGATGGAAACCAGTCGTAAGAAATTAATGACTCATCAGATTTAGTTTGGTGATTATAAATATATAAATCTTGTGGATAATCAGTTATATAATTAAATTCTTCGCCTCTGGCAAGAACAGCCTTACCTCTTGTTTTAAAATAAAGCGTAAAATCTTTATTATAAGAATTCATTTCTCCTATATAAAAAAAATCTTCTTTTTCTAAATTATTAGGCTCTGCAAAGGAATTTGTAGCACTAAAAAAAATGAATATAAAAATTAATAACTGTCTCACATATCTACTATTAAAATAAATTTAGTAAAATATTTGTTTAGATTGTGTCTTAATTTAAACTTTTAATAAATTGATTTATCGAATAAATCATATCTTTATTAAATTCCATCATATGGTCGTCATATTTAGGAAAATATGAATACTTGGGTTCGTTAGCTAAATCATATAGTTTTTTTCCCATGTTAAATGGAACTATCCTATCTTCTTCTCCATGCATAATCAGAATTGGTGATTTAACATTTTTTATTTTTTTATTACTTTCATATTTATCTTTTAGAAGTAATTTAATTGGAAATATTGGATATTTTGATGAACCAGCTTCAATCATAGAAGTAAATGGAGATTCTAAAATAACTCCTGCATAATTTTTATTTTGTGCTATCTCGGTAGCAATACCAGTGCCTAATGACTCCCCATAAATAATGATATTTTGATCTTTAATTCCTTTTTTTTTTAACCAATTAATAGCTGCTCTAGCATCTTTATAAAGACCCTGCTCAGTTGGTCGGCCTTTATTTCCACTAAAACCTCTCCAGGCAAGTAATAAAAAATTAATATTTATATCTTTAAAATGATTAATTTTATGAATTCTATTTTCTAAAGATCCTGCGTTTCCGTGTAAATAAAGAATCGTTTTAAAATTAATAATATCTTTTTCATGATACCAGGCCAAAAGCTCTAAATTATCTTCGGTTATAATCTTAACTTTATCAATTTTAACAATTAATTGATCTCCAGAGTAATTATTTTCGGATGGATGATATAATAAATTTCTTTGTGAAAAAAATAAAAAAGCAGTTATGCTTAAGTAAATTAAAATTAAAATACTAAAAAATACACTTATCATTTTTATTTTTTTAGACATTATTTATTTTTTTAAATAAAAAGATCAAAGAAAATACTGATAAATTCCTATAACTATTTTTTATCGAAGAAAGCTTCGTATATCATCATAACTATGGCAACTCCCATTAATATATAAACTGGAAGAACATCAAAAAATCCTATCATCATAGATCTGGTAAGAGTCGTAGCGAGACCAACTAGAAAAAATATTGCAAAAGATAATCCTATTATTGTTACAATTCTATTCATTATATTCTTTACTTTTTTGTTCTAACCATCTAGCTATTCCCAGAAATCTTAGATCATCATATTTATCACCGATTAATTGGACTCCTAAGGGTAAATTATTTTCACCTTGAAGTAAAGGAAGAGAAATACAAGGAGTGCCCATGAAAGACCAATACTTATTAAACTCAGCAGTGCCTGTGCTTTTTAAACCCTTTGGAGCAACACCCGGACTAGAAGGTGTTAAAACACCATGATAATCTTCAAAAACTTCTTTATAAGACTCGTAGCTCCTCTTCATAAAATCTATGGCTTCAGCATAATCTTTTGCAGAATATTTGTTTCCATTTGCTATAGCTTTTTGCATATAATTTGAAAGTTTTTTTTTATTTTTTTTATAATATTCACTAAAATTATTTGCTAAATCAGTTTCGTGTATAATTTGGTGATACTTATTAATATCTTTAAAATAAGATGGTGTATCAAATACCTCAATATTTTTTTTAAATGATTTAATAAAGTATTCAAATGATTCTCTTGATTTTTTATCAATTAATTTCCATGCATCTGTCTTGTAAAAAATAAATTTAGGTTCAAATAGAGGTCCTTTTCTACAAACGTCTAACATATCTTCAGCTGAGTAATAAACCGTAGCTGAATCATAAGGGTCTTTTTTAATAAGAACTTTTGCTAGTAAGGCAACATCTTCGACAGTCTTACCAAACACTCCTATATGATCTAAAGAATTTGAAGTTCTTAAAACACCATTTCTAGATATTAATCCGTAAGATGGTTTATAACCTACAACACCACAATATGATGCTGGTCTTATTACTGATCCTCCAGTTTGTGAACCAATTGATAGCGGGGCCATATGGGAAGCAATAACTGCAGCTGATCCACTTGAGGATCCACCTGGAGTTCTATTATAATCATGTGGATTTCTTGTAGCTGGTGGACCTAGATAGGCTAGTTCTGAAGTTGCTGTTTTACCCATAACAATTGCACCTGCTGCTTTTAATAAATCTACAATTTCTGCATTTTGTGATTGCGTTTTGCCTTTCCTTAAAACAGTTCCACATTCAGTTGGCATATCATAGGTGCCAATTATATCTTTTAAAGCTACTGGAATCCCATGTAAGGATCCAGTGGGCTTACCTGATCTTCTATAATTATCAGCTTCTTCTGCTCTTTCTAATAAAAGTTTTTTATCAAAATGCGCCCAAGCTTTAATATCTTTTTCAAATTTATTTATTCTTTCAATATAAGATTGACAAATTTCAACTGAAGTTAATTTTGCATCTTTTATTTTTGTTACGATTTCGTGAACTGGTAATGAATTAAATTCACTCATTATTTATTTAATCTGCAAATAAAGTTTCTGGAAGCCATAATGCAATCCCTGGAAACATATACATTAAAAACATAGCTAATATTACTATGGCTAAAAAGGGCATTATACCTCTAAATATATCTAGAAGTTCAACATTTTTACTTTGAACTCCTTTGAGATAATAGGCAGACATTGCCATGGGGGGTGTTAAAAATGAAGTCTGTAAATTTAAAGCTATTAACATTGCAAAGAAATATGGGTTCACTCCAAAAAATTCGACCAAGGGCAAAAATATTGGAACAAAAATAATTAAAATTTCTGTCCATTCAAGTGGCCATCCTAATAAAAAAATAATCAATTGTGTAATTATCAAGAACTGCCAAGGTTGAAGATTCATTGACTTAAAAAAATGTTCAAAAACTTCATGTCCTCCTAAATAAGAAAAAACTGAAGCAAAAGTCCAAGAGCCA
>CACEHK010000039.1 GCA_902559305.1 uncultured Pelagibacteraceae bacterium | reverse complement strand
GAATGAAATTTAGAGGAATTATTTGTGAAAAATGTGGAGTTGAAGTTACTAAATCAAATGTAAGAAGAGAAAGAATGGGGCATATTAATCTAGCTACACCCGTTGCTCATATTTGGTTTTTAAAATCTCTTCCAAGCAGAATTTCATTAACAATAGACATGAAGTTAAAAGATGTTGAGAGAGTTCTATATTTTGAAAATTTTATTGTTATTGAGCCAGGCTTAACAAATTTAAAAAAATATCAATTACTTAATGAAGATGAACTTACTAAATATCAAGATGAATATGGAGAAGAAGCATTTACAGCTGGTATTGGAGCTGAAGCTATTTTAGAAATTTTAAAATCAATAAATCTTGAAGAAGAAAAAAATTTGTTAATTAAAACTATTAACGAAACAAAGTCTAAAGTTGCTGAGGAAAGATCAATAAAAAGATTAAAATTAATTGAATCTTTTTTAGAAACTGGCAATAAACCAGAATGGATGATTTTAACAGTTATACCTGTTATACCCCCTGAATTAAGACCTTTAGTTCCATTAGATGGTGGAAGATTTGCAACATCAGATTTAAATGATTTGTATAGGAGAGTAATAAATAGAAATAATCGTCTAAAGAGACTTATTGATTTAAAAGCTCCAGATATAATTGTTAGAAACGAAAAAAGAATGTTACAGGAATCTGTTGATGCACTTTTCGACAATGGAAGAAGAGGAAGGGTAATTACAGGTACTGGAAAAAGACCTCTTAAATCACTAGCAGAAATGTTAAAAGGTAAACAAGGAAGATTTAGACAAAATTTACTTGGTAAAAGAGTAGACTATTCAGGAAGATCAGTGATTGTAGTCGGTCCAGATCTAAAATTACATGAATGTGGATTACCTAAAAAAATGGCTTTAGAATTATTTAAACCTTTTCTGTATGCCAGACTAAATAAGCTAGGACTTGCTTCAACTATCAAACAAGCAAAAAAATTAGTTGAAAAAGAGAGAGATGAAGTTTGGGACGCTCTAGAAATTATAGTTAGAGAACATCCCGTCATTCTTAATAGAGCTCCAACACTACATAGACTAGGTGTACAGGCATTTGAACCTAAATTAATTGAGGGTGAAGCAATAGAATTACATCCTTTAACATGCGCAGCATTTAATGCTGATTTTGATGGTGATCAAATGGCAGTACATATTCCTTTAAGCTTAGAAGCTCAATTAGAAGCAAGAGTTTTAATGATGTCTACAAATAATATTTTAAGTCCATCAAATGGAAAACCAATAATTGTTCCAAGCCAAGATATGATTTTAGGAATATACTATTTATCACAACCATCATACCAAACTGATAGAATAGAGGGTTATTTTATAAACAATTCTGAAATTGAACATGGTTTAGAAACAGGTCAAATTAAAGTCCATTCTAGGATAGTATCTAGATTTGAGACAGTTGATGAAAAAGGAAATTCAAAATTAGAGAAACATATAAGTACAGCAGGAAGATTCTTGCTAGCAAATTTACTCCCTAAAAATGTAAATAACAAATTTTTGCTAATTGATAGGCTTTTACCAAAAAAAGTTGTATCAGAAATAATTGATCATGTATTTAGATTTTGTGGACAGAAATCAACAGTTATTTTTTGTGATAAACTAAAAGATCTTGGGTTTAAACACGCATTCAAAGCAGGTATTTCATTTGGAAAAGATGACTTAGTTATACCTGAAAATAAACAACAACTTATAGAGGAAACAAAAAAATTAATATCGGATTACGAAAACCAATATGCCGAAGGCCTTATCACTAGGGGTGAAAAATACAATAAAGTAGTTGATGCATGGTCTAAATGTACTGATAGGGTTGCTTCTGAGATGATGAAAAGAATTTCTGCTACCGAAGTAACAGATCAAGGACTTAAAATAAATTCAGTTTTCATGATGGCGGACAGTGGTGCTAGAGGTTCTGCCGCTCAAATGAAACAACTTGCTGGAATGAGAGGATTAATTGCAAAACCTTCAGGTGAAATTATAGAGTCTCCAATTACTTCTAACTTTAAAGAAGGTCTAACTGCGTTAGAATATTTTAATTCAACACACGGAGCAAGAAAAGGTCTAGCAGATACTGCTCTTAAGACTGCAAATTCAGGATATTTAACGAGAAGACTTTGTGATGTAGCTCAAGATTTGACCATAACTAAAAAAGCGTGTGATTGTGGAAAAGCAGCTGGAAGTATCACCTTATCTGAAATAATTGAAGGTGGAAATGTTATTGTTAGCCTTTCTGAAAGAGCTTTAGGAAGAGTAGTGGCCGACGATGTAAAGAATCCTATAACAGGTGAACTCATAGTTAAAAAACAAGAAATGATCGATGAGTCTGTTTGTGAAAAAATAGATGCAGCAGGTGTTAAAGCTGTTCAAGTATATTCAGTAATAACATGTGGGTCAAAAGAAGGTGTTTGCGCTATGAGTTATGGTAGAGATCTTTCTAGAGGAAAAGAGGTTCATGTAGGTGAAGCTATTGGAATGATATCAGCTCAATCGATTGGCGAACCAGGAACTCAATTAACAATGAGAACATTCCACGTTGGAGGTACCGCATCAATTAAACAAGAATCTCAAATTGTAACTAAGTCAGAAGGTACTTTAAAAGTAATTAATACAAATTTATTAGAGGATTCAAAAAAGAATCTAGTAGTAATGGGCAGAAATACACAATTATCAATCGAAGATGCAAATGGATTACAAACAGCTGTTTATAAAGTTCCATACGGTTCAAAATTATTTTTTCAAAATGGAGATAAAGTTAAAAAAAATACAAAAATTTGTGAATGGGACCCTTACACAACTCCTGTTATTGCAGAGAAAAGTGGTACAGCTAATTATGTAGATTTAATAGATGGTGTATCTATTGCAGAAACACTAGATGATGCAACTGGGATTTCAACTAAAACTGTGATCGATTGGAAAACTCAATCTAAAAATACAGATCTTAAACCTAGAATTACTTTAAGAGATGAAAAAGGTAATGTTATTAAAAAAGCTGACGATAATGAAGCAAGATATTATTTAGTTCCAGACTCAATTTTATCTGTACAAGATGGTCAAAAAATATTTGCTGGTGATGTAATTGCTAGACTGCCTAAAGAGACTTCAAAAACAAAAGATATTACGGGTGGATTACCAAGAGTAGCAGAATTATTTGAGGCAAGAAAAGCAAAAGATAGTGCTATAATTGCAGAAAATGATGGGAAAGTAATTTTTGGAAAAGAAGTAAGGGGTAAACAAAGAGTTTCTATTGTCTCAGAAACAGGAGAAAGCTCAAATTATTTAATTCCTAAAGGCAAACATATAAACTTTAATCAGGGAGAAAAAATAAAAAAAGGTGAATATTTATTAGATGGCCAACCTTTGCCTCAT
>CACEHK010000038.1 GCA_902559305.1 uncultured Pelagibacteraceae bacterium | reverse complement strand
CCAAAGATTTGTCATTGCTTTTAAAAATAAAATTAGAAGAAGCAGAAAATTTAAAAAAAAGTTTAAATAATTCTGAGACTATTTTTTTAAGCAAACCTGCAGAAGATAAAATATTGGACCAATCAGAACTTTATAAACAAGTAATTTTTGCAAGAGTTGATGAAATAATTAAATTAAATCTTACCGATCATTATTTTAATACATTTCTAAATGAAGCTGATGACTGCGTGCTGATTTTTATAGGTGAGGGATCAAAAATATTGAATAAGAACTCAATATACTTAGAAGATAAATTTGATTTTTTTAAAGAGATAAGTTTTTTTGAAGAAAATACATCTTTAATCTGTCAATCTGGTTTTAATTTTAAGAGGCTTAATAGTTTTCAAGAGGTCAATTTTTTTCAAAAAAAACATAAAAATAAGGGATTTTTTGAAAAATTATTTCATTTATTCAGTTAATATTTGTATTTTCTTGTAACATTTGTTGAATTCTTTTTATTCTAATAAGTCTGTAATTATTACTGATGTCTGCTCTAAATCAAAAAACAGTAAAGAAACCTGTAAAATTTAACGGCTTAGGCCTTCACACAGGTAAAGAAGTTTCTCTTACAGTGTTACCTTCAGAGCCCAACACTGGAATAATTTTTAAAAGAATAGATTTAAATAAAAATAATATAATTATACCGAGTGTATTTAATGTCACCGATGCAACCTTATGCACAACCATTTCAAATGAACACAATGTATCAGTATCTACGATAGAACATTTAATGGGATCGCTTTATGGTCTTGGTATAGATAATGCTCTTATAGAATTAGATGCTCAAGAAGTTCCCATACTAGATGGATCGGCTAAAAATTTTGTAGAAAAATTTTTAGAAGTCGGATTTGAAATAAGCAATGTACCAATTAAAATAATTAAAATTGCAAACAATGTATCCATTCAAGAGGGAAAAAAAAATATTTCAATTTCTAAATCAAATGTAAGTTTGGAAATAGATTTTGAAATAAAGTACTCAAACTCTTTAATTGGTACTCAAAAAAATAAAATAAATATTTACGAAAATGATCTTTCGGAAGTATACGAGTCTAGGACTTTCTGTTTGTACGAAGATATAGAGAAGCTAAAAAATTTAGGTCTTGGAAAAGGTGGAAGTTTGAATAATGCTGTCGTAGTTAAAGATAATAAAGTTTTGAATGAAAACGGCTTAAGAAACAAGTTAGAATTTGTAAATCATAAAATTTTAGACTGTATGGGGGATTTATATCTTTCGGGATATAAAATTGTTGGATCAATCAAATGTTCTCAAGGTGGACACAGTTTAACAAATAAACTTTTAAGAAAAGTTTTTAGCGAAAAAAACAACTACTCAATATTTGAAATTAAAGAAAAAACCCTTCCACACACATATATAAGTAAATCGATACTAAAATCAATAGCATAATAATTAGAATTTTTTCTAAATTCTGTTAAAAATTCATAATGAAAATTTGTATAAAATATTTTTTGTTTTTCGTATTAATTTTTAATATTTCATGCAAAAGCAATGATAATAAAAATTCTGAAGTTATAATTGAAAAAGAATTAGACCTTCAAATGATAGACGCATACGAAGAAGGTTTGAGGCTTTTGGAGTATGGTGATGGTTTGGGCGCATCTGTAAAATTTTCTGAAGCAGAATTGTTATTTCCACAATCAATTTGGGCCCCAAGATCATCTTTAATGGCAGCTTACAGCTTGTATAGTGCCATGTATTATCTAGATGCAATTGATGAGGTTGAAAGATTTTTAAAAACTTATCCTGATCATGAAAGAGAAAACTATGCTTACTATATTTTAGCTATTTCTTATTATGATCAAATTATAGATGAAAAAAAAGATTTAGCGCCACTAGTTAAAGCAAAAAAAAACTTTGAAATAGTATTAAATAAATTTCCAAATAGTGAATTTGCATTTGATGCAGAGTTAAAATTAGAGGCAATCAAAGAAATTATAGCCTCAAAGGAAATGTATACAGCAAGATATTATTTTGAAAGAGAAAAATGGGTACCTGCAATAAATAGATACAAAACTATATTGACAGATTATGAAACTACAATTTACGCAGCAGAAGCATTACATAGATTGGTGGAATTACATTACAGAATTGGTCTAGAGGATGAAGCAAAAAAATATGCAGTTTTATTGGGTTATAATTATCAGAGTAGCGAATGGTATGAAGAAACGTATAAAATATTTAATACAGATTATGAAAAAATATCACTTAGAAAGAAAAAGAAAAACAAGAAAACTACACTTGAAAAACTTAAATCTCTTATTCAATAATTGACTATGAGAAAAGATAACCAGTCAATAAAAAAATTATATTTAAATAAGATAAAAGAATTAAAAAGACATAATAAATTTTATTATGAGAAAAGTAATCCTGAAATCTCAGATTCTAAATATGATAATTTAAAAAAAGAAATTATTGAATTAGAAAAAAAGTTTAAATTTTTGAAAAGTAAAGAATCGCCTTCATTAATAGTAGGCTTAAAACCATCAAAAAATTTTCTTAAATCAAAACATAGAGTTAAGATGCTGTCACTTTCTAACGCCTTTGGTTATGAAGATTTAAAAAATTTTGAAAAAAAAATATCTAATTTTTTAAATTTAAAAAAAAGCTCTAAAATAGAATATAGTGTTGAACCTAAAATTGATGGAATTTCAGCATCTTTAACCTATAAAAATAATCATTTAGTATTAGGTGTGTCAAGAGGAGATGGTGTCGAAGGTGAAATAATTACTGAAAATTTAAAAACAATTAAAGATATTCCAAAAATAATTACAGATAAAAAATTTCCAAAAGACATAGATATAAGAGGAGAAGTGTATATAGGAAAAAAAGATTTTGAAAAAATAAATGATAGGTTCGCAAATCCTAGAAATGCTGCATCTGGATCACTTAGACAAAAGGATCCAAATGAAACAAAAAAGATTCCTCTCAAATTTATTGCTTATACATACGGATACATTGACAATATAAATATCAATAAACAATCTGAATTTTTAAACTATCTTGGAAACTGGGGTTTCAATACAAACAAATATAATAAAGTAATTAGTGGTTTGGATAATTTACTGCAAAATCATAAAGATTTTGAAAAAAAAAGGTATGATATTGATTTTGATGTTGATGGGCTGGTATATAAAATTAATAATTTAGATTTACAAAAGAGACTTGGATATGTTGCAAATGCACCTAGATGGGCAATTGCTCACAAATTTTCTGCAGACAGCTCATTTTCAAAAATATTAAATATAGAAATTCAAATAGGAAGAACCGGTGCACTTACACCAGTTGCTAAAATAAAACCAGTAAATATTGGTGGTGTTTTAGTATCAAATGCAACACTTCATAATGAAGAAGAAATAATTAGAAAAGACATAAGAATAGGAGATACAGTCAAAGTTGAGCGAGCAGGAGACGTAATTCCACATGTAATTTCAGTAGATCTTAAAAAAAGAACTCAGGATTTAAAAAAATTTTTATTTCCACAAAAATGTCCATCTTGTGGATCACAGGTAGTTAAAGATTATAATAAAATTACAAAAAAATATGATGCTGTTCAGAGATGCTCAAGTGAAGGATATAAATGTAATAAAATTGCTATTGAGAAAATAAAACATTTTGTATCAAAAGAAGCATTTAATATTGAAGGGTTAGGCAAAAAGGTTGTCGAAAAATTT
>CACEHK010000037.1 GCA_902559305.1 uncultured Pelagibacteraceae bacterium | reverse complement strand
TTACTAGGTATTTTTTTTTTATTTCATTATAAACGCCTTTTGCAGTTTTTAAGCTAATTTCTCTTTCTTTTGAAAAACCTCCGGCAAGAATTAAAATTTTTTTTTTCATTTATTCGACTAAAACAATTTCTAAATCAAGATTTATTCCACTTTTTTTTTTTACATTTTTTTTAACATAATCAATTAATCTTTTCATATCTTTATAACTTGCATTGCCTTTGTTTACGAAAAAATTTGAATGTTTTTCAGATATAGTTGCATCGCCAAATTGTATATCCTTAGAAACAGAGTCTTTAATAATTTCCCAAACTTTTTTGGTTGATTGTTCTGTTGGATTTTTAAAGGTGCTTCCACCAGTTTTGACTCTTGTTGGCTGAGCTTGATCTTTTTTTGTTTTTAAATCAATTATTTCTTTTTCAATTTTTTCTTTATTACCTTTTTTTCCTTTAAAGGTTGCGCTTAAAAATATTAAATCTTTAGGTAAATTACAATTTCTATAGCCAAAATCTATATCTTCTGAAGGTATTGTTAAAATTTCTCCAGATTTCTTTATGGCCTGTACTGAAACTAAAATATCTTTGAATTCTCTACCAAAACAACCGGAATTCATTCTTATACCACCTCCAATAGTTCCCGGTATACAAGATAAAAATTCAAAACCACTTAAGCTATTTTCCTTAGCAAATTCAGATAATGTTTTATCTAATACAGCACTTCCAGCAACAATAGTATCTTGGTTTAGTAGTGATATTCTTGAAAAATTTTTATTTAATTTTATTATTATTCCTTCAAATAAATCATCTTTAAACAAAACATTTGATCCGGCACCTAATACAAAAAAATTATTTATATCTTTGCTAAGTTTTAAAAACTCTATTAAATCTTGAAGTGTATCTGGTTTATAATAAATTTCAGTATTGCCTCCAATATTAAACCAATTTAATTTTTTGATACTATGGTCAAAATATATTCTTCCAGTTAAACTTTTAAATTTTTTTTCGAAATACTCTTTTTTCATTTATAAACTTTTTTTGGTAAATTTCTAATCCAGTTAGAAATTGAGCCAGCTCCCATACCAATAACTATTTTGTTTCCATAAATATTTTGTTTAACATATTTAATTAAATCCAAGTTATTTTTAATTAATATTAATTTTACATTCGAATTTTTTATTATTTTTTTTGCAAAATAATTATAGCCAAATCCTAGTTTTAAATTTTCTCCTGCCCTATATATTGGACACAAAACTACAGTATCTGCTTTTTTAAAAGAATTTGAAAACTCTTCGTGTAAGTTTTTTACTCTAGAAATTCTGTGAGGTTGAAATATACATACTATTTCTTTTTTTTTATAAACTTCTCTAACCCCATTAAGCACTTCTCTAATTTCTGAAGGATGGTGAGCATAGTCATCAAAAAAAGGTATGTTTCTAAAATCAAAAATTTTTGTGAATCTTCTTTGAACTCCTGAGAAATTTTCTAAACCTTTTTTTATAAATCCAACTGGAATCCCTACTGAAAACGCTATAGCAGCTGCTGCAGTGGCGTTCCTTATATTGTGAAGACCAATTAGTGGGATTTTAATATTTTTAAAAAAAACTTTCTTTGATCCAGGTAAATTTACAATTATATCGAATTTAGAAAATTTTTCTTTTTGAGAAATATTAGAAATTTTAAAATTCGACAAATTATCAACTCCATAAGTATTATAATTAAGATTTTTAATTTTTTTTATTACTTCTCTATTATTTTTATCATCTAAGCATATAAAAGCTTTTCCAAAAGATGGTGTTTTTTCAATAAAATTAATAAAATTTCTTTTTAAAATTTCCAAAGATTTGTAAAAGTCTAAGTGTTCTTTGTCAATATTTGTGACAATAGAATAAGTTAAGGGAATTTTGGTGAAGCTACCATCTGACTCGTCTGACTCTAAAATACACCAATCACTTTTTCCTAACTTTGCTGAACCACTAAATGAATTTAAAACACCTCCATTGATAACTGTTGGATCAATTTTTGCTTGAGAAAAGATATTTGATATTAACGATGTTGTTGTTGTCTTTCCATGAGATCCGGCAACAACTACGTTTTTCATTAATGAAACAACATTAGCAAGCATTTCTCCTCTTTTATAAATTGGTATTTTTTTCTTTTTTGCGATTATTAATTCACAATTATTTTTTTTAATTGCAGATGAAATAACAATGATAGTCGATTTGTTAACATTTTGTTTTTTATGACCTATAAAAACTTTAATTTTTTTTTTCTTTACTCTTTCAATATTTTTATTATTTGAAATATCACTTCCTTGTACTTGAAATCCAAGATCTTTCATTATAAGGGCTAAACCACTCATTCCTATTCCTCCTATCCCTACAAAATGGATTAATTCTGATTTTGCTAATTTAATTTTCATTTATTAATTCTAATAATTTTTTGTTTATATTATCCCATCTACTTTCTTTTGAAAATTTTAACATATTACTTTTTTTATCAAGATAGTTTTTAGGATTTTTAATTAATTCTAAAATAAGTTCTTTAATATCTTCTTTTTTATACTCAGTTTGATTAACTAGCCAGCATAATTTCTGATCGAGATAATTTTTTGCATTATAATATTGATGATTATCCTTTGCAGTTGGAAGAGGTATGGCAAGAAAAGGTATATTAAAAAATATTAATTCTGAAATTGTAGATGCTCCAGATCTTGTTATTGCAAAATCTACTTTTTGATATTTTTGGAATAAATTTTTATCGAAATTAAATAATTCATTTTTTAAGCCAAATTTACTATATTTATCACTTAGAAATTTTCTTTTACTCTCATTTGTTATTTGTTGAATTATCGAAACTTTATTTTCTTTAAATAAGTCGATAACTAGATCACTTATTTCATTATCAAAAAATTCTGCTCCTTGACTACCTCCAATAATTAATATTTTAAAAGTTTCATTTATTTTACTATCTACATTTCTTTTTTCATTATAAAATTCTTTTCTAATCAGTGGATTTATCAAAAATAGCTTGCTTTTATAAAGCTCAGGAAAGTTAATTATACTTTTGGAGTAACAAATAATTTTTTTTGAAAATTTTAAAAAAAGCTTATTAGATCTTCCTAAAACATTATTTGGCTCAAATAAAAATATTTTTTTTTTTAATATTTTAGCAGATAAGCACAAAGGCAATGACATATATCCTCCTGTGCTGATTAATATATCAATATTATTTTTTCTAATAAAATTAAATGCTTTTAAAAATGATAAAATTAAAAAAATTAAATCTAAAGGTAATTTTATTATATTTTTTGTTAATCTTGGAGTTTCTATTAAAGTATATTTAACAATTTCATTATCAATAAATTTAGCTCCACGTTTGTCTGATGTCAAAAAAACTTCAAAATTATTTTTCAAATGTTCATACAAAATGATGCCTGGAATAACATGACCACCTGATCCTCCAGTACTTATTAAAATTTTTTTTTTCAATGGCTTATCTTTCTTTTGGTTAGATTTAGAATTATACCAGATAATATTGATGTACTTACTATTGATGACCCGCCATAACTTAAAAAAGGTAAGGTCATTCCTGTAGTGGGTAATAGTCTTATGTTAACCCCAATATGAATAAAAGTTTGAAATAAAATTAAAGATACAATACCAGCTAAAATTAATTTTACTTTATTGTCATCTTCATGGTCAATTTTTTTTATGACATTGTAGGAAAAAATTAAAAAAACAAACATTATTCCTAATACTACTATAATTCCAAATTCTTCAGAAATTACCGAAATAATGTAGTCTGTATGAGCCTCGGGAACCTTGGAATTTAGAGTTCCTTCGCCTATACCTTGGCCAAAAAAACCACCATTAGAGATAGCTTCTGAGGCTTTTTCTGATTGATAATTATTTCCTGAGCTTGGATTTAAAAAAGAAAATAATCTATTTTTTATATATTCAAATTTTGCAACATATAAAATTAAATAAAGTAAAAATGAGGAAATTAAAGCAAAAAAAGAAAAGAAAAAAATCAAATTTATTCCGGAAATAAATATTAATGAAAACCATGTAAGAAAAATCAAAATTGTTTGTCCCAAGTCTGGCTGAGAAATTAAAAATAATATTACTGGCACAATTAACAAAAAGCTTATCAAATACTTAAAATAAATATTTGTTTTGTTACTAAACGTAAAAATAATCGATAGCATTATTATCAAAAAAGGTTTTAAAATTTCAATAGGTTGGAATCTTGGTACTATAGGTAAATCTATCCATCTAACAGAACCCTTTA
>CACEHK010000036.1 GCA_902559305.1 uncultured Pelagibacteraceae bacterium | reverse complement strand
ATATAAAAGATTATTTTCATTATCTGATTTAATAATTTCAATATTTTGCATAGTTCTAATTTTATCACCCATATGCCCAGCCATTTTTTTATTTTTAAAAACTTTTCCTGGGTCTTGATTTTGTCCTGTAGATCCGTGTGCCCTGTGAGAAACAGAAACTCCATGTGAAGCTCTTAAGCCACCAAAATTATATTTTTTCATAACTCCAGCAAAACCCTTTCCTATAGTGGTTGACCTTATATCTACAAATTTTACATCTTTAAAAATTTCTAACCCAAATTCATTTCCTTCTTTATAGCTATCTAAGCTTGTCACCCTAAACTCTTTTAATCTTTTTTTTGGTTCTGTGTTTTTTTTGGTAAAATAACCTTTCATTGCTTTTGATAATTTTGAACTTTTTATTTTACCAAAACCAATTTGTACTGCTTTATATCCTCGTTTTTCTTCTGTTATTAGCTCTATAACTCTTCCTTTTTCCATTTTAACCACAGTAACAGGTACCGATTGACCAGTTTTATAAAATTCCCTTGTCATCCCTATTTTTTTTCCTATTAAAGCTATATCAGTCATAAATTAAATTTTTATCTCCACATCAACTCCTGAAGCTAAATCAAGTTTCATTAAAGCTTCGACTGTTTGTGGTGTTGGTTCAATAATATCTATAAGCCTTTTATGAGTTCTTGTTTCAAACTGTTCCCTACTTTTCTTATCTATATGTGGTGATCTTAAAACTGTGTATTTTTCAATTTTTGTAGGCAAAGGAATAGGGCCTTTAATATTTGCGCCAGTTCTCTTAACAGTGTTAACTATTTCTTCTGTAGATTGATCAAGAATTTTATTATCGTAAGCTCTTAATTTAATTCTTATATTTTGTTTATCCATTTTATTTATCCAGTTTTCTTTGTAACTTCCTCTTGTACATTTTGAGGAACTTTATCATAATGATCAAAAAACATAGAGTATTGAGCTCTACCTTGTGACATTGATCTCAAACTATTAATATAACCAAACATATTAGCCAAAGGAACCATTGCTGTTATTACTGTGGCGTTTCCTCTTTGCTCCTGGGTATTTATTTGGCCTCTTCTACTATTTAAATCTCCAATAACGTCACCCATATAATCTTCAGGAGTAACAACTTCTACTCTCATAACAGGTTCTAAAAGCTTAAGTGTTCCTCTTGTACAAGCTTCTTTAAAACATTGTCTTGAAGCAAGTTCAAAAGCTAAAACACTAGAGTCAACATCGTGATGTAAACCATCTAATATCGTTACTTTATAATCAATCATTGGAAAGCCAGCTAAAATTCCGCCGTCAGCGATAGTTTCTATACCTTTTTCTACACCCGGTATAAATTCTTTGGGTATTGCTCCACCTTTAATTTTACTTTCAACTTCTCTACCTTTTCCAGGTTCTAGTGGTTCAACAGATAATTTTACTCTAGCAAATTGACCGGCTCCACCACTTTGCTTTTTATGCGTGTAGTCAAATTCAGCAGAACTTAATATCGTTTCTCTATAAGCAACTTGAGGTGCTCCAACATTCGCCTCAACTTTAAATTCCCTTTTCATTCTATCAACAATAATATCAAGATGAAGTTCACCCATTCCTTTAATAATTGTCTGCCCAGATTCTTCATCTGAACTTACTCTAAATGACGGGTCTTCTTTTGCTAGTCTTCCTAGTGCTTCTCCCATTTTTTCTTGGTCTGCTTTAGTTTTTGGTTCCACTGCAATTTCAATAACTGGATCAGGAAATTCCATTGGTTCTAATAAAACTGGTGTTTCTTCATTAGCTAACGTGTGGCCAGTTATAGTATTTTTTAATCCAGCTAAAGCAACAATATCACCAGCGTTTGCTTCTTTAATATCTTCTCTTGAATTTGCATGCATTAGTAACATTCTACCAACTCTTTCCTCTTTTTCTTTTGAAGTATTATAAATCCCTGTTCCAGATTTAATTGTACCTGAATAAATTCTTATAAACGTTAAAGAACCAACAAACGGGTCATTTGCTACTTTAAAAGCTAAGGCAGAAAATGGTGCATTATCATCAAATTCCATTTTAATCTCTTCTTCAGTGCCTGGTTTTGTTCCATTAATAGATCCAATATCTTTTGGGCTGGGCAAGTAATCTACTACAGCATCCAATAATGGTTGGACTCCTTTATTTTTAAATGCAGATCCCGTTAAAACTGGAACAAATTCGAAGTTTAAACATCCTTTTCTTATACATTTGATTAAATCTTCATTTTGTATTTGTTCACCATTCAAATAACTTTCCATCAGTTTTTCATCTTGTTCTACAGCTGTTTCAACTAATTCTTGACGATATTTTTCACAAATTTCCCTAAGATCATCTGGAATATCTTTTTCTTCCCATTCAGCTCCAAGATCTTCATTTTTCCATACTATTGCTTTCATTTTTACTAAATCAACAACACCTTGTAATGAAGCTTCGATTCCAATTGGAACTTGAAGCACCAAAGGTTTTGCACCTAATCTATCTTTAATCATATCAACACATCTAAAAAAATCTGCTCCTGTTCTATCTAACTTGTTAACAAAACAAATTCTTGGGACTTTATATTTATCAGCTTGTCTCCATACTGTTTCTGATTGCGGCTCAACACCTGCAACTCCATCAAAAACTGCAACTGCACCATCTAAAACTTTTAATGATCTTTCAACTTCTATTGTAAAATCTACGTGGCCTGGTGTATCGATAATATTAATTCTGTGATCTCTCCAAAAACATGTAGTTGCGGCTGATGTAATGGTTATTCCTCTTTCTTGTTCTTGCTCCATCCAATCCATTGTTGCTGCGCCATCATGCACTTCTCCGATTTTATGACTTTTACCTGTGTAGTATAAAATTCTTTCTGTTGTAGTTGTTTTTCCAGCATCTATATGAGCCATTATTCCAATATTTCTATATTTATCTAATGTATGTGTTCTAGACATAGTTTATTACCATCTAAAATGAGCAAAAGCTTTGTTTGACTCTGCCATTTTGTGTGTATCCTCTTTTTTTTTAATTGCTGACCCTCTATTTTGATAAGCATCATAAATCTCATTAAATATTTTATCTGACATGTTTTTATCTTTTCTTTTTCTTGATGCATCTATTAACCATCTAAGAGCAAGTGCTTGTGATCTTTTTGCTTTAACTTCAACTGGAACTTGATAAGTAGCACCACCAACTCTTCTAGACCTTACTTCGACAGTTGGTCTTATATTATTTATTGCCTCATTAAATATTGTTATTGGTTCTTCTTTTGATTTAGATTTAATTTTATCAATTGCATCGTAGATAATTTTTTCCGCTATGGTCTTTTTTCCATCATACATTATAGAATTTATTAATTTTGGAATAATTGTCGACTTATACCTAGGATCAAGAACAGGAATTTTTTTTGGTGCTTTTCTTTTTCTAGACATTTTTTTTATTTTCCTTTTTTAGCACCGTACTTAGATCTTTGTTGTTTTCTTGCGGTTACACCTTGTGTGTCAAGATTTCCTCTAAGAATATGGTAACGAACTCCTGGAAGGTCTTTAACTCTTCCACCTCTTATTAGAACTACTGAGTGTTCTTGTAAGTTATGGCCTTCGCCTGGAATATAAGAAGTTACTTCATGTCCATTTGAAAGTCTTACTCTTGCAACTTTCCTTAATGCAGAATTAGGTTTTTTTGGTGTAGTTGTATATACTTTTACACACACACCTCTTTTTTGAGGTGATCTTTCTAGAGCAGGAACTTTGTCCCTAGACTTTTGTTTAGTTCTTTTTTTTTTCAACAACTGGTTTATCGTAGGCATAAAACTTTCAATATTTAAATTTTTGATGAAATTAGCTAAATGTGACTATGGCAGCGTTTAGTACTAAAGTACTACATTCCAACCAAAAATTATCGCCAAAATACTATAGAAATGTATTTTGTCAAATTAAAATACTAAAAAAAATGGTCTGTTTTATTGATTTATTTGACCATCTGATGTGTCGATCTTCTCTTGTTCGGAGATGAATTTTTTGTCATCATCAAATGCTTTTTTATTCCATATACTCTTGACTGAACCAGTTCCAGCAGGGACAAGTCTACCAACAATAACATTTTCTTTTAAGCCTGATAGTTTATCAACTTTTCCCTTAATTGCTGCGTCTGTTAGAACTCTTGTGGTTTCTTGGAATGATGCAGCCGAAATAAATGACTCAGTTTGCAAGGATGCTTTTGTTATTCCCATTAAAACTCTTTCACCTTTAGAAACTTTTTTTCCTTCAGACTTAAGTTTTTCATTCATTTCTTCAAATTTAATTCTATCAATTATCTCTCCAGGTAGTAAATTTGAATCTCCACTCTCTT
>CACEHK010000035.1 GCA_902559305.1 uncultured Pelagibacteraceae bacterium | reverse complement strand
GGTCTAGATAAAGATAATTTTTATGCCCCCAATGAAATACAAAAAAAGAAATTAGTAGAATTTACTGCTAATGAATTTTTCTCTAATAAACAAGTTAACTCCAAAGATATTATTGATAATAGTAGTTTTACATTATTAAATATATGGTCTTCTTGGTGCGCTCCATGTAGATCAGAACATTCAATGCTTATGGATCTTAAAAAAAAATCCAACCTTTATATTGTTGGATTAAACTATAAAGATAAAAAAAATAATGCTAATAAATTCTTAAATGATTTAGGCAATCCATTTTCAAAAATTTTAGTTGACTCTGATGGCACCCTATCAATTTTGTTAGGAGCATACGGTATTCCAGAAACACTAATTTTAGATAATCAGTCGAATATAGTTAAGAAATATATTGGGCCGCTGACTAATGAAAATGTTTTAGAAATTATAAACATAACTAATAAATGAAAAAAATTAAATTTATTCTATTAATTTTAATTATAATTTTATCATTTGATAAGCCAACGATAGCAAACAATAATTTAGAGTTAATTAATAAAATTTCAAAAAATCTTAGGTGTTTGATATGCCAAGGACAATCTGTTTACGATTCACAATCAGATTTCGCTTTAAGCATGAAGTTATTGATAAATACTAAAATTGAAGAAGGAAATTCTGAAGAACAAATTTATGAATATTTTAAAAATCAATATGGTGAATGGATTGTATACGATCCAGAGTTTGATAAAAAAAATTTGATATTATGGATATTTCCATTGATTTTATTTATAATTGGAGGTCTATTAATTTATAAAAAAGTGTTTATTAATTAACATAAATAAAATGAAACAGCTCATTAAAATTATATTAAGTATGCTATTTGTATTTTTAGTAATAGCACCATCATATAGTGAAGATAAAAAAGAAAACTTTAATGAACACGAAATAAATTTTTATACTGGAATGTTCGATTTTAGTGATGACGGACAAAGAGCAGCTTTATTTGGATTAGAACATCAAAATGAAAATTTAGTTAGAGATAGTTTTTTGGGTAATATATCTCCAGTAACTGGTTTTATGATTACTGAAAATAATGCAGCATATGGATATACAGGGATTCAAGCATTCTATAACATGGGAAAAGTAAAATTCACTCCTTCTTTTACCCCTGGACTATATAGCAAAGGAGATGGAAAAGATTTAGGACATGCAATTGAATTTAAAAGTGAACTTCAATTTTCTCTAGATTTTTTTTCAAACAGTGAATTAGGCTTTTCTTATAATCATATTTCTAATGCAAGTCTTGGAAAAAAGAATCCTGGGGCAAATAGTTATATGTTTAACTTCCTAAAAAAGTTTTAATTTAAGTTATGAAATTAAAAAATTGTCATAACTTTTATGATTTTAGAAAACTTGCTAAAAAAAAACTACCATCTCCTATTTTTCACTATATTGATGGTGCAGCAGACGATGAAATAACTTATAGCAGAAATACAAGTGCTTTCGATGATGTAGATTTAGTACCAAATGTTTTAAGAGGAGTTGAAAATGTTGATTTATCAACCACGATATTTGGAAAAAAATTAGATTTGCCTTTTTATTTAGCCCCAACTGCACTGCAAAGACTTTTTCATTATGACGGTGAAAGAGCAGTTGGAAAAGCAGCACAAAAATTTAATACCATGTTTGGTGTTTCAGCTTTAGCCACTGTTAGCGTAGAAGAAATATCTTCTATGATTAACACTCCTAAGATGTTTCAGTTTTATTTTCACAAAGATAGAGGTTTAAATGATTCTTGCTTAGAAAGAGCTAAAGCAGCAAAATTTGATGTTATGGCATTAACAGTAGATACAATAACTGGTGGAAATCGTGAAAGAGATCTACATACTGGTTTTACATCACCACCTAAACTAACATTAGCAAGTTTATTTAGTTTTGCAACAAAGCCAATGTGGGGAATAAACTATTTAACAAAAGGTAAGTTTGAATTACCTCATCTTCAAGATTTTGTGAAAGAAGGTACGAGTACAAACTCTTCGATTGGAAATTATTTTTCTACTATGCTTGATCAATCTATGAATTGGAAGGATGCTGAAAAACTTTGTTCTCAATGGGGTGGACATTTTGCTCTAAAAGGAGTGATGAGTGTCGAAGATGCTAAAAGAGCTGTTGATATAGGATGTACAGGTATAATGGTTTCAAATCATGGTGGGAGACAACTTGATGGATCTAGATCACCTTTTGATCAGCTTGCAGAAATTGTTGATGCTGTAGGTGATAAATTAGATGTTATTTGTGAAGGTGGAATTCATAGAGGAACTCACATGCTTAAAGCATTATCTTTGGGCGCTAAAGCTTGCTCTGGTGGAAGATTATATCTTTATGCCTTAGCTGCGGGAGGACAAGCTGGTGTTGAGAGAGCTTTAGAAAAATATAAGGAAGAATTAGTTAGGGATATGAAATTAATGGGATGTACTAAGATAAGTGATTTGAATAGAAGTAATTTAAGATTCAGAAGATAGTGAATTTAAAAAATTGTCATAATTTTGAAGACTTCAGAAAATTAGCGAAAAAAAAATTACCCGCACCAATATTTCATTACATTGATGGTGGAGCAGATGATGAATCAACTTTAAAAAGAAATACAGATTCATTTAACGATTGTGACCTAGTTCCAAATATTTTAGCTAGCGTTGGTAAGCCTGATTTATCTACCACTTTATTTGGAAGAAAGATTGATATGCCAATTTTTCTTTCTCCTGCAGCAATGCAAAGATTATACCATCCGGATGGAGATAAAGCATCTGCAAGAGCAGCTGAAAAATTTAATACTTTTTATAGTATGTCATCTATGGGAAATAATACTATTGAAGAAGTGGCAAATATTTCAAGTGGTCCAAAATTATTTCAGCTTTATGTTCATAAAGATAGATCAATTTCTGATGATTTAATAGATAGATCCAGAAGATCTGGTTTTGATGCGATGTGTTTAACCGTAGATACTTTAGTTGCAGGTAATAGAGAAAAGGATCATAAAACAGGATTTACAACTCCACCAAAACTTACTTTTCAAAGCCTGATTAGTTTTGCAATGCGACCAGGTTGGGTTTTTAACTATATAACTGGTAAAAGATTTGAACTTTCAAATGTTAAAAAAAAAACAGACAAAGGAACAAATATATCTAAGTCAGTAATTGAATATATTAATGAACAGTATGATCCTGCTATGGGCTGGAAGGATGCAGAATATTGTGCAAAAAAATGGAATGGTCCATTTGCTCTTAAAGGAGTTATGTCCGTTGAAGATGCAAGAAGAGCAATAGATATTGGATGTACAGCAATCATGATATCAAATCATGGAGGTCGTCAATTAGACGGATCCAGATCCCCTTTCGACCAAGTAAAAGCAATTTCTGACGCTGTAGGAGATAAATTAGAAATTATATTAGATGGGGGAGTTAGAAGAGGCACCCATGTTTTAAAAGCTATAGCTGCTGGAGCTAAAGCATGCAGTTTTGGAAAAATGTTTTTGTTCTCTTTGGCCGCAGGGGGTCAACAAGGTGTTGAACATTTGTTACAAAATATGCATGATGAAATTAATAGAAATATGGTTTTGATGGGTTGTAAAAATTTAAATGATTTAAATAGTTCAAAATTAATTTATAGAAAATAGAAAGGTACAAATAAATGAAATTAGCAAAAAGCTTAGAAAGATTAGGAACTGAGTCAGCATTTACTGTATTAGCAGAAGCAAAAAAATTAGAAGCCCAAGGAAAACCTATGATCCACTTAGGATTAGGGCAACCAGATTTTAAAACACCAAAACATGTCGTTGAAGCCGCCAAGAAAGCACTGGATGATGGTCATCATGGATATGTTATGTCAAATGGTATTCCTGAATGTCGTCAAGCTGTAACGAGATGGATAAAAAAACGTTATAACGTTGATATTGATTTTGAAAGAATTTTAATTATGCCAGGTGGTAAACCAACTATGCATTATGCAATACAATGTTTTGGTGAACCTGGGGCGGAAATAATTCATCCTACTCCTGCATTTCCAATTTATGAATCTATGATACATTACACAGGGTCAACCTCAGTACCTTATGATCTAACAGAAGATAAAGATTTAAAATTTAATCCAGATAAAATATTATCTTTGATTACAGATAAAACTCGATTATTAATTTTAATTAATCCAAATAACCCAACTGGTAGTTTTGTTGAGAAATCAGATATTGATGTTTTGGCTGATGGTCTTAAGAAGCACCCACACGTAACAATACTTAGTGATGAAATTTATAGTAGACAAATTTTTGATGGAAAAGAAATGCCAACATTTTTTAACTATCCAGAATTAAGAGAAAGATTAATAGTATTAGAAGGATGGAGCAAAGCTTATTCAATGACTGGATGGAGACTTGGTTGGAGTTTTTGGCCACAACACTTAGTCGAACATGTTAATAAATTATTAATTAACAGTGTTTCATGTGT
>CACEHK010000034.1 GCA_902559305.1 uncultured Pelagibacteraceae bacterium | reverse complement strand
ATTGAAGCTTTTCCATAAATTCCTTTTTTACTTTTTTTACCATTATAGTGGATAGACCTTGCCTCAAAAGCGAAATTTTCACCAACGTAATCAAAGTTGTCCTTTATAAATTTTTTATATTCTTTTAGTTTGTTTTTAGTATTTAGATACTTTTTTGAATTAACTTTTTTTATCTCATTTTTTTTGTAAATTATCGATGGAGACATTAAAGATTTTTCAACTTTAATAGAATTACATTTTGGACAATTTAAAAGTTTAGCTTTTTTTAATTTTTCATACTCTTTAGATTTTGAAAACCAACTGTCAAAGTCGATTGAACAATTTTTACAAAATAATTTATATTTGATCATATATTATATTTAATAATAAATTTAATTATTTCAATATATCTTAGGTTCTATAATCTGAATTTATTTCAATATATTTTTTTGTTAGATCCATAGTATATGAAGTAAATTCTTTTTTTCCTACATTTAGATTAACCATTAAATCAATTTTTTCTTCTTTCATATAATTTGCGGCCTCATGCTCTTTATAAGAAGAATTTAATTTTCCATTTTCAATAATAATTAAATTTCCGAGCTTAATGGAAATTTTATTTGGGTTTAAATCTACATTTGATTTTCCTATTGCCATGATGACTCTGCCCCAATTTGGATCCTCTCCCGCAAAAGCTGTTTTAACGAGTGGGGAGTTGGCAATTGAAAAACATACTTTTTTTGCATCTTCTTCTGTTTTGCAGTTTTTTACATTGATTGTAATAAATTTTGAAGCACCCTCTCCATCTGCAGCAACTCTTTTAGCTAGATTTAATAAAACATTGAACAAAGATTTATTAAATTCTGATAATTTTTTATCTTTTACACTTTTTAAATCAGAATTTTTTGCTTCACCAGTTGCAAAAATAGACACCATATCATTTGTACTTGTATCGCCATCGCAAGAGATTGCGTTAAATGTTTTTTGTATATTTTGTTTTAATAATTGTTTTAAAATAGTTGAAGAAATATTTGCATCAGTAAATATAAATCCTAATGTTGTTGCCATATTAGGAAAAATCATACCAGATCCTTTTGCTAAACCATAAATTTTAATTAATTTGTTACCAATATAACATTCTTCCATTGCGAGTTTTGGCTTGAGATCCGTAGTTAAGATTCCCATTCCAGCTTTAATCCAAATATATTTATTTTGAGTATATTTAATTTTATTAATCAAATCCGGTATACTTTTTTTTATTTTATTTAATGGAAAAATTTCGCCTATAGTTCCCGTGCAAGCAAATAAAATTTCGCTTGATTCAATTTTTTTTGGATTCTCTTCATCATTTTTTTGTTTGGTTGTTAATTCATGAGATAGACTTTCTGCTATTATTTTTAAACTTTTAAAACCTTCTTTTCCTGTAAAAGCATTTGCATTTCTTGTATTAACCAATAAGGCTCTAATTTTTTTTTTAGATATTTTCAAATTCCATTTAATATTTTCTGATATTAATTTTGATTGAGTATAGACAGAAGCATGGTTCGCACCTTTTCTAAAATAAAATAAAACTAGGTCGTCTCTCTTTTTTGAATATAAATTTGCTGAGGTTGTCGATATTGATAATCCATCAATATGTTCAAGGTCTTGAAAATCACCCATTTTAGAGTTCTCACTCATTGAATTAAAAAAGTTATTTAAATTAATTACCATGCTATTTAAAATATTGATTTAGCTACTATATTAAACCTTAAATTTAAAATATAAAACAATATACTTATTAAATGTTCAATCCACTTAATTTTTTATCTAAGATAGTTAAATCTGACAATCAAAGAGAGCTTGATAGAATAAACAAAATTGCAAAAAAAATTAATGATTTTGAGGAACAAGTTAAGAAATTAGAAGATAAATCTTTCCCATTAAAAACAGAAAATTTCATAAAAGAAATTGAAAATGGTTCCTCTTTAGAAAAAATACTTCCTGAGGCATTTGCCTTAGTGAGAGAAGCTTCAAGAAGAATCAGAGATGAACGTCATTTTGATGTTCAAATTATAGGAGGGATTGTGCTCCATGAAAATAAAATTGCTGAAATGAAAACTGGAGAAGGAAAAACCTTAACTATTATTTTGTCGGCATATCTTAATGCTTTAACAAAAAAAGGAGTCCACATAGTTACAGTTAATGATTATCTTGCAAAAAGAGACTGCGAAAACATGAAAGAAATATATAATTTTTTGGGCCTTACCGCCGGATACATAAATACCGGTCAAACTGATGAGGAAAGGAAGTTAAATTATAATTGTGACATAACCTACGCAACAAATAGTGAATTAGGTTTTGATTACTTGAGAGATAATATGAAATTTAATTTTGAGTCAATGGTTCAACGAGGCCATAATTATGCAATCGTAGATGAGATTGATTCTTGCTTAATAGATGAAGCGCGTACTCCTTTGATTATATCTGGAGGTGCTGAAGATAAAACTAATCAATATTTAGCAGTGGATAAATTGATTAAAAATTTAAAAAAAGGTGATTTTGAAATAGATGAAAAAGATAAAAACGTTCTTTTAACAAATCAAGGAATAGACAATATAGAAAAAATTTTATTAGAAGCTGGAATTCTTAAAAATAATAATTTTTATGATCCAGACAATTTACATTTAGTACATCATGTTAACCAAGCTTTAAGAGCGAACTATTTATATTTAAATGGTAGAGATTACATTATTAAAGATGATCAAATAATAATAATTGATGAACAAACTGGAAGGCAGCTACCGGGTAGAAGATTTGGTGATGGTCTTCATCAAAGTATTGAGGCTAAAGAAAGAGTAGAAGTACAAAATGAAAATCAAACTCTTGCTTCCATAACCTATCAAAATTATTTTAAACTCTACTCAAAACTTGCAGGTTGTACTGGTACAGCAAAAACTGAGTCTGAGGAATTTTTTGAAATATATAATCTGTCTGTTGTTGCTATTCCTACAAATAAAAAAATGATTCGAAAAGATTGGAATGATCAAATATTCAGGTCGCTTAAAGAGAAAGATGATGCGATTATAAGTAAAATAAACGAATGTAATAAAAATGGTCAACCGTTACTAATATTTACTGCAAATATAAACAAGTCTGAACATTATTCGAATTTATTAAAGAAAAAAGGAATAATTCACACAGTTTTAAATGCAAAAAATCACGAAAAAGAAGCTGATATAATAGCAAATGCCGGTAAAAAAAATTCGGTAATAATTACTACCAGTATTTCAGGAAGAGGTGTTGATATTAAATTGGGTGGTAAAAATTTATCTGAAAATCAAAATAATGGGAAAGAGGATATAAAAAAATTGGGTGGCTTATTTGTAATTGGTACAGAAAGGATGGAAAGTAGAAGAGTTGACAATCAAGCAAGAGGACGTTCAGGCAGACAGGGAGATGAGGGTAGTTCAATATTTTTTGTAAGCCTTGAAGATGATCTAATGAGAATATTTGGTTCAGAGTCAATGAACAATATATTGGAAAAACTTGGCCTGAAAGATGGTGAAAGTATTGATCATCCTTGGATAAATAAAGCACTTGAGAGAGCACAACAAAAAGTTGAGTCTAGAAATTTTGATATTAGAAAAACTTTATTAAAATTTGACAATGTTCTCAATGATCAAAGAAAAGTCATATTTGAGCAAAGAAATAATATTATTGAGAGCAGTAATGCGTATGAATACACTGATGAATTTTGCAATGAAATTTTATTAAAATTGAAAGAATTAAAAAGATTAAATTTATCTAAAGATAAAAATAGTGAATATTCTTTACAAATAAAATCTATATTGGGTAAATCTTTTCAAGATAATGAATTTAAGTCAATCTTAAATTTATCGGATGATGATTTTGAAAAAGAAATTATGAATAAATTTTCACACAAGAGGTCTGATAGAGAACAAAAATTAAATAAAAAACAGGCCTTAGAATTAGAAAAAAGAATATTATTACAGCTTATTGATCAAAATTGGAAATCACACATACAATATTTAGAACAATTAAGAGGAGTAATTGGGTTGAGATCTTATGGCAACAGAGATCCTTTAGTAGAATATAAAAAAGAGGCATTTTCTTTATTTGAAAATTTATTATTTAAATTAAAATCCGATCTTATAACTGTTTTAATAAATCTTGAAATAGTCGAAAAAAAAGACGATGATAATAAGTCTTTCAATAATATAAATTCTCAAAAAAAAAAAATTGGAAGAAATGAATCTTGTCCTTGTGGCTCAGGAAAAAAATACAAACACTGTCATGGAACACTATAAAGATAGTATAGTAAAAAATATTATTATAAGACTTATTGTACCAATAATTAAATAATTTTTATATTTTGAATATTTATTGATAAATTTATATAGATTGCTTGTTTTCATAGATAAATTATCAGTAGAATCTTCAGTTTTTGAAAATCCTTTACTTCTTCCGATTGATAAAAATTTATTTTTTCTTTGTGTTAATATTTCATCTTCGTTCATATTTGAAAAAAATTCTAAATTTTTAGATATTGAAATTTTAACATTTTCTAAAATTAAATCTTTATCTCTATGTGCTCCTCCTAACGGCTCTCGTATTATTTCATCTATAATTTTTAAATCATAAAGATCATCTGAAGATAATTTCATCGCCTTAGCTGCTTCCAAAGTTTTTTTAGGATCTCTCCATAAGATAGTTGCGCAACCTTCTGGTGATATGACAGAATAAATTGCATTTTCTAACATTAAAACTTTATTAGAAGAAGCAAGAGCAATTGCTCCACCTGAACCACCTTCTCCAATAATTACTGAAATCGTAGGAACTGTCAGCTCCATACAACACTCTATAGATTTCGCTATGGCTTCTGCTTGTCCTCTTTCTTCGGCTCCAACACCCGGATATGCTCCGGGAGTATCTATGAAAGATATAACTGGAATCCTAAATTTATTTGCAATCTTCATTAATCTTATTGATTTTCTATATCCTTCTGGCCTCATCATTCCGAAATTTCTTTCTATTCTGGACTCTAAATCTTCACCTTTTTCCTGACCTATAACTAAAACTGATTTACCATTAA
>CACEHK010000033.1 GCA_902559305.1 uncultured Pelagibacteraceae bacterium | reverse complement strand
TTTTTGAGCTCGTCATACTCTTTCATTTTTCTTTTCATGAAATTAATTGTGAGCTTGGTTTTTTGAGATAAACCTTCGGGTGTTAGTACATAAAGGTAATTTATTTTATTTGGATTTTTTTTAAAATTTTCTATTTTTATTAAACCTTTTTTCTGCAATTCTTTAAGACAGTAGTTTAATTTTCCAAGACTAAAACCCAGTTCTAGTGCCAATTCTCTTTGGGAGGACTGAGGTTTCTTTTTAATTTTTCTTAAAATTTCAAAGTGATCTTGATTATCTTCCATACGTTCAATTTTTGAACATACTAGCGTTCATAATTTGAACAGTCAACCAATTAATAGTATTTCCTTAGAAACTATTAAAAATTCCTTATTTTTGTGAATATTTTATAATAATTACAAATTTTAAAAAATTCTTTTCAGTGCATAAATCAAGCCAATTGAGTTATTAGTACTGGTCAGCTACGTACGTTACCGTACTTCCACATCCAGCCTATCAACGTGGTGGTCTACCACGACTCTATAGGAAGAACTAGTTTTGAGGTGAGTTTCCCGCTTAGATGCTTTCAGCAGTTATCTCTTCCGTACTTAGCTACCCGGCACTGCAGCTGGCGCTACAACCGGTCCACCAGTGGTACGTCCATCCCGGTCCTCTCGTACTAGGGACAGCTCCTCTCAATTCTTCTACACGCATAGCAGATAGGGACCGAACTGTCTCACGACGTTCTGAACCCAGCTCACGTACCACTTTAATTGGCGAACAGCCAAACCCTTGGGACCTGCTCCAGCCCCAGGATGTGATGAGCCGACATCGAGGTGCCAAACACTGCCGTCGATATGAGCTCTTGGGCAGTATCAGCCTGTTATCCCCGGCGTACCTTTTATCCGTTGAGCGATGGCCCTTCCACTCAGAACCACCGGATCACTATGACCGTCTTTCGACTCTGCTCGACTTGTCAGTCTTACAGTCAGGCAAGCTTATGCCATTGCACTCTACGAACGATTTCTGACCGTTCTGAGCTTACCTTCGCACGCCTCCGTTACTATTTGGGAGGCGACCGCCCCAGTCAAACTACCCACCATACAATGTCTTGACACCGGATAACGGTAATCAGTTAGATGCCAAGAAAAACAAAAGAGGTATTTCACTGATGACTCCACAGAAGCTGACGCCTCTGCTTCAAAGTCTCCCTCCTATGCTAAATATGCTTTTCCTAACACCAATGTAAAGTTGCAGTAAAGGTGCACGGGGTCTTTCCGTCTAACTACGCGAACTCCGCATCTTCACGGAGAATTCAATTTCACTGAGTTGATGTTGGAGACAGCGGAGAAATCGTTACGCCATTCATGCAGGTCGGAACTTACCCGACAAGGAATTTCGCTACCTTAGGACCGTTATAGTTACGGCCGCCGTTTACTGGGGCTTCAGAAATGAGCTTGCACCCATCGCATTAACCTTCCAGCACCGGGCAGGCGTCAGACCCTATACATCCACTTACGTGTTAGCAGAGCCCTGTGTTTTTGATAAACAGTCGCTTCTCCCTGGCTTGTGCCACCTCTTAATGGTTGCCCAAAAAAAGGTCTTCTTTATTCCGAAGTTACAGAAGCATTTTGCCGAGTTCCTTCAACATCATTCTCTCAAGCGCCTAAATATACTCTATTAATCCACCTGTGTCGGTTTAGGGTACGGTCTAATGATGGAGCTATTTCCTGGGACTTTTTCGCAGCAAGTTCAATCCATTAAGAACTCACAACTTACAAAATCCGTCACTACCATCTGGTTAAGGAATATTAACCTTATTTCCATCGACTACGGCTTTCGCCCTCGCCTTAGGTGCCGACTAACTCTGCGCGGATTAACCTTGCGCAGAAACCCTTGGATTTTCGGCGACGAAGTTTTTCACTTCGTTTATCGTTACTCATGTCAGCATTCGCACTTCTGATACCTCCAGGATCCCTCGCGGGTATCCCTTCACAGGCTTACAGAACGTTCCGCTACCGCTCACAAAACTCGAAAGTTTTGTGAACCCACAGATTCGGTATGTGATTTTAGCCCCGTTACATCTTCGGCGCAGAAACTCTATTAGACCGGTGAGCTGTTACGCTATCTTTAAAGGATGGCTGCTTCTAAGCCAACCTCCCGGCTGTTAAGGAATTTCCACATCCTTTCACACTTAATCACAATTTTGGGACCTTATCTGGTGGTCTGGGCTCTTTCCCTCTCGACCATGGACCTTAGCACCCACAGTCTGTCTGATGAAGAACTACGTTTAGCATTCGGAGTTTTATTAGGTTTGGTAAGAATCTCTTCCCCCTAGCCCATTTAGTGCTCTACCTCTAAACGCATATTTATTCATCGCACTACCTAAATAGTTTTCGCGGAAAACCAGCTATCTACGAATTTGGTTGGCCTTTCACCCCTTACCACAAGTCATCCAAAGACTTTTCAACGTCAACTGGTTCGGTCCTCCGGCAAGTGTTACCTTGCGTTCAACCTGCTCATGGTAAGCTCATTCGTTTTCGGGTCTAATTCATAAAACTAATCGCCCTATTAAGACTTGCTTTCGCTACGCCTACACCTAGATGGCTTAAGCTTGCTTTATAAATTAAGTCACTGACCCATTATACAAAAGGTACGCCGTCACTCTAAAAAGAGCTTCGACTGATTGTAGGCATGCGGTTTCAGGTTCTATTTCACTCCCCTAATAGGGGTTCTTTTCACCTTTCCCTCACGGTACTAGTTCACTATCGGTCACTGAAGAGTATTTAGGCTTAGAGGGTGGTCCCCCTATATTCGAGCAGGATTTCACGTGTCCCGCTTTACTCAAGAAACTTGTTAAACATTACTTATACGGGACTATCACCCTCTATGGTTAGCTTTTCCAAACTATTCAAATTTTTTTAACAAATCTACTGGCCTGTTCCGCGTTCGCTCGCCACTACTAACGGAATCTCAATTGATTTCTTTTCCTCCGGTTACTTAGATGTTTCAGTTCTCCGGGTTATCTCTTTAAATTTATGTATTCGATTTAAAGTTCCACATAAAGTGGTGGGTTTCCCCATTCGGAAATTTACGGATCAAAACTTGCATACAGCTCCCCGTAACTTATCGCAGTATACCACGTCCTTCATCGGCTTTCAGTGCCAAGGCATCCGCCACACGCCCTTAAACGCTTGATTTATGCACAGAAAAAAATTCTGTGTTGAATCAAATTTTGTTGGAATGTTCATCTATTCGAACATTCATGATTGTTCATCTATTCGAACAATCGGATATAGATATTGATAATATTATAAAAGTATTCACAAATTAAATAACTAAATGTTTCCTGGTGGAGGATAGCGGGATCGAACCGCTGACCTCCTGAATGCAAATCAGGCGCTCTCCCAGCTGAGCTAATCCCCCATAAATTGGTGGGCCGAGAAAGACTCGAACTTTCGACCCCACCCTTATCAAGGGTGTGCTCTAACCAACTGAGCTACCGGCCCTTATGCAGTAAAGAGAAACATTACTTTAAGAAGAGAAATGAGGACGGTCAACATTAACCTGTTAAATATTTAGATTAAGAAAAAATCCTTAATCATCCTTAGAAAGGAGGTAATCCAGCCGCAGGTTCCCCTACGGCTACCTTGTTACGACTTCACCCCAGTCGCTGACTATACCGTGGTCAAAGGTTTTAAGCTTTGCCTTAAGGTAGAACCAACTCCCATGGTGTGACGGGCGGTGTGTACAAGACCCGGGAACGTATTCACCGCGGCGCGCTGATCCGCGATTACTAGTAATTCCAGCTTCATGTACTCGAGTTGCAGAGTACAATCCGAACTGAGGCATTTTTTTAGGATTTGCTTGACGTCGCCGTCTTGCTTCCTATTGTAAATGCCATTGTAGCACGTGTGTAGCCCAACACGTAAGGGCCATGAGGACTTGACGTCATCCCCACCTTCCTCCAGCTTATCACTGGCAGTTCTTTCAGAGTGCCCAACTTAATGGTAGCAACTAAAAGTGAGGGTTGCGCTCGTTGCGGGACTTAACCCAACATCTCACGACACGAGCTGACGACAGCCATGCAGCACCTGTGTTTCGTCCGGCCGAACCGAAAACTCTAATCTCTTAGAGTCGCGACGAACATGTCAAGTGTTGGTAAGGTTCTGCGCGTATCTTCGAATTAAACCACATGCTCCACTACTTGTGCGGGTCCCCGTCAATTCATTTGAGTTTTAACCTTGCGGTCGTACTCCCCAGGCGGTGTGTTTATTGCTTTCGCTGCGATACTGAAAATAAATTTCCAACATCTAACACACATCGTTTACGGCATGGACTACGAGGGTATCTAATCCTCTTCGCTACCCATGCTTTCGTTCCTCAGTGTCAGTAATGATCCAGAAAGCTGCCTTCGCAATTGGTATTCTTTCTAATATCTACGAATTTCACCTCTACACTAGAAATTCTGCTTTCCTCTATCATACTCTAGCTAAAAAGTTTTGATGGCAGTTCCAGAGTTAAGCTCTGGGATTTCACCACCAACTTTTTTAACCACCTACGAACTCTTTAAGCCCAGTAATTCCGAACTACGCTAGGTCCCTTCGTATTACCGCGGCTGCTGGCACGAAGTTAGCCGGACCTTCTTATTCGGGTACAGTCATTTTCTTCCCCGACGAAAGAGCTTTACAACCCAAGGGCCTTCTTCACTCACGCGGCATCGCTGCATCAGAGTTTCCTCCATTGTGCAAGATTCCCTACTGCTGCCTCCCGTAGGAGTTTGGGCCGTGTCTCAGTCCCAATGTGGCTGATCATCCTCTCAAATCAGCTATTGATCAAAGTCTTGGTAGGCCATTACCCCACCAACAAACTAATCAAGTGCAGGCTCATCCATTGGCGCATAAAGCTTTCTCCGTAAAGACTTATGAGGTATTAGCACAAGTTTCCTCGTGTTATTCCTCACCAAAGGGAAGATACCCACATGTTACTCACCCGTCTGCCACTAAGTATTGCTACTTCGTTCGACTTGCATGTATTAGGCGTGCCGCCAGCGTACGTTCTGAGCCATGATCAAACTCTCAAGTTTAAAAACGGCGCA
>CACEHK010000032.1 GCA_902559305.1 uncultured Pelagibacteraceae bacterium | reverse complement strand
CCTGCGGGAGAGAAAGAATATTAAATAAAATTTGGAATTGATGAAAAAAGTTTTTTTAGTTTATGGACATTATAATGAAAAATCATTTAATGCGGCAATAAGAGATATTTTTATTAAAACAGTAAATGAAAATGGAAATGAAGTAGATTGTGTTGATTTATACAAAGAAAAATTTAATCCAGTTTTTGCTGGTGAGAAACCAGACCAAACTGTCCTAGATCATCAAGCAAGAATAGAAAAATCAGACGTAATTGTTTTAATTGCTCCAATATGGAATTTTAGAATGCCAGCAATTGTGGAAGGTTGGATTGATAAAGTTTTAGCACCACCATGGGCATTTAGATTTAAAAAATTGTTTGGAAATTATGGATATCCAATTGGTAATTTAAAAGGAAAAAAAGCAATTGTTTTTTGTACTTATGGATCGCCTCAATTTGCTATAAGGACCTTTTTTTTAAATATGCCAACAAAAAGATTAAGAAGAGGTGTTTTTAATATATGTGGAATAAAAGATGTTACATATAAAAGGTATTTTGCGGTACCATTTGTCTCAGAAAAAAAAAGAAAAAAATTTTTAGATGATGTTAGAAATACTGCGTTAAATTTATGAAAAAATATTTAAAATTTTTTTTGTATGGTCTTATTTATGTAATATTAATTTTAGTTTTTGCAGTTATGTTTATTGTAACTACTAGAGCTGATATAGTTAAACCCAATAATGGCATTGAACCATATCAAGTAGTTAAAATTCAACTTAGAAGCTTAAAAAATAATGACGAACCATATGAAAATGCTGGCATCGAACAAACTTGGGAGTTTGCACATCCTAATAATAAAAAATTTACTGGCCCCCTAGAAAGATTTAAAATTTTATTAAACAGCGATTCTTATAGGATGATGTTAAACCATATTGATCATAATATTGCAGAAGTAAAAATTACAGATTTGAGAGCCGCTTTTGAGGTTACTATTTTAGGCGAAGAAAAAAACTACTATAAATTCAGTTGGATAGTTGAAAAATATGATTTAGATGGCCCTTTAAAAGATTGTTGGTTAACAACTGCTGTCTCCCAGCCTGTGTCTTTAGGTTCTTCAATATAAGCTAAATTTTTGTTTAAGAAGCAAATAAAATTTAGTAGGAATCGCCTTTATGAAATCTAAAACTAAAGTAGTTGTTATTGGAGGAGGAGTAGTTGGAGTAAGTGCACTCTATCATCTTGCTAAAAAAGGTTGGTCAGACGTTGTTTTAGTTGAAAGAAAAGAATTAACATCAGGATCTACTTGGCACGCAGCAGGACTACTCCCATTATTTAATATGAGTTATTCGGTTGGACAACTTCATAAATATGCTGTCGATTTCTACAAAACATTAGAAAAAGAAACAGGGCAAAATGTTGGATTTAGTGTTGTATCAAATATTAGACTTGCAAGCACTAAAGATAGAATGGATGAATATCACCAGTATGCAGGTGTAGCACAAACAATTGGTGTTGATGTAAAATTTTTGTCACCGGACCAAGTAAAAGAAATTTGGCCACTATGTAACACTTCAGATCTTGTTGGAGCAATACAACATCCTGAAGATGGATATATACAGCCCGCAGATTTAACACAAGCACTTGCAACAGGCGCAAGAAATAGAGGAGCAGAAATTTATAGAAATACTATTGTTCTTGGAATGAAACAAACAAAAGATGGTTGGGTAGTTGAAACTGATAAGGGAACAATCGAATGTGAACATATTATTTCTTGCTCAGGAAATTTTGCTAGACAAACTGGAAAAATGGTTGGATTAGATATTCCAGTTATTCCTGTAGAACATCAATACATTGTAACCGAACCTCATCCAGAAATTCAAAAAAGAAAAAAAGAAGGTTTACCTGAAATGGGAGTTTTAAGAGATAGTGATAGCAGATGGTATATGAGGGAAGAAGCTGGTGGATTAATATTAGGACCTTATGAAGATGGGGCGCCTGCGTGTTATGTTAATGGACCTTCTAAAGATTCAGAATATGAACTTTTCCAAGAAGACCTAGATAGACTTGCACCACATATAGAAGGAGCAATTCATAGAGTGCCTGCTTTCGGAGAAGTTGGAGTTAAAAAAGTTTATAATGGTGCAATCTGTTATACACCTGATGGAAATCCAATTGTTGGTCCAGCTTGGGGACTGAAAAATTTTTGGATTAATGAAGGACATAGCTTTGGAATTACTGCTGCAGGGGGTGCAGGCTGGCAACTAGCAGAATGGATAGTTGATGGTGAACCAACAGTTGATATGCTTGGTGTTGAACCAAGAAGATATGGCGATTATTGTTCAAAATCTTATTTGAAAGAAAAAAATGAGGAGGCTTATAGTCATGTTTTTATAACGCATTTTCCAGATGAAGAAAGACCAGCTGCAAGACCTTTGAGAACCGCTCCTTGTTACGAGAGAATGAAAAATCTTGGGGCTGTATTTGGCCAAAAGTTTGGATGGGAAAGACCAAACTTTTTTGCAACTGATGGAATGGAACAAAAGGATGATTGGTCATTCAGAAGATCAAAATGGTTTAAAGCTGTTGAAAAAGAATGCAAAAATGTAAAGGAGAACGTGGGCTTATTAGATATGTCAGCATTTGCTAAATGCAGAATAAAAGGTCCTGGAGCGGAAGAGTTCTTAGATTATTTAGTTGCAAATAAATTACCAAAAAAAATTGGACGAATTAATTTATGTCATGCACTAAACACAAAAGGTGGGGTTCATTCAGAATTTACAATAATGAAAGAAGCTGAGAATAGTTTTTACTTAGTTTCAGCAGGAGCATTCCAAAGATTAGATCATGACTGGATTTTAAAATGGATGCCTACAGACGGAAGTGTTCAATTTGAAAACTTAACTAATAGTATGGGTGTTCTTGTGGTTTCAGGACCTAAGGCTAGAGAACTAATGAAAAGAGTTTCAAAAGATGATTTTTCTAATGAAAATTTTAAATGGTTGAGTTCCAAAAAAGTTGATATTGGTTATGCCCCGTGTACTGCAATGAGAGTAAATTTTGTTGGAGAATTAGGCTGGGAGCTTCATCACCAAATTGAGTACCAGAACCATATTTTTGATAAGCTTATGGAAGCTGGAAAAGATTTAGGTTTAAAACCATATGGTATAAGAGCAATGAACAGTTTGAGAGTTGAAAAATCTTATAAGCTGGTTGGCACAGAACTTTCGATTGAATATTCTCCATATGAATCTGGCTTAGATAGATTTATCCACCCAAACAAAGGAAAATTCATAGGTTTAGAGGCTTTAAATAAATGGAGAGAAAAAGGTTTCAACAATAAATTAGTAACACTAGAAGTACATAATGTAACAGATGCTGATGTACTTGGTAATAACCCTATATATGATAATGGTAAAGTAGTTGGAAGAGCAACTGGTGGTGATTTTGGATTTAGATTAAACAAATCAATTGCTTTAGGAATGGTTAAGCCAGAGGTTGCGTCAACAGGACAAAAATTGAAAATTGATATTCTTGGAAAAATGTATGATGTTACTATTTTAGAGGAAAGTCCTTACGATCCAAAAAATGATTTATTGAGAGCATAATGAAAATATTAGTCGCAGTTAAAAGAGTTATTGATTACAACGTACAAGTAAGAGTTAAAGAAGATGGCACAGGGGTTGTTACAGAAAATGTCAAAATGTCAACCAATCCTCCAGATGACAACGCGATAGAAGAAGCGGTAAAAATAAAAGAATCTGGTAAAGCTAAAGAAGTTGTCGCTGTTACCATTGGTGAAGATAAGGCTCAAGAGACAGTTAGAAAAGCTTTAGCTGTTGGAGCTGACAAAGGTATTCATGTTAAAGTTGATGGAATAACTGAACCGTTAGCTGTTTCAAAAATTTTAAAAAAAATCGTAGAAAAAGAAAACCCTGATCTAGTTTTTATGGGAAAACAAGCTATTGACGATGATTGTAACCAAACTGGTCAAATGCTAGCTGCATTACTTAACTGGCCACAAGCAACTTTTGCATCAAAAATAGAAATTAAAGAAAAATCTTTAGAAGTAACCAGAGAAGTTGACGAAGGTTTAGAAACTATTGAGACAACAATACCAGCAATAGTTACATGTGATTTAAGATTAAATGAACCAAGATATGCTTCATTACCAAACATAATGAAAGCAAAGAAAAAACCTTTAGAGCAAATTAATGTTTCAGATTTAGGAGTTGATACAAAACAAAGAATAGAACAAATAAAAGTCGAAGAACCTCCAAAAAGAAAAGCAGGAATTAAAGTTGCAAATGTAGAAGAATTGGTTCAAAAATTAAAAAATGAGGCAAAAGTAATATAATGCCAGCACTATTAATAGCAGAACATAACAATAAAGAAGTTAAACCATTTACATTTAACGCTATCACTGCGGCATCTCAAATTGACCAAGATTTGCATGTATTAGTAATAGGACATTCTTGTGAAGAAGTAGCAAAATCTATTTCTGAGGTTCCTAATGTAAAAAAAGTAATCCACATTGACGATTCAATTTATGAAAATTATTTACCCGAAAACTTTACTACAGCTGTAATAAAAAATTCCGAAAATTATTCTCATATTGTTTGTTCAGCTAATACTTTTGGTAAAAATTTAATGCCAAGAATTGCTGCATTATTAGATACATCTCAAGTAAGCGATATTATTAAAGTAATATCAACAGACACTTTTTTAAGACCAATTTATGCAGGAAATGCATTTGCAACTGTAAAAAGTACGGATAAAAAAAAATGTATAACTATTAGACCAACGTCTTTTGACCCAGCTCCAACAAGTGGTGGATCTGCTGAGATTGTAAAAGCTGAGAAAGGTGAAACATCAAATTTAACCAAGTTTATTAAAAGAGAAGAAGTTAAGTCTGATAGACCTGAACTTGGGACTGCAAGAGTTGTGATATCTGGAGGCAGAGGAATGGGTAGTGGGGATAATTTTAAATTAATTACAGCAATTGCTGATAAATTAAACGCTGCAATTGGAGCTTCTAGAGCAGCTGTAGATGCTGGATATATTACAAATGATCATCAGGTAGGACAAACAGGCAAAGTTGTAGTACCAGATTTATATATCGCTGTTGGAATTTCTGGAGCCATTCAACATTTAGCCGGAATGAAAGAGAGCAAAATTATTGTTGCAATTAACAAAGATGGTGAAGCACCAATTTTTAGTGTCGCAGATTATGGTTTAGAAGCTGATTTATTCGAAGCACTTCCCCAATTATTAGAAGAATTGAACAAATTAAACACTATACAAAAATAACAAATACTGTAAAAAAATAATATTATGTCCAGAGAAGTGATGGAATACGATGTAGTAATCGTAGGTGGCGGACCATCAGGTCTTTCAACTGCAATAAAATTAAAGCAGTTAAATCCAGATATTAATGTCTGCCTTTTAGAAAAAGCATCTGAAATAGGTGCACATATTTTATCGGGTAATGTTTTTGAAACTCGCGCATTGGATGAACTATTACCAAACTGGAAAGATTTAAATGCACCAATAAAAACTAAAGTTACAAAAGAAAAG
>CACEHK010000031.1 GCA_902559305.1 uncultured Pelagibacteraceae bacterium | reverse complement strand
TTTTACGAGGTAACATTAAATTTCCATTTGGTGTTTCTTGTATAAAAAGGAAGTCTATTTCTTCTTATGATTTAAGAAAATATTCAAATTCTTTATATTTTAGATTTGAAGTTAATGATAAACCTGGTGTACTATCTCAAATTACTCGTTCATTAGCTTTAAGCAATATTTCCATTGAAAGATTGATTCAAATTCCTGATCATAAAAATAAAAAAGCTTCTATAATAATCATTACTCATCGAACAAATGAGCTTAATGCAAATAAATGTTTAAAATCTCTAAAAACAAATAGAAATATATTAAAAATACCTACAAGAATAAGACTTTTTTGACATGGAAATTTATATCAAGTTATTTGAGGTATTATTTCCAGTATTTTTTGTAATAGGTATTGGTTACTACTTGGGAAAAAAGGATAAAAAATTCGACACATCATTTATTACTAGTTTCGCTGCAAATGTTGGCTCTCCAGCAATGATAATTTATGCTCTTAATGTAAAGAATGTTTCATTTGATGTATTTTTAGATTATTTTATATATTATTTAATTGCTATAATGGCTTTTGCAGTAGTTGGAATAATTTTTTTATTCTTTCTTAAATCTAAAGATATTATTAGAGAACTTCCACCATTTATGATGCCAAATACTGGAAATATGGGTTTTCCAATCTGTTTATTTGCTTATGGGTATGAGGGCCTAGGAGTAGCAGCAGCAATAACAGCATTAATAATATTGTTTCATTTTACTGTTGGTGTGTTTTTAGCTGACAGGAAGATAAGTTTTAATGTAATTTTAAAAAGCCCAGCTTTTTATACAATTATTTTCTCTGTTCTTCTTTTGTATTATCGTATTGAATTACCAATATTTATTGAAAATACATCATTTATGTTAATGTATGCAACAATTTTTTTAATTTTAATGTCACTTGGTATTGCTTTAACAAGATTAAAAGTTTTTTCTTTTAAAAAATCTTTCATATCATCATTAGCAAGAGTTATTATTGGTCCATTAATAGGTTTTTATATAATTTATCATTTTAATCTTTCAGGATTTGCAGCCGGAGTTTTATTAATACAATGTTCTATGCCTAGTGCTATTTTAAACTTTCTTGTTGGTTCATTATATTCGCCAAAAAAAACAGTTGATGATGTAGCCAGTATGATTTTTGTATCTACTGTATTATCCTTTTTTACTATTCCTATTGTTGTTTTTATTGCTCTTAAGTATTTTGCTTAATGAAAGCCATAATTCTTAATCTATCAGCATGGGCCTTGTTGCCTTTTATGGATACAATAGCAAAATATTTGTCAGCTGAATTATCTTTTTTTCAAATTACTTGGGCTAGATACTTTTTTACTGTTTTTTGGACACTTCCTTTTATGTTTATTTTTTTTAGAAAGAAATTAACATTTTCTGAAAATCCTAAATTACAAATTTTAAGAGGGTTAACTTTGTTCTCAGCAAATATTTGTTTTTTCTACTCAATTTCAATAATATCTATGGCTAAAGCTTTAACACTTGCTTTTGTTGCCCCTCTAGTAACTACGGCATTATCTCCAATTTTATTGGGAGAAAAAGTAGGTATAAAAAGATGGACAGCAGTTATAGTTGGATTTATTGGAAGTTTAATAGTTATAAGACCTGGATTTATAGAATTTAATCTTGCAACATTAGCTGCCTTGGGTACTGGTTGTCTTTATGGCGTTTATTTAATAATCACTAGGAAACTTCACTCAACAGATAATCCATTACTAACACTTTTATTAACCGGCATAGTAGGGGCCACTATATCAACTTTCTTTGTACCAATAGTTTGGGTCAATCCATCAAATACACAGTGGTTATTGCTTGCTATAATGGGTATTTTTGCCTGTTTAGGGCATATTTTATTAATTTATTCATTAAGATATGCAGATGCCTCTAAATTAGCTCCTTTTGGATATTTTGAAATTATTACCAACATATTATTAGGCTATTATGTATTTAAAGATTTCCCTGACGTATGGACTTTCTTAGGATTATTCATAATTATATCTTCAGGTATTTACATTTTCAGAAGAGAACTTAAAAATAGTTAGTTTAATAAAGTAAATATTTATTACCTTTATATTAATAATTTACTTTAAGTTTATACTTTAAACTATTGTAATTATTCAATATTTTATAATAATTAATGTAAGATATAATATATAATTTATTAAAATATAATTATCAAAAATAAATAAAGAAAAAGATTATAAATATAAATAGAGATCAAAAAATCCTTATAAATTATGGGTTTTTAACACTATATATTAAATTAGCCATATAGTTAACTTTAGATTGATATGTTTTATCAAATAATCAATATAAATTAACGGTAAAATTGGCGTTTTTAAGATGTAAAATAAGCATTGATATGCTTAGATTCTAGAGTGATGCACATATCGAATATAGCGTTTAATCGAGCATAGAAGGGGTTAATTTTGCGATATACTCATATACAGTACAACTGAAGGGAGAAATATAAATTTATATACTAAATATCTGAATATTTTTAAAAAACGTTGGTATTAAAGGATTCTAGAACGAAAAACCTTCCTTTTTTAGCAGTTTTTTCTTAACTTTTATACCTCCCGGGGCCGAAAAACCACCCAAGCTACCATCGGATCTAATAACCCTATGACAAGGTACTTTAGGTGCATAGGGGTTCTTCGCGCATGCATTAGCTACAGCACGTGCAGATTTAGGCATTTTTATCCCTATAGCTACTTCTTTATAAGTTTTAACTTTACCCTTTGGTATTTTTATAAGGTATTTCCAGACTTTTATTTGAAATTTTGTGCCTTTTAGGATCATTTACTAGAAAAACCCTGTTTCCTTGCACTTTTTACGGTGCAAAGAACAGTAGTTTTGACACGTCGTTGTATGCGCTACCGCCGTGTCCTTCGCTCTGCATGTTTAGCGCTGCTTTGCAGAACTTTCTGCCCCCTGGGCTTGAACCTCTCGGCTTTTCCCCAATCGGTCAGTTAAGAGTTGCCTCTTAATTCATTTTTAACATTATCAGATGTCAAAGGTTGTATGTATCACTTTATTGTTGAATTTACTGACTTTTTCACAACTGTGGATAGTGGTAATAACTTAAACTAAAACATTAAGAGTATCAGCAATACAAAAATACTTATAAAAAAAACACCAAATATAAGCATTAATATACGATTTTTGGTTTGTTCCTTTAATTTTGGCCAGTAATTCATTATCATGAATGTTCCAATAACCACTAAAAGTCCAATTAATATATATTTTGGCATTTATATCTAACAGATATTAGTTACATCTCTTATAATCAACAGATAAAAGGCCGCTAATCATAACATTTAGCGTGGAATCATCAAAATTATGTAACTTAGGAAGAAGATAATAGCCATAATAGACAAAAATATTGTATTTATGCTTTTACCAGTATTTCGGTATTGAATTAAACTCAATATAACAAAACCAATTGAAGTTATTAAAAACCATACTGCAGGAATTTCTCCATCGAATGAACCCATAAATTTTATATTTAAACTATTGACAATAAAAATCACCTATTATATAACTTCCGATAATTAATGGTTATCGGAAAAATATATGAATAAACTTGTAACAGATCTAAAAAGTCTTGAATTAGAGACATTAAAAAATTTAAGAAGTTCAAAAGCTGCAAACACACTAAGAGCCTATCAAGCAGACTTTAGAGATTTTTCAATATTTTGCATGAGAAACGGTTTAAATTCTATGCCAACAGAGCCTAAAATACTTGCATTATATCTAACTCATTTATCATCAAGTTCGAGATTCAGTACTTTAAAGCGCAGAATAGCTTCAATAAGCGTAATTCATAAGATTAAGGGACATTATTTAGATACAAAACATCCAATTATTATGGAAAATCTACTTGGTATTAAGAGGGTAAAAGGCTCAAATCAAAAAGCTAAAAAACCTATATTAATCAATAATTTAAAGCAAATAATTAATGTAATAGATGAATTTTTAAAAAACTCTGAATTATCAAACTTAAAAAAAAAAAAAGAAATTAAAAATATAACAAGAGACAAAGCGCTTATTTTAATTGGTTTTGCGGGAGGGTTTAGAAGATCAGAGCTAGTAAATATAGATTATGAGGATTTAGAGTTTGTTTCTGAAGGAATAAAAATTTTTATTAAAAGATCAAAAACCGATCAATCAGGCGAAGGAATGATTAAAGCTATACCCTACTTTGATAACAAAAATTTTTGTCCGGTTAATTCGTTAAAGAATTGGATTGATTTTTCAAATATTAAAAAAGGCAAATTATTTGATATATCGGACAAAAGTGTGGCTCTAATTATAAAAAAATATGCATCTTTAGCAGGATTAGATCCTAATAAGTATGGAGGTCATAGCTTAAGATCAGGTTTTGCCACATCTGCAGCAGAAGCTGGCGCTGAAGAGAGAAATATTATGGCTATGACAGGTCATAAAACAACTCAAATGGTAAGAAGATATATTCAAGAAGCAAACTTATTTAAGAATAACGCTTTAAATAAAATTAAAATATAAATATTAATTTAATTTTACATATTAATAAATCTAGAAAATATTTAAAATTAATTTTAGGTTCTTTTAAAGGACCGTAAAATTTAGTTTTTGAACGTAAATAATATTTTTTAAAAAACTTAGTTGTAATACCCCATTTTTTTAAAAAGGTTTTATCACCCTTATTTTGGATTAAACTTAAATTTTTTCTAGTTGTCAATGAACTAAAATGATAAACCTTAAAATTATTAATACCTTTAAATATTCTAACTCCCTCAACCCATAATTTCATATTGAAATCAGGATCAGATCCAATCCCAGGATTAAATTCTTCACTAAAACCACCAACTTTGTCCCATAAGTTTTTATGAACAAGATGTGGTGCAAAATGCGAACCTTGATGATCATAAAAATTAATTTTACTGTAATTATTTAAAAGTTTATTTTCATCGAATTCTTTAATATTTTCACCGCAATTAAAAACAATATGTCCCGAACTTGGTTCTATCATAGTTCCAGATAGATAAAATTTGTCATGTTTAATTCTTTTAACTTCATTATTAAGATATTCGTCCCAATCAGGACAAAAATACATATCATCATGTGCATAAAGAATATAATTATTTGTTGCTAATTTTGAAGCAATATTAATTGATGAACAAAGACCAATGTTTTTTTCAGAAAAAGTATATGTTAGATTATTTTTTTTTATATAATCTAAAGTTCCATCAGCTCCTTCATTAATATGAATAATTATTTCATGATTAAATTTTGAGTTTTTTTTTATACTTTTTAAACAAAGTTTTAAGTATTCGATGTTATTATAGGTTGGAATTAATATTGAAAACATTAACTATTATGCCACAAATATTTTTTATTTTTATTTATGTCAAAAGTCTTATTTATAATAAAATCTGCAACTAAATTGGAGTTAAAATATTTAAGATATTTTTGCTTGCCTTTTAGAGCAATAGATTTTCTAAGTTTATCATCTTTACTTATCTTTAGTATTTTTTCCGATAAATCAGAAATATTATTATAAAAAACCATTTCTTTATCCGTAAAGAAATCTTTATAACCTGTTTTTTGAATCTATTAATGTTACCAAACCATTACCAGTAATTTGTGTTATACGGTCACTGCTATAATATTTTATTGGTGATCCCCTGCTTAAATTCAAGCCCATTTTGGAATTTGATATTGTTTTAAAATATTGGTCTGCCCATATAGGTTGAACGTTATTAATTCCAAATAATTCAAATTTAATATTTTTAGAAATA
>CACEHK010000030.1 GCA_902559305.1 uncultured Pelagibacteraceae bacterium | reverse complement strand
TGAAGACGTGTATCCTTATACAAATAATATTTATCAAAGAGACGGTGGAACCCATTTATTGGGATTCAGAAGTGCTTTAACAAGAGTAATAAATAAATATGCTACTGAACAAAATATTATTAAAAAAAATAAAGTTACTATTTCAGGTGACGATATAAAAGAAGGACTGACCTGTGTACTATCAATTAAAATTCCAGATCCTAAATTTTCTTCTCAAACGAAAGATAAATTAGTTTCTTCAGAAGTAAGAAATATTGTAGAGAGCCTGGTAAACGAAAAATTATCCGTTTGGTTTGATCAAAATCCTTCAGTTGCTAAAATAATTTTAGCTAAAGTAGTTCAGGCCGCACTAGCAAGAGATGTTGCCAGAAAGGCTAGGGAAAATGTTAGAAGAAAAGGTGCTTTAGAATTGACTGGATTGCCAGGAAAATTAGCAGATTGTCAAAATTCAAAACAAGAAGGAACCGAATTATTTATTGTAGAAGGAGACTCAGCGGGAGGGTCAGCCAAACAAGGAAGAAATAGAGAAAACCAAGCAGTTCTTCCATTAAGAGGAAAAATTTTAAACACATATACAAGCATAAACGGAACCAAAAAAAATATTAATGGAAACGGAAATGAAATTAGAACAAAAACATTAGCAAAATTAATTTCATCAAATGAAATAATTACTTTAATCAATGCACTTGGTTTAGATCCAAAAAATGAAGATATAGATTTGAAAGATTTAAGGTATGGAAAAATTATTATCATGACAGATGCCGATGTTGATGGTTCGCATATTAGAGCTTTGCTTTTAACTTTTTTTAACAATAAACCATTTAATAAATTAATAGAAAATGGAAACATTTATTTAGCTCAGCCACCATTATTTAAGATTAATAAAGGTTCTAAAGGAATTTATATTAAAGATGAAAAAGAATTAGAAAATTATATTATAAATAATTCTAAAGAATTTAAAACAATTAAAAGAGGATCAAAGGATTTTCAAAAAAAATTAGAGGAAGAAAAGTCTAAAATTAGTATACAAAGATTTAAAGGATTGGGAGAGATGAATCCAGAAGAATTATGGAATACTACTCTTAATCCAGAAACAAGAAATTTATTACAAGTTAAATATTCTAAAGATTTAAAAAAAGATCATGAATTAATTCATACATTAATGGGTAACGACGTTTCCTTAAGAAAAGATTTTATAGTTGAAAATGCAATTAATGTGGCAAATCTTGATATTTAATAATGGAGTTTATTAAAGCTTCTAATTTATATTCATTAAATAAATCTACTTATGTTAATTTAAGATGGATTGCTTACTTTGGGCAAATAAGTGCAATTTTAGCAGTTCAATTTATTTTAGAATACAAATTTCATTACTTCACTTGCAGTGCAATAGTAATTTTAAGTATTCTAACTAACCTGTTTTTACAATTCAAAATTAAAGAAAATCAATTAGATAACCTCAAGTCTTTTGGGTATTTAACATTTGATATAATTCAACTGGGAATATTATTTTTTTTTACTGGTGGAATAACAAATCCATTTATATTTTTAATCATAATACCTGCAATTTTATCGTCTCAGTATTTACATTTTGTAAGTTCAATTTTTCTCGTATTAATAATAATTTTTATTTTAATAATTTTATCTTTTTTTTATTATGAATTACCTAATCCTGGTGAACTACACTTTCATGCTCCCGATTATTATTTGTATGCAATACCTTTGTCGGTAATTATAGGTCTTATTTTTTTAGCATACTTTGGTTATAAATTTGGAGAAGAAAGTAGGATTAGAAAAAGAGCATATGATAAAATTCAAGAACTAATGGCCAAAGAAAACGAACTTCTGTCTTTAGGAGCCCAGGCGGCTGCTGCAGCACATTCTTTAGGAACTCCTCTTTCTACAATTTTATTGACTGCAAAAGAACTTAAAAAAGATCATGCAAATAACAACAAAATTAATAAAGATATTGAATTATTAATTAGTCAAAGCAACAGATGTAGGGAAATTCTTAATAAATTGTCTTTAAATCCAAAAGTTGAGGACGATTTCTTAAATAGCAATTTAAGCTTAAAAGATTATATAAATGAAGTTGTTAGATCTTATAAAGAAATAAGTAAAAAAAATTTCATAGTTAATTTCGATAATTATGAAAATATTATAAGTTTGAATAAATCTGCAGAAATTATGTATGGTTTGAGAAACTTTATTGGAAATGCGAATAAATTTAGTGATAAAAAAATAGAAATATTTTTAAGTAGTGACAATAAAACTACAAACATAATTATAAGGGACGATGGACCAGGTTTTCCAAAGGATCTAATTGATAAGCAAAAGCTAGGTGAACCTTACATAAGAACAGCCGATCAAAAGAATATTTCAAAATATGGCCTAGGTCTTGGAACTTTCATTGGCAAAACTCTTTTAGAAAAAAATTTTGCAACTATATATTTTAATAATTCTGAGGATAAAAATGGTGCTGAAGTATTAATAAAATGGGAAAATAAAGACTTAAAATCAATTTAATGAAGTTTCCTTTTGTTTTCGAATAATCCACTTAGCTGTCCAATCATAACGTCACCTAATTCTTGAACATCTGAAATTTTAATTGCTTTTTTATAGTACCTTGAAACATCATGACCTATTCCAATAGCTAAAATTTCTATATCACTTTTATTTTCAATAAATTTAACAGTTTTTTTAAGATGTTTTTCTAAAAAATCACCTGAGTTTACAGATAGCGTAGAGTCATCAACGGGCGCTCCATCTGAGATAATCATCATAATTTTTCTCTCTTCTTTTCTTTTTTTTAATCTATTAAATGCCCATGATATAGACTCACCATCAATATTCTCTTTTAACAAGCCTTCTTTAAGCATAAGACCTAAATTTTTTTTTGATTGTCTCCAATGTGAGTCAGCACTTTTATAAATTATATGTCTTAGATCATTAAGTCTTCCTGGATTTTTAGGTTTATTATTTTTGTTCCATTCCTCTCTGCTTTTTCCGCCCTTCCAATTTTTTGTAGTAAATCCTAATATTTCTACTTTTACAGAACATCTTTCTAAAGTTCTTGACAATATATCTGCACATATCGCAGCAATAGTTATAGGCCTTCCTCTCATAGAACCTGAATTATCAATTAAAAGTGTAACTATTGTATCTTTAAATTCCAAATCTTTTTCTTTTTTAAAAGATAATGAGTTTTGTGGATCAATAATAATTCTAGTTAATTTTGAACTATCTAACAAACCTTCTTCCAGATCAAATTCCCATGCTCTATTCTGTTTTGCAAGTAATTGTCTTTGAAGCTTGTTAGCTAATTTTGTAATTAGATCCTGAAAACTTATTAATTGTTGATCTAAATTCTTTCTTAATTTTAAGATTTCTTCATTTGTTTCGAGTGTTTCCGCTTTTGCTATTTCATCAAAATCACTCGTATAAATATGATACTCATTATCCCCAGTATTTGCTTTCGCTTTTTGTATTACTTTTTCAGAACTTTGATCTTCAGACTCAGTATCAAATAATTGTTCATCCATTTTAGTATCATTTAAATCATAATCTCCATCAAGACCGTTTTGATCTTCCTCTTGTTGCTTTTTCTCTTGATCATCTTGTGCCTGATTCTGACTATCTCGATTATCATTTTGGTTATTTAAATCTTCATCATCATTATTTTCTTGTTTTTCATCATCATTTTCAGAATCAAAAATTTCCATTTTTTTTAAGATTTCTGATAATCTTAAATTATAATTTTCTTGATTTTCAATATTTTTATTTAGAAAAGGTAAATGTTTTTCAAACGAATCTTTAAAATCTTTTTCCCAATAACTCAAAATTTTTTCTGACAATGAATTTAGCTTAATATTCATGAAATTTTTAAGCATATAAAGTTCAAAAGCTTCAGATATTTCAACATCATCTTTAGATTTAAGTTGATCTTTCCTCTTAAGCATAATTTTATTAGAATAATTATCTTTTAAATTTCTAGAAATCCCTTTTAACATTTTAGTTCCAAGAACTTCGTATCTTATTTTTTCTGAAATATCGTAAAGCAACCTAGGTGACGAATTTTTTGGAATATTTTTTTGATAAACTGACTTATTTGAAAATTTTATTTTTAAAGCTTCTGAATCTGCTTCTGCTCTAAGCTTTATATAATCATTTTTACTATTCAAATTATCAAGTTCAAAAAAATTATAATTTTTTGAGCTTGAATTTTTATTTGTATCTTTTTCAAATTTAAAATCTTCAGAGATTACTTTTATTGTAGATATTAAAGCCTGCTTGAATTTTTCTTTTAAATTGTCTTCTTTATTCATTATCCCTGGTTATTTATCAATGATTCTGGTAAATCTTCTCCAAAACATCTTTGATAATATTCAGCAATAGTATTTTTTTCTGCTTCATCACATTTGTTTAGAAAAGTAACTCTAAAAGCATATCCAGTATCTTTAAAAATTTCAGAATTTTCTGCCCAATGAAGCACAGTCCTTGGACTCATAACTGTTGATATGTCGCCAGCCATAAACCCTTTTCTAGTTAATGAAGCGACTTTTATCATATTTGCAACTTTTTCTTTACCCTTTGAATTATTTAAATTTTTATTTTTACCTAAAATTATTTCCATTTCTTTTTCCATTGATAAATAATTTAATGTAGTAACAATATTCCACCTGTCCATTTGCCCTTGATTTATTTGTTGAGTACCGTGGTAAAGTCCAGTCGTATCTCCGAGACCTACAGTGTTAGAAGTTGCAAAAAGTCTAAAATATTTGTTTTGTTTAATTACTTTATTTTTATCTAATAATGTAAAATTTCCCTCAGCTTCCAATACTCTTTGAATAACAAACATAACATCTGGTCTACCCGCATCATACTCATCAAATACTAATGCAACAGGGTTTTGTATTGACCAAGGCAATATACCTTCTTTAAATTCAGTTATTTGTTTTCCATCCTTAATTACTATTGCATCTTTCCCTATTAAATCAATTCTACTAACATGACTATCGAGGTTAACTCTTATGCAAGGCCAATTTAATCTAGCAGCAACCTGTTCTATATGAGTAGACTTTCCAGTTCCATGATATCCAGAAACTAAGCATCTTTTATTAAATGAAAATCCAGATAAAATTGCAAGTGTTGTATCTCTATCAAATTTATAATTTTTATCTATTTCAGGAACATATTCATTTTTTTTTGAAAAAGCATTTACTTCCATATCGCTTTCAAACCCAAATGTTTGATTAACTGAAATTTTAATATCTGGTTCTATATTTAAATTAGTGCTCAATTTTTTGTCCTATATGTATTTTTTAATTGTGTATAAGCTAAAGTTATAACTTTTAGTTTATCTTCATATTTTTTATTTCCCGCATTCATATCAGGGTGAAATTTTTTGACAAGTTTTTTAAATTTTTCATGAATTTTTTTCCATTGCATTCCTATTGATAATCCAAGAATACTAAAAGCTTTTATATCATTATTATTAAATTTAAATTGACTCATATGGTCAAATTGACCATTAATTTTATATTTGCTCAAGTCATCTTTTAAAGCATTGTTCCATAAGATTTTAAAAAAATTATCTGAAGAACTAAAACTTTGAGTTGGTTTATGCCATGTCATATCTGATTTAACAAACTCATAAATTTGTTCATCATCCATTCCCTCAAAATAATTCCAATTTTTATTAAATTCTTTAACATGGTTAAGACAAAGCATTCTATATTTTTTACTATTATCTTTTTCTACTGGCGCTTTATAAGTACCTTCTTCTAAACAATTATTCCAATCACAAATATTTTTCATTATATTGTTATTATAAAATATGAATATAAATCAATTAGTTAAAATAGTAAAAAGTAAACTTTACGAAA
>CACEHK010000029.1 GCA_902559305.1 uncultured Pelagibacteraceae bacterium | reverse complement strand
AAATTTTGATAATTTAAAAAAAATATGTTTAGAGCATTCAAAAAAAATAGGGATTAATACAACATTTTTTCAATCAAATCTTGAAGGTGAAATAGTAACAAAGATACAAGAATCTAGAAAAATATTTGATGGAATCATAATAAATGCTGCCGGTTATACTCACACTTCAGTATCAATAAGAGATGCTTTAGATATACTTAAAAAACCTATCATTGAGTTGCATATTTCAAATATATACAAAAGAGAAGAATTTAGACAAAAATCACTTATAAGTAATGTTGTAACTGGAATAATTTGTGGTTTAGGATCAAATGGTTATATTTTAGCCATAAATGCAATGCATGAATTGCTAAAAAATGGAAATAGATAAAAAAATAATAATTAAATTAATTCAGACTTTAGAAGAATTAAAAAAATCACTAAAAGGTATTGATATTAAAAGTAAAGAAGACGTTGTTGAGGAAGAAATAGATTTATCAAATAATATCGTTATAAAAAGTCCAATAGTAGGGACTGCCTACCTTGCTCCAGAACCAGGTGGTAAAAAATTTGTTGAAATTGGAAAAAAAATTAAAAAGGGAGATACAGTAATGATTGTTGAGGCTATGAAAACAATGAATCATGTACCATCTTCATCAGATGGAATTGTTAAAGAAATTTGTGTTACTGATGGTCAGCCAGTTGAGTTTGATCAAAAAATTATAATTCTTGAGTAATGTTTAAAAAAATATTAGTTGCAAATCGTGGTGAGATTGCTGTCAGAGTTATTCGAGCATGTAAAGAATGGGGCATTTCAACTGTAGCAATTCATTCGGATGTTGATAGAGATAGCATGCATGTCAGACTTGCAGATGAAAGTATTTGCGTAGGAACTCATCAACCAATAAATAGTTATTTAAATATACCTTCAATAATGTCGGCAATTGAACTAACTAATGCAGAAGCTGTTCATCCAGGTTATGGCTTTTTATCTGAAAATTCTGAGTTTGCTAAAATTTTAGAGGATTATAAAATTAAATTCATTGGTCCATCTTCAAGTTTAATTCAAATGATGGGTGATAAAATTCAAGCAAAAAAAATAGCTAAAGAGTATGGACTTCCAGTTATTGAAGGCTCTGATGGAGGAGTAAAAAATAAAGAACAGGCTAAGCAAATTTGTGAAAAAATAGGATTCCCAATTTTAATTAAAGCTTCTGGTGGTGGTGGTGGAAAAGGAATGAAAATTGTTTATAAAGAATCTGAGTTTGAAAATTTATTTGCAACTGCAAAATTGGAAGCTAAAAAATACTTTGGTAATGACGAAGTTTATATAGAAAAATTTTTTCAGAATCCAAGACATATAGAAGTTCAGGTACTTTCTGGTAAAAATCGAACTGTTCATTTACATGAAAGGGATTGTTCAGTTCAGAGAAGGCATCAAAAATTAATTGAAGAAACTCCAAGCCCAATACTAAATGATGATATAAGAAAAGATTTGTTCGAAAAAACAGTAAATATGGTTAGTAAAATTGGTTACGAAGGTGCAGGAACTGTTGAATATATTTATGAAGATGGAAAATTTTATTTTTTAGAAATGAATACAAGAGTTCAGGTTGAACATCCGGTATCTGAAATGATCACAGGAATAGATATTATTAAAGAACAGATTTGGATTGCTTTTACTGGTAATACAGCTTTAAATCAAAGTGATATTAAACCAAGAGGTCATGCAATTGAGTGTAGAATTAATGCAGAAGATGCTAGTAAAAATTTTCAACCTTCGCCAGGTACTATTCAGATGTGTCATCAACCTTCTGGGTTTAGAACAAGAGTAGACGGTTCAATTTATCAGGGATATAAAGTAACACCATACTATGATAGCATGGTTTGTAAATTAATTTGCCATGGAAGAAATAGAACTGAAGCAATTCAAAGAATGAAAAGGTCCTTGGATGAGTTTGTAATAGATGGTATTACAACAACAATAGATTTGCATAAAAAATTATTAGATCACCCTAAATTTGTTAATTCAGAATTCAATGTCTCTTGGCTAGATCAGGAAAAAATAATTTAATAACATTTAATTAACCATATATCATATACTGGATGATCAAAAAGTGATATTGAGGGACTTGAAGAAAAAGTCCAACCGTTAAATACAAATACTTTATCATTATTTTTTAAAGTAATATCCTGAACTTGCATATATGCAGTAACCTCAGGATTGTCATCAAATTCCGAATTCTTACATTTAAGTATTTTTATAATTAGATTTTCAAATTTAGTTTCTTCATTAATACTTAATTTAAGTTGACTTGTTTTTGAGCTTACTTTATCCAGAATTTTTACCTCTATAACATTAATTTCACTAGCGAAGGATATTGTATTAAAAAATAATAATAAAATTATACAAAAAAATTTTATTAAATTATTTTTTCCAAGTTTTATATTTTTTTTTGATTGCATCTGTATTGCCTTTGGGGCTATACGCTTCATTGGAGCCTGTAAGATTTGGTTTGTGAGGTTTTTGCCATTCAAATTTTTTTAAATCATGAATATTTTCTATTTTATTTGGTGTATAATGCATCCAAGAATACCATTCATCTGGTATCTTAGATGCATCTACTTCGCCATTATAAACTATTAATCTTTTGCCTTTTTTGGTTTGAAAATATTTATTTCCAAAATTATCTTTTCCTACGTATTTTCCAAAAAAAAATAACGAAAGTCTAGTTCCAAGTGTTTGATGATTCCACCAGGTAAAAATTTGCTTAAAGAATGTCAACATAAATTTTTAATTTATTTTTCAATTTGTAATTGTAAAAAATAAATTAGACTAAAATAATAATTTGTATATATAATATTTATATCAGGACTCAAAAAAAAAATAATTAAGGGAAAAATGGCAAAATACTTAGTAGAAACTTACTATAACTGTTCTTTTAAAGTTAGTCACTATTTAGATAAGGTGAATGAATCAGAGCTTAAAAATTTAGAAAAAAGAGATGATGGCAAATACGAAATAATAGATGTTAAATTAGATAATAGAAAAACAAAGAACCTAGACAAGGCATCAAAAGTATCTGAACTAAATAGTGAAGAAAATATTAAAGTAGATTTGGTATCTGAAATAAAAAATAAAACTACAAACAAAAATTTTGTGTTTCAAAATAAATCAAACGAAAATAATAAAAGATTTGGAATGCCTGATAGAAGAAAAGGATACATTCAAAAAGCAACTATTGGGGATCACAAAGTTTACCTTCACACAGGTGAATATGAAGATGGTAAAATAGGAGAAATTTTTATTGATACAAGCAAAGAGGGAGAGTTGGTTAAAGCTTTAATGAACAATTTTGCTATAGCAATTTCACTTGGTCTACAATATGGAGTTCCTTTGGATGAGTATATTAGCGCTTTTGTTGGAACAAAATTTGAACCTTCTGGTAAAGTTCATGGTAATGATAGAATATTAAGCGCAACATCTATACTTGATTACATATTTAGGGAGTTGGCAATTTCTTACTTAAATCGTGAAGATCTCGCTCATACACCATCAATTGCAAGTACTGAAAATCAATACGAAGTAAAACCTGAAGAAATAAATGATGATCAAAACCAGCTATTAAAAATCGTTAAAGATATATCTAGTAAAGGATTTTTAAGAAGTAATTACAAAAAAAAGTTGGTAGATTTGTCCGATATTAGAATAAACTTAAAAGGAAAAAAATAATTATTTATTTTTTTTTATACTCAAATTAAGTTCTTTTAATTGTTCTTCGTTAATCTCTGATGGCGCATTCATCATTAAATCTTGAGCATTCTGATTCATTGGAAACATTGTTACTTCTCTTATATTTTTTTCTTCAGCTAAAAGCATTATAATTCTATCTATGCCTGGAGCTATACCTCCATGTGGAGGGGCTCCATAACTCAAAGCATTTATCATTCCAGAAAAATTTTTATCTACTGTTTTTTTATCGTAACCAGCTACTAAAAATAATTTATACATTAACTCGGGTACATGATTTCTTATAGCTCCAGATGACAATTCAATTCCATTACAAACAATATCATATTGATAAGCTTTGATTTTCAATGGTTCTGAGAAATTAATATCCTTGATATTTCCTTGTGGCATAGAAAAAGGGTTGTGGCTAAAAACAATTTTTTTTGATTTTTCATCCTCTTCAAACATTGGATAATCAATTATCCAGCAAAATGCGAAGGAATCATAATTTATGACTTTTAAATCTCTTCCTATTTTATCTCTAGCTTCCGAAAGAATTTTTTCTACATCTTTTATTGTTCCACAAGCTAAGAATATACTATCTCCTACTTCTGCTTTAGATATTTTCATTGTTTCTTTAATTGAATTTTCACTAAAAAATTTTCCAACAGGCCCTTTTCCTTTAATTCCAGAATTATCTTCAATTGTGAAGTATGCCAAACCTGAAGCTCCTTGTTCTTTTGCCCATTTGTCTATCCCATCAAAAAAACTTCTTGGATGATCTTTTGTATTTTTTGTAACTATTCCTCTAACAATAGAACCTTTTTTTACAAGTTTTTTAAAGATATCAAAGCTAACATCATCTCTTTTAAATATTTCTGTAAAATCATTAATAACTAAAGGATTTCTCAAATCTGGTTTGTCAGTTCCATATTTTAACATAGATTCTGAATATGGTATTTGGGGAAAATTTTTATATAAAAGTTTTTTATTAGAAAATTTATTGAAAACATTTATCATTAATTTTTCAACAACTTCAAAAACATCTTTTTGTTCTACAAAAGACATTTCTAAATCTAGTTGATAAAATTCACCAGGACTTCTATCTGCTCTAGCATCTTCGTCTCTAAAACATGGTGCAATTTGAAAGTACTTATCAAATCCGGAAACCATTATAAGTTGTTTAAATTGTTGTGGAGCTTGAGGAAGCGCATAAAATTTTCCTGGATTTAATCTGCTTGGAACTAAAAAATCTCTAGCACCTTCAGGGCTAGACGATGTCAAAATTGGAGTTTGAAATTCTAAAAAACCAAGCTTTTGCATTTCTGATCTTATAAAAGAAATAACTTTTGATCTTAAAATTATATTTTGATGAATTTTTTTTCTTCTAAGGTCTAAAAATCTATACTTCAATCTTATTTCTTCTGAGTAATCTTGATCAGAAAAAATAGGTAAAGGTAATTCTTTTGTGTTTCCTAAAACTTCATATGAAACTATTGCAATTTCTATCTCACCAGTTTTCAATTCTTTATTTATTGTGTCCTTACTCCTTTCTAAAACTTTTCCGTTTAATTTAATTACTGTTTCTAACGGTAATTTTTCAAATTCTTTGAATTTGGGATGGCTATTTTCTATTAAGCACTGTGTGATACCATAATTATCTCTTAAATCTAAAAAAAGTAAATTTCCATGATCTCTTTTTTTGTTTATCCATCCACTTAAAAAAATATCTTTACTTTTATCTTTAATTGTTAATTCGCCACAAGTATGAGTTCTATATTTATTCAAATTTTACCTATAAAATTTCTTTAATAATTTTTAAATCGATAGCTTTTTTTTTTTTTAAACTTAGCTCATCAACTTTATATATAAAATCCGCGATTTTTCCATATGATCTATCAATTCTTTTAATTATGTAATCAATTAGCTTTTTTTCAATTTTAATTTGCCTATCCGAAAAATTTTTTAATATAATTGCAAACATTAATTCATCATCTGGGATTTCAATTTTTGCAAATAGACAATTTTTTGATCTTGACTGTAAATCATTCAGTTTAAAATCTATTTTGTTTATTGGTTTTATTGAATTTATTACTAAATATTTATTATCCTGATCTACTAAATTGAATATTGAATACATTAATGTTTCATCACATTTATTATCGTATTCATCAATTATTATATTTTCAAACAATTTAAATTTCTTTAAACATTCTTCATTAATATCACTTTCATTGACTTTTATACCTCTATTTTTTTCTCTAAAGATATTTGAAAGATGACTTTTGCCACTAAATTTTTCCCCATGAATGTTTAAAATATTTTTTTCCCATTTTGGCCATTTATTAATAATTTGAAAGGCATAAAAATTACTTTTACTTACATAAAAATCTTCGTAGTTAAAATTTTTATTTTTTTTAAAATCAAATAAAAGTTGATCTAATTTTTTCACTTAACACTCCAAACTGAACTACTGGTATCAAGTGTAATATTACTATTGTTAAATTCATTAATAAATTTATCTGGTGTACTGTTATAAGTAATCTTATAAATGATTTTTTTATTTGAAAAACTATCAATATAAAAGTTCGATACAAGATCTAA
>CACEHK010000028.1 GCA_902559305.1 uncultured Pelagibacteraceae bacterium | reverse complement strand
ATCAAATATTTAAAAATTCAATTGTGTCTAATAAAAATGTCTATTGTGGTAATGATAAAATAAATGTTAGTTTTTTTAGTGAAAAACTTTCTGAAAGCAAATCATTTAATACAGTTTATAGACAAGATTATACTTTTAAAAATTCAGATAAATTCATAGTCCCAGAAAATCATTATTTTTTTCTCGGTGATAATAGAGATTGTTCTAAAGACAGCAGATTTTTATCTGAAGTTGGATATGTTCACAAAGATAATTTAGTAGGGAAAGCACAATTCCTTTTTTTCTCATCAGACCCAAGAGTTGGGAACATATTTGAGTTTTGGAATTGGAATGAAATAATCAGATTTAATAGATTCTTTAAAAAAATTAATTAATGAAGGAAAAATTACAAAGTTTACAAAAAAAAATAGGTATTAAATTTAAAAACCTTAATAATTTAAAAAAATCAATTACTCATAAAAGTTTTGACTCTATAAATAATTATGAAAAATTAGAATTTTTAGGAGATAGAATATTAGGATTTGTAATTTCAAAAAAAATAATAGAATTATACCCAAACGTTAAAGAAGGCTTATTGGATAAAAAATTAGCATCCCTAGTTAATAAAAATCAATGCATTGAAGTTGCTAAAAATATTGAATTGGAAAAATATATTTTAGTTGGCAATAAAAATACTAAATCAAAAATCGAAAATAAAATAATAGCTGATTCAATTGAAGCATTAATTGGAGCTATTTATTATGAAAAAGGTTTTGATATTACTGAAAAATTTATTTTAAATATGTGGAAAAAATTTATCAAACTGTCGGAGAACACAATTATTGATTCAAAAACTAAACTTCAAGAACTTTCTTTAAAGAAGTTTAAGTCTTTACCAGTTTATAAATTAGTTTCTATATCGGGACCCAAACATAAGCCTAAGTTTGTGATGTCTGTTAGTTTAAAAGACACAAGAACTTTTGAAGGTGCTGGAAATTCAAAGCAAAAGGCAGAATTGGATGCCGCAGAACAATTACTAGAAAATATAAAATTAAAATGATTTGGTCTGATAATGGATATTTGCTTTCTAAAAATAAGTTTGGTGAAAATTCTATAATTTCAGAATTTTTTACTGAAAATCATGGCAAAGTTTCTGGAATTTTATATGGAGCAACATCTAAAAAGATTAGAAATTATCTTCAAGTAGGTAATAAATTTTATATAAATTATAATTCAAAAAATGAAAATAAGTTAGGTTACTTTAAAATTGAAATAGATAAAATATTTAGTCCAATTTTTTTTGAAAATAGAAAGAAACTTGCATGCATCATTTCTACAATGAATTTGATAAAATTATTGACTGTTGATAGCCAATCAAATTCAAAAATATTTAATCTTATCAATACATTTTATGAGTTTTTGTTAAATGATAACTGGATAAATAATTTAGTTTTTTGGGAGCTAGAGTTGTTAAAATTACTTGGATATGACCTTGAATTAAAATCTATTGTTACTGAAGAATTTGTTGATAATAAAAAATTATATTATGTTTCTAACAATAAAGAAAAAAAATACATACCCAATTTTTTAATTGAAGAGAATAATCTTGATATTGATTTTAATCAAACTTTTAAAGGATTAAAGTTAGTTAGTGATTATTTAGAAAAATCTATATTAATACCTAACAATATTTCTTTTCCTAAATCTAGAATTGATTTTTTAAATTCGATAAAAGAATAATTTTTATTTTAAATTTTTTGCTATCTTATTGGCAAAATATGTTACTACAGCATTACAACCAGCCCTTTTAAAACTAGTTAATATCTCAATTATTGAATTTTCATTAATAATACCTTTTTTAATCCCATTGCAGATCAAACTGTATTCACCTGATACTTGATATGCTAAAACTGGAATTTTAAAATTATCTTTCACAATTTTAATTACATCCAAATATGGCATACCTGGTTTAACCATTACCATATCTGCACCCTCTTTAATATCTAGAGCAACCTCTCTAATTGCTTCTTGACTGTTGCTATAATCCATTTGGTAAGTTTTTTTATCTCCTTTAAGTAACTTTTTTGATCCTACTGCGTCTCTAAAAGGTCCATAAAAACTTGAAGCGTATTTAACAGCATATGATAATATTTTAACATCTTTAAAATTATTCTTGTCTAAACTTTTTCTTATTTCACCAATTCTACCATCCATCATGTCTGATGGGGATATTACATCACAACCCATTTGTGCTTGTAATAAGGATTGTTTAACTAATATTCTTACCGTTTCATCGTTTAATATCTTTCCTTTACTTAAAAGACCATCATGTCCATGTGATGTATATGGATCAAGAGCTACATCACACATAATACCAATTGAGTTTTTATATTTTTTTTTAATATATTGAATTGCTTTACACACTAGATTATCTTCATTGAGAGATTCTGATCCTAAATCATTTTTTAAATTTTTTGGTGTATATGGAAATAATGCTAACATTGGAATTTTATTATCGACAGCTTTATCGACAATTTCTGATAATCTATTTATACTGTATCTATAGATGTCAGGCATAGTTTTAATCGACTTTTTCTTATTAACCCCATCTACAAGAAATATTGGTAGAATCAAATCATTTACTGACAATGAGTTTTCTCTAACTAACCTTCGCGACCAATCTGAGTTTCTATTTCTTCTTAGTCTTAAATGAGGGTATTTTCCTGTGATAATCATTATCAATATTTTTTATATGCGACAAAAGTTATATGTATTATAATTATAAATAAAGTATTTATTTAAGCACATGAGCAATGTTACATCTTTATCTGAAATAAAATCTACCAAATCAGCAAGTGATTTTCAAAAGCAAGATATCAATTTTGATATTGATAAGCTCAGAAATGCATGCAATGAAGTTTTGAAAATGAAAGGCTTTGATACAAGTTTAGGAATTCCACATTTTGCAGCTATTTCTTTAAATCAAATACCAGGTGATCCCGACTCAATTAAAGGAAGTAAAGTAAGAGGTGTTTATTGGACAAAACCAGATTCAACTGGAGTTGAAGTATCAAGAGATGTAAAAATTGACGAAAGTAAATATACGGAATTTTTAAAAGATTTTGAGAACACTTATTTCAAAGAGGTTTATGATGAATTATCTAAAAAATATAAATTAGGAAGAGTAAGACTTTTATTAAAAGAACCAAGATCTACACTTAGTTGGCACAGAGATCCCGAACCGAGACTTCATATTCCAATATACACTAATCCTGGAGCTATAATGGTTATTGATAAGAGAGCTCAACATATGCCAGCTGATGGTTCTGTTTGGGTTACAAATAACTTAAAATATCATAATGCATTTAATGGCGGGGAAGAAAATAGAGTCCATCTAGTTGCATGTGTTTTGGACTATAAATTTAATTAATTTTAGTTTATAAATCTATTCAAGTTGAAAAAGATTTTTATTGCATCTGATCACGCTGGCTACAATTTAAAAAGTAGCATTACCACAAAACTAAAAAATATTATCGACTTAGGCCCAAAATCAAATGACTCAGTTGATTATCCAGATTTTGCAAAAAAACTATCAAAAAAAGTGGCATCACACAAAGGAAGTTTTGGTATTTTGATTTGTGGATCTGGTATGGGAATGGCTATTGCAGCTAACAAAACTAGGAATATTAGAGCCGCTTTATGTTATAGCAAGAAAAACACTAAATTATCTCGATTGCATAACAACGCAAACATCATTACATTAGGAGAAAGACTGATTAATAAAAATAAAGCATTCAGTCTTATAAAAATCTTTTTAAGTACAAAATTTGAAGGGGGTAGACACTTAAGAAGAGTAAAGAAAATATAATTATGTCTAGTGAAAGCAAATATTTGAACGATCAGTACAAAGGTTTTTTTGAAAAATCTTTATCTGAAACAGATCCAGAATTATTTAAAGCAATAAATGATGAATTAATTAGACAGCAAAATCATATTGAATTGATTGCATCTGAAAATATTGTTTCGCAAGCTGTTTTAGAGGCACAAGGTTCAGTCTTAACAAATAAATACGCCGAAGGGTATCCAGGTAAAAGATATTATAATGGATGTGAACATGTAGATGTAGCTGAAGAATTAGCAATAGATAGATTAAAAAAAATTTTTAATTGTAAGTTTGCAAATGCTCAGCCACACTCTGGGGCGCAAGCAAATGGAGCTGTTTTCTTGGCTCTGTTAAAACCTGGAGATACATTTATGGGAATGAGCCTTAACTCTGGAGGTCATATTACACATGGTTTAAAAATTTCTATGTCTGGAAAATGGTTTAATGCAATAGGATACGAAGTTGATAAAAATTCTGAGCTTATTGATTATGACAATGTTGAAAAACTTGCTATAGAGCACAAACCAAAACTTATAATTGCTGGCGGAAGTGCATACTCTAGAGTTATTGATTTTAAAAGATTTAGAGAAATCGCTGATAAAGTAGGAGCATATCTAATGGTTGACATGGCTCATTTCTCAGGTCTTGTTGCTGGAAAGGGTTATCCAAACCCTTGTGACTATGCTCATGTTGTAACTTCTACAACTCATAAAGTTTTTAGGAGTGCAAGAGGAGGAATTATTTTAACTAATCATGAAGATCTGTCAAAAAAATTTAATACTGCTGTATTCCCTGGTTATCAAGGTGGTCCCTTAATGCATATTATAGCTGCTAAGGCCGCTGGATTTTTAGAAGCTTTAAAACCAGAATTTAAAGATTATATAAAATCAGTTTTGGCAAATGCAAAAATCCTTTCTGAAACATTAAAAAATAATGGTTTTAAAATTTACTCAGGAGGTACAGACACACATTTAATGTTGGTTGATTTAAGACCTTTTAATGTAAAAGGTAATTTAGCTGCAGAAAGTTTATCTAGAGCAAACATTACGTGCAATAAAAACGGTATTCCATTTGATTCTGAAAGCCCCATGGTTACATCTGGCATAAGACTAGGTTCTCAAGCTGCAACAACAAGAGGTTTTGGATTAAAAGAATTTGAAAAGGTAGGTGAATTAATCACAAAAGTTATTATTGGACTGTCTAAAAACCCTACAGATAACACAAAGGTTGAGGGTGAAGTTAGAAAAGAAGTAGTTTCTCTTTGTTCATCATTTCCTATATATAAGAATTTAAGAAAATGATTTGTCCAATATGCAAAAAAGGAGAAACTTCTGTTGTAGACTCTAGACCAACAGAAGACGGCACGGCGATTAGAAGAAGAAGATTATGTGTTTGTGGTGAGAGATTTACCACTTTTGAAAGAGTCCAGTTTAGAGAAATGATGGTTGTAAAAAAAAATGGAAGAAAATCACCATTTGATAGAGAAAAGTTGTCAAAATCAATTTATATTGCATTAAAAAAGAGACCAATAGATACAGACACAGTTGAAAAATTTATAACAAATATATCTCGATCTTTAGAGGAATTGGGTCAAAGTGAAATAGCTTCAAATACTATCGGCACAATGGTTATGGATGGGTTAAAAGATTTAGATCCTGTAGCTTATGTTAGATTTGCATCAGTTTATCGTAATTTTAGAGAAGAAAAAGATTTTATTCAATTCGTAGATAAAATTGATGTCTTCAAAAAAAGATAAATCAAAGAATTTAGATAAGTATTTCATGAGCATTGCCATGAATTTGGCCAAAGAAAGAATTGGTTTAACTGGATTAAACCCCTCTGTTGGCTGTGTAATAGTAAAAAATAATAAAATTATTTCTTTTGGTCAAACAGGATTTAAAGGAAGACCTCATGCCGAAACTGTTGCTATAAATAAATGTAAAATGAATGAACTTAAAGGTTCATCAATTTATATTACAATGGAACCTTGTACTCATTATGGCAAAACACCACCATGCACAAATCAAATAGTTAATTCAAAAATTAAAAGAGTAATTTATTCATCCAACGATATTGACAAAAGAACTTCTAATAAAGCATATGCGCTTTTAAGATCAAAAAAAATCAATGTATCAAGAGGTATTTTAAAATTAGAAAGTAAAATAATTTATAAAAATTATTTTTTACATAAAAAAAATAAAAAACCTTTTATTGCTGCTAAAATAGCTTGTTCGAGTGATTATTATATATCATCAAATAGTAAATTTATAACCAATCATCATTCAAGAGATGTATCGCATATTCTAAGGTATAATTTTGACTCAATTTTAATTTCATCTAAAACTGCTAATACTGATAATTCAAAATTATCCTGCCGAATTAATGGTTTAGAAAATTTTTCTCCTAAAAGATTAATTATTGATAAAAATTTAAAAATTAATAAGAACTCACCTATAATTACTGATAAAAACAAAAATAACACTGTTATCTTTCACTCTACTAAAGACAAAAAAAAAATAAGATATTTTAAGTCAAGAGGTATCAGACTTAGTTATACAGATCTAGATTCTAATAATAATATTGACTTAAAGAAAGTATTTTCAACAGTT
>CACEHK010000027.1 GCA_902559305.1 uncultured Pelagibacteraceae bacterium | reverse complement strand
ACCAGTTTTAAAAGATCTTTTAAAAAAAAAGTCGATCTTAAAAATTTAAATGCTCCTGTAATTTTTTCTAATGACAAAAAAATAATATTGAATGCTTTAAAAGAAAAAGAAATTTCCTCTTACGGAAAGTACTCAAGAATTTTTGAAAATAAATTATCAAAATATACAAAATCAAAATATGTTATATCTACAATAAATGGGACTGCAGCATTACAAGTTGCAATGTCAGCTTTAGGGATAAATAAAAATGATGAAGTTTTAATGCCATCTTTTAATTATATTGCTGGACCCAATGCAGCTTCAATGTGTGGAGCTATTCCACATTTTATTGACATAGAAGAAGAAACTTTAGGAATATGTCCCATAAAATTAGAAAAATATTTAATTCTAAATACAAAAAAAAATAAAGGTATTACAATAAATAAAAAAACAAAAAGACCAATAAAAGCAATTTTAATTTTATATACATTTGGACATCCGCCTAAGATTTTAAAAATTATGGACATTGCAAAAAAATTTAATCTTCTTGTTGTCGAAGATGCTGCTGAGGCGTTAGGTACTTTTTATAATAAAAAGCATGCTGGCACATTTGGTGAAATTGGTATTTTAAGTTTTAATGGTAATAAAATTATCACCACAGGTGGTGGAGGAGCAATTTTAACAAAATCCTCTAAAGTTGCTGAAAAAGTTAAAAAGTTAATAAATAATGGAAAAAAAAATCATAAATGGAAATTTATTTTTGAAACAAGAGGTTTTAATTATCGATTACCGAGTATTAATGCCAGTTTAGGGATATCACAATTAAAAAATTTAAACAAACTCATAGAAAAAAATAGAAAATTATTTTTAATCTATAAAAATTTTTTTTCTAATTTTAAAAGTATGAACTTATTTAATGAACCAAATTTATCTAGAAGTAATTATTGGTTGCAAACTTTACTTTTAGATAAAAAAATATCTAAAATTAGAAATAAATTAATTATAAATATGATTAAATTAGGCATAGAGGCTAGGGCACCATGGCAATTACTTTCTGAAACTAAAATGTATAAAAATTGTCCCAAAATGAATCTTAAAATTTCAAAAAGAATGTACGAAAGAATTATTAATTTACCTAGCAGATTTATTTAGTTTATATTTACTATGATAATAATTGATAAAAATTGGAAAAAACTAGTTATAAAAGATAATCTAAATGTAAAACAGACTCTGATTAAGCTTAACAAGTTAGGCTCGCAAATTTTATTTGTTTGTTCAAAAAATGGAAAACTAAGTGGAACTATTACAGATGGAGATATTAGAAGAGGATTAATCAATGGTTTTAAATTAAAAAATAGTATTGCAAAAATATTTAATAAAAAGCCATTTTTTGTATTTAAAAATAGCAATTTAGAAAAATTTCAAAAATTGATTAATGAATATAGAATTAGAAAAATTCCAATTTTAGATAATCAAAATACTTTGATAGGCGCTTATAGTGTAGAACAAAAGATTGAATATAAAAAAATTGAAAACGAAATAATAATTATGGCAGGTGGAAGAGGACAAAGATTAAGACCAATAACACAAAAAATTCCAAAACCGATGGTAAAAATAAATGGTAGACCAATTCTTGAAAAACTTATTTTAAATTGCAAAGATGCAGGTTATTATAATTTCAATATAAGTGTAAATTATCTTAAAAATATTATAAAAAAATATTTCCAAAATGGGGAAAGTTTGGGAGTAAAAATTAATTATATAGATGAAAAATCTCCTTTAGGAACTGTAGGCTCAGTTGGACTTATAAAAAAAAGAATTCTTAAAAAAAAAAAACCTATTATAGTTATTAATGGAGATATAATTGCGAACTTTGATCTAAGTGAAATTTTATATTTTCACAATAAAAATAAAAATCTTATAACTATAGTTTCAAGCAATTATGATTTTCAAAATCCTTATGGAGTAATTAAAACTAAAGCACGAAAACTAGTTTCTATAAAAGAAAAACCCATATATAGCTCTGAAATTCTAGCTGGAATATATGTACTAGATCATAATTTGGTTAAACTAATACCTAATAAAAAAGTTTTTGATATGACAGATTTAATAAATTTACTACTTAAAAAAAAATTTAAAATTGGAAATTATAAAATGGAAAAATATTGGCATGAAATTGGAAATGTTAATCAATATAATGATGTTATACATTATTTTAGCTAATATATTATCTCTAAAGTAAATATGAATAAAGGACAAAAACTTCTAAAAAAAGCAAAAAAAATTATTCCTGGGGGAAATCAGTTGTTATCTAAAAGAAGCGAAATGTTTCTTCCTGGTTATTGGCCAAATTATTATAATAAAGCAAAAGGTTACAAAATTTGGGATTTAGATAATAAAATGTACTATGATTTTGCCGGGATGGGAGTTACTTCCTGCGTTTTAGGTTATGCAGATCATGAATTAAATTCAGCAATTATCAATGGTTTAAAAAAAGGATCAATGACAACTCTTAATGCAAAAGAAGAGATAGATTTAGCAAAAGAATTTTTAAAAATACATAAATGGGCTGGTATGGCTAAATTTTGTAAATCCGGAGGAGAAGCTTGTCTGGTTGCAATTAGAATAGCTAGAGCATACTCAAAAAAACAAAATATTGCTTTCTGTGGTTATCATGGATGGCATGATTGGTATTTAGCTGCAAATATAAAAAATTCAAAAAATTTAGATTATCAATTACTTCCGGGTTTAAAGACAAAGGGTGTTTCAAAATCATTTAAGGGAACAATAAAACCTTTTTTTTACAATGATTTAAATTCATTTAAAAAACTTTTTAAAAGAAAAAATAATAATATTGGCACTGTAATTATGGAGCCAATGAGAGCAACAAAACCAAATAAAAAATTTCTTAGTGAAATTAAAAAAATTGCAAAAAAAAATAATGCAATTCTTATATTTGATGAAATTACATCTGGTTTTAAGGATAACTATGGAGGGATTCATCTTAAATTTAATGTTAAACCAGATTTAGCTATTTTTGGAAAGTCAATAGGAAATGGGTATCCGATTTCAGCAATAATTGGAAAAAAAAAAATTATGCAAGTTGCGCAAGAAACATTTATTAGTTCCACGATGTGGACAGATAGGCTAGGTTTTATAGCTGCAAATAAGACCTTACAAAAGCTTAAAAAACTTAATGTTAATAAAAAAATTTCTGAATATGGTATAAAAATTAAGAAAGGGTGGGAGTATGCAGCAAAAAAAAATGGATTAAAAATTATTATAAGCGGAATTAATGCCATTCCTAGTTTTAAATTTGATCACATTGATAATTTGAAGATATCAACTTTTTATATTCAAGAAATGTTAAAAGTTGGATTTTTAGCAAATACCACTTTAGCCACAACTTATGCTTACAATGATAAAATAATTAATAGATATTTAATAGAAACTGAAAAAGTATTTCAAAAAATTAATTATCATTTAAAAAATAATTCATTAGTTTTAAAAGGAGAAGTTAAACATTCAACTTTTAAAAGATTGAACTCATAAAATTTAAACTTAAATTTAAGTAATAAAAGATAAAAATGAAAATTAATATACTTAATTATGATTGTGGAAACATTTGGTCTATTAAAAACGCTTTTAAATTTTTTAATATTGAAACAAACATTATAAATACAACTGAATCAATAATTGAATCTGATTGTTTAATATTGCCTGGGGATGGTTCATTCAAAATAATTAATGATATAAAAAAAAAAAAATTTGATGAGCCTTTAAACTATTTAGCTTATAAAAAAAAAATACCTATTTTAGGAATTTGTTTAGGTATGCAACTTTTTGGTTCTAATAGCGATGAAAGTATAAACGATAAGGGCTTTTCTTGGGTAAAAGGCAGTTTAAAAAAATTTAATATCAAGAAAAAAGTACCCCATATTGGATTCAATAACTTAATAAATTTAAAAAAAAATGAACCAATATTTGAAAATATATCAAACAACTCAAAATTTTATTTTGTACATAGTTACTATTTTAATGCAGAAAACAAAGAAGATGTTTTAGCTGAAACTGAGTATGAAATTACTTTTCCATCAGTAATCAAAAGAGAAAATATAATTGGAACTCAGTTTCATCCAGAAAAAAGTCAGAACCATGGGATACAGTTTTTATATAATTTTTTAAAAATTAATAAAATAATTTAATTATGATTGCTCCAAGAATGTGCTTTGTACTTTTATACTCAGAAGGTGTTTTTAATTTGAGTAGAAATTTTAAGTTACAAAAAGTTGGAAACACAAAATGGGTAATTGATAATTATGATTTTAATGAAATGTCAAAAAGTATAGATGAATTAATTATACTAAATATTAATAAAAATAAAAACATGAATTTTGAAAATTTTATTAATGACATAAAACCTTTAATTGAAAAATCTTTTATGCCCGTTGGTATTGGAGGTGGTATTAATAGTTTTCAAACTGCAAAATATTATTTTGATAATGGGGCAGATAAAATTATTATTAATTCTGAGTTTTTTAAAAATAATAATAAATTTATAAATAAAATTGTTGATAAATATGGCTCGCAATCTGTCGTGGCTTCAATTGACTATAAAAATCAGGGTTTAGTAAATGCTAAATTATTCATAGATAGTGGAAAAAAAGAAATTGATTTAAATTTAAAAGATGCAATAAAAAAAGTTGAACTACTCGGTGCTGGAGAATTACTCCTTAATTCTATAGATAGAGATGGTGTTGGATATGGCTACGATATCGAAACATTACAAGAAGTAAATAATATTACAAATCTTCCAATAATACCTTGTGGAGGTGCAGATAACTACTTGCAATTACTAGAGGGAATAAAAACAAATTTTCTACATGCAGTTTCTACTTCTCATATATTTAATTTTATGGGTGGTGGCCTTAAGGAAACTAAAGAATTATTAATTAAGCAGGGATATAATTTTGTGAATTGGGATTATACAAACTTAAAATTTATAAATGAAAAAAAATAATAAAAATAAAATTTATTTAAAACCTATAAAATCAGTCGATATAAAAAAAACAAATTATATAAAATGGCTTAAAGATAAAGAAGTAATAAAATACTTATATAGACAAGAATTATTTAAACCGTTTAAAAATAAGGATATCGTCAAATATGTTCAAAAATTAGAAAAAAGTAAAAATGATTATTTCTATTTTATAAAAATAAATAAAACAAATATAGGAACTGTTAAAATTGGCCATATAGATTGGTATTCTCGAACAGGGGATTTAGGCATTATGATTGGTGAAAAAGAATATTGGAACAAAGGATACGCAACAAAAGTTATAAAATTAGTTTGCAAGCACTCTAAGAGAAAACTAAAACTAAGAAAATTAGTGGCGGGCACACCAAGTTTAAACGTAGGTATGGTCAAAGCGTTCAAAAAAAATAAGTTTAAATTAGAAGGCAATAGAAAAAAGCAATTATTAATTTTTAATAAGTATATAGACCATATTTTATTTGGAAAAATTATTTAGTATGAATATTTATATTTCAATTGAAATTAAAAGAAGAGAACTATCTTCAAGAATGCTACTTGCTCTTGAATCGGCTATAAGGGGTCATGATGTATATATTGGAGATTTAGAGCCATATTTTAAAAGAAATCTTTTAAAACCTGGTATAGTTCATTTTAAATCACTGCCACCTGTAAAAAGAAGAGTCAATGAATTAAGCAAATTAAAAAAAAAAAATTTTATTTGCACTTCCCAAGATGAAGAGTCAGGACATATAAATGATAATCCTAAAGAGTATGTAAAATCTAGATATGGTAAAAAAACTATTCAATTTATAGACTCGATATTTACCTGGGGAAAATTTGACTTTAATAATCTTAAAAAAACATATCCTAAATTTAAATCGAAGTTTGTTAACACCGGTAATCCTAGAATAGATTTTTGGAGAAAAGATTTTTCAAATTTTTATAAAAAAAGAAAAGAAAAATTTATTTTAATTAGTTCAAATTTTGAAACAGTATGTGGACACCGTAATGTAGCCAAAACTATTCACTGGTTAAGAAACCTTGGATATTTTAACAGAGGCATGTCAATTAAAAATATAATTGATAGAGCTACAAATGAACATATAATTTTTAATTATTTTGTAAAAGTTATAAAAGAAATTTCATTTATATATAAAAAAAAAAAAATATTATTTAGACCACATCCAATTGAAAATGTTGAAGATTGGAAAAGTATTTTTTTTGAGAATAAAAATATAATCGTAGATAACTCAGATGAAATCGGCCACAGTATAAACTCTGCTATTGCAGTTATACATAACGGTTGCACAGGAGGACTTGAAGCTTCATTAAGAAAAAAAAAGGTTATTGCTTATACACCAAAGTCACTAAATATAGGCCATAAACTGCCAAACCAATTATCTTTAGTCGCAAAAAGTAGTCATCAAGTTATTAAATACTTAAAAAATAAAGATATAAAAAAAATTAATAAATTTAGCAAAAAACAAATAAATAATAGATTGACCAATTTTTTTGGAAAAAAATCATATATCCAAATTGTTAATCATTGGGAGACTTTAGGAAAAGATTTACCAAATCTTCAAAATAATATTAGTAAACT
>CACEHK010000026.1 GCA_902559305.1 uncultured Pelagibacteraceae bacterium | reverse complement strand
AACAGTTGATTTGCCTTCAGTAAATATTAATTCTTCATTTTTTAAATAATTAATTTTTTCTGATTGAATAAAAATATCATTTATTCTATCATAAACCTTTACATCTCCAAAAATTTTTAAAATATTATTTTTTTTGTCATATTCAGAATTTTTTCCTTCAATAATTAAATCATCATTAGATTCAATTTTTACTCCTTTTGTTGCTATTATTAGATTACCTTTTTCTTTTACTTCTATCTCAGTAGACTGGATATTAAAATCTTCACCAAGTAAATTAATATTTATAAAATAAAATAATATTGTTAAGAGTATAATTTTATTATTTTTCATTGACACTCACCAATCCTATTGAAGAAGCTAAAAAAAGTAAAATATATGGTAAAAAAACTGATACGATCAAAGGAAGATTTTCATTAGTTCCTAATAGATTTGAAAAATAAATTAAATAATAAACTAGAACCGAAGATATTATCCCGACCATTATAACTAGAATTTTTGATTTTTTATAACTACTATTATACATAAGTATTGAACCGATTAAGGTCATTACAACCAAGTATAAAGGTAAAGAAATAACTTTGTATATATGAGATTTAATTTCCATAGTTGAATATCCCAAATCTTTGTAGTCGCTCATTAAAAAATATAATTTGTATAAACTTTGAGATGATAAGTTTGAAAATATACTATCAATTTTTAATCTATCGAAGTTAGAAAAGAATTTGTAGGATTTATGAGATACACTTTGTTTATTTAAGCTGTGTATTTTAACATCTGTTAATATCCAGTTATTATTATCTATATTAGCTTTTCTTGCATTAATAGTATTGATAAATTCAAAATCTTTGCTTAACCTAACTATAGTTACATTTTCAATTAATCCATTTTTAAAAGATTCAGCATTAATAATGTTAATTTCATTATCTATTTCATCCTTTATCCACAGACCATTTTCATTAATTACCGCAAGATATTTATTATCATTAGTAAATTTATTCTTAAAACTTAAATACGAGTATTTAAGCTCTGAAGATAAAGTATAAAAAACACTACATAAAAATATACCAAATAAAAATGCAAATAGAGCAATTATTTTAATAATTTTTAAATTTGATAAACCAAAATTTTTATAAATTATAATTTCACTTTTATTAAAAGAATCTAGAAAAAAAAGTTGAGTAGCAATTAATAATATGAAAGGAAAAAGATCAAACAATATTGATGGTATATTTAAAAAGGTTACAAATATAGGATATTGTAAATTATTCTCCGTTTCTTTAAAAAATTCAATTTCTTCTAAAATATTTAAAATAAATGCAAGACATAAAAAAACAAGTGAAACTACTAAAATATTTTTTAGAAATGAAAATATAATATTTCTTTGGTAGACTTTTATATTCATAATTTAGTAAATTTTTCTAGATCCTTTAAATATTGATAAATAAAATATTAAACAAAAAACAAAAGGTAAAATAATTACAAAAGGAGAATATAAATTTTTTATATCAATATAAGAAGATGTAAATTCTGATAATACAATTATAACAATACCTAAAAAAAACATAAAATATTTATATTTAAGATAATTTTTTTCGTCTTTTGATTTTAAAACAACACTTGTCGCTACTAGGGTAATTAAAAAAATATATAGAGGCTTAATAAATCTCTTAAACAATTCTTTAATTACTGGATTGATTGATGTTTCACTGCATTCAAAGTTTGGTTTAATATATGTTTCTTTATAATTATAATAAGTATCTAGACAATTTATTAATTCTTTTGAATCTATTTCTTGAATTTTAGGGAAGGTAGTTGTTTTTGTAGAGTATGTACTTAAGTTAATCTCACTTTTTTTAAACTCTATAATATTGGTATTTTTTTTTTCTAAATTAAGCATTTTGCCATTTTCTAAAACTAAATAGTACAAATTATTTTTTGAAATAATGTTTCCTTTTTTAGCTATAATAATTCTTGAATTATCTTCATTAAATTTATCTTTCAAAAAAATATTTTCAAATTCACCTTTATTTTTTTTGACATCTATAAACATTGTTAAATCAGAAACTATATCAATAAATTTTTTTTCTTTTAATAATGATGGAAACATTTCAATGCCTGATCCTCTAATATATTTTCTGCCAAGATCTAAACTTTTAGGAACAACAAAACTATTTAATATTAATTGAGCTAATATTAATAAAATTGATAATTTTAAAACTGCATTAATTAAATCTATTTTTTTTATTCCATTTGTCCAAAAAATAAGAATTTCATTATTTTCTTCATATTTTGTTATTACAAAAAAAATAGAGACAAAAAGAACAAAAAGCAAAATTCTACTCAGTATTTTTGGTATACTTAAAATGGAATATTTAAAATAAATGTTAAAGCTATGACCGTCTTCAGATACTAGGTCTAAATAGTTCACAGCCTGAATAACCCATATAATTATTGTCAAGCTAAATAGCGCTAACAGTAAAAACACTAAAATTTCTGATAATATATTTTTAAAAATTAATTTTTTCATTGAAATTTATAATTTTGATACATATATACGTTTCAACCTATACTATATTTAATATAAATGAGCTTAAAAATAAAATATTTAGATGGACAAAACAGTTCTTCAAAGAACACAGCAATTTTTTTAGCAAATGACTCAAAAATTTATGATTTTAAAGGGATTTTTGATGAAAAAATAAATCAAAAAATACAAAATTTTTTAAAAAATAATAAAAAAACCAAAGAGAACAAAATTTTTTCATTAAATCTTGAATTTGATCAAAGACTAATAATGATCCTTTTAACTGAAAAAAATAATAGTTTGCACTCGGAGAAACTTGGAGCTAAGTTTTATGATCATCTAAAATCTAATAGCATAAATGATATTTTGGTTTTGGGATCAAACTTTCCTTCAGTTAAAAATAAAATAAAATTTAGTGAGTTTATTCATGGAGCAGAGTTAAAAGCCTATGAGTTTAGTTTGTATAAATCTAAAAAAAATGAAAAAGAAATAACTTTAAATATACTAAAAAGAAAAAATCAAATTGACACAAAAGCTAAATATAAATTAGATGCAATTTTAAAAGGTGTAAATTTTACAAAAGATTTAGTTTCTGAACCAGGAAATATTTTACATCCAGACGAATATGCAAAAAGATTACTCAAATTAAAAAAATATGGTTTAAAAATTACAGTTTATGATGAAAAAAAATTAAAAAGATTAGGATGTAATGCTTTACTTGGTGTAGGACAAGGAAGCATAAGAGGATCATATTTGGTAACAATGGAATGGAGAGGGAATAAATCTAATTCAAAGCCTTTAGCATTTATTGGAAAAGGAGTTTGTTTTGATACAGGTGGAATTTCATTAAAACCAGCTAGGTTTATGGAGGACATGACCTATGATATGGCTGGATCTGCCGTAGTAGTAGGACTAATGAAAAATTTTGCATTAAGAAAAGCAAAAATAAATGCTGTTGGTGTTGTTGGGTTGGTTGAGAACATGCCTGGCGGAAATGCTCAAAGACCTGGAGATATAGTAAAATCATACAGTGGAAAAACTATAGAAGTATTAAATACTGATGCAGAAGGAAGATTAGTATTAGCAGATGCTTTAAGTTTTACTGAAAGAAAATTTAAACCTAGTTTTATGATTGACCTCGCAACATTAACTGGAGCAATAGTTGTTGCATTAGGATCTGAATATGCTGGGCTATTTTCTAATAATGATAAATTATCTAAACAGATTTTTGATGCAGGAGAAAAAGTTGAGGAAAAGGCTTGGAGATTACCATTACATAAAAACTATGATAAACTGATGAATTCAAAAAATGCAGATATGCAAAATATAAATTACGTCGGAGGAGCAGGATCAACAACCGCAGCACAATTTTTACAAAGATTTGTTATTAATAAAACACCATGGGCACATCTTGATATAGCTGGGATGGCATTTTCTAAGTATGCAGGCGCCCTAAATTCTGGTGGAGCAACAGGATACGGAGTTAGGCTACTAAATAAATTTGTGGAAGATAATTATGAATAATTTAGAACAAACATTATCAATAATAAAACCAGATGCGGTTGAAAGAAATCTAGATCAAGAAATTAAAAATATATTTTTAAACAATGGTTTTAAAATTATTAAAGAAAAAAAAATAAAACTTGAAAAAAATGAAGCAGAAAAATTTTATAAAGTTCATGAAACTAAACCATTTTATAATGATTTATGTGAGTACTTATCTTCCGGACCAATTTTAGTAATGATTTTAGAAAAAGAGAATGCAGTACTTTCTAATAGAGAATTAATGGGGGCAACAAACCCAAAAGATGCTAAAGAGGGAACAATTAGAAAAAAATATGGCATATCTATTGATAAAAACTCAGTTCATGGTTCAGATAGTAAGGAAAATGGCAAAATAGAGATTGATTTTTTCTTTAAAAATTAAAAGTTTTTTTTATACCCAAGGGATAGATTTCATGTTCAATTTTAAGAATTTTCTTAGCTAAGGATCTTGGAGTTTCCATTTTTTTTATTTTAACTTTTTTTTGAATAATTATTTTTCCAGAATCTAGCTTTGAGGTAACCTCATGAACAGTACATCCTGAAAATTTTTCATTATTCATAATAACTCTTTCGTGCGTATTTAAACCTTTATACTTTGGTAATAAAGATGGATGAATGTTAATTATTTTTCCTTTAAAATTTGAAATAAAATTTTTTGATAGAATTTTCATAAAACCAGCCAAACAAACAAAATCTATTCTATATTTTTTTAAATTTTTTAAAACTTTGTTCTCTGCAGAATTTTTATTCTTATAATTTACAATCAAATATTTAATTTTATTTTTTTTGGCAATATTTAATCCTTTTGCCTTACTGTTATTAGAAATAACTAAAATCACCTCGAATAAAGATTTTTTTTTTTTAGAAAATTTTATAATAGAATTTAGATTTGTACCTCTGCCAGATATAAAAACAGAAGCTCTTAATTTTCTATTACCATTTAATTTTTCCATTTAATTTAACTTTTTTTTTATTATAGGTTATCTTACCTATTACATATGGTTTATATGATTTTGAAAAATATTTATTAATTTTTTTTAATTTTTTTTTATCTATTATAATACAAAAACCAACACCACAATTAAAAGTTCTTAACATTTCTTCGTCTTTAATGCCTATAGAGTGCATCCACTTAAAGATTTTATTTGGTTTAATTTTTTCTAAATTAATTTCTGCAGATAAATTTCCTGGTAAAATTCTTTCAATATTATCTTTTAAACCACCCCCAGTGATATTTGCACAACCATTAATCAATTTTTTATCAACTAATTTTAAAATCTCATTAACATAAATTTTTGTAGGTTTTAGTAATTCATTCTTCAAAAATTTATTTGTTATTAATTTAATTTTTTTTTTTTTTAAAATATATCTTATTAAAGAATAACCATTTGAATGTAATCCATTAGAAGGAATAGATATAATTAAATTATTTAACTTAATCTTTGATTTATTAAGAATTTTTTTTTTATCGACAATACCAACTGAAAAACCTGCAATATCAAACTTATCTTTAGAATATGTTCCTGGCATCTCTGCAGTTTCTCCTCCAACCAATTCGCAACCGGAAATTTTACAACCTTTCATTACACCCTTAATTATTTGTTTTAATTTTTTTAAATTAATTTTATTAATTGATATATAATCCAAAAAAATTAAAGGCCTAGCTCCCTGGACTATTAAATCATTTACACACATAGCTACCAGGTCTATACCTATTGAATCAAATTTTTTTAACTCATTAGCAATTTCAATTTTTGTACCCACTCCATCTGTACTAGCTACTATTTGAGGGTTTCTAATATTTTTTGGAATATTTGTTATAGAGCCAAAACCGCCAATATTTTGAAAATTCTTACTATTTTGTCTTTTTTTTGATAATGAAGATATAATTTTTATAAATTTATCAGCAGCTTTAATATTAACTCCGCTCTTTTCATATGTTAAGTTATTATTTTTCATCTATGTTAAATATTTTTATAAAAAAAAATTTTTTTAATAAATCAATTTATATATTGTTTTTATTTTTCATAATTTTTTTTCTAAAGTTTTCCACAATCCCTGCTAAAGGCAATAATTATAAAATAGTCGATTTAGAGATATCAAAGCCATACGATAATAGTTTTAATAAGGAAGAAGTAATTGATTTGGCTTTTGAAAAAGCTTTTGAACAGCTTATTTTAAAAATAACAACAATTAATAAAGAGGAAATAACTAATTTAATTAATTTAAAAACTATTTACAGCTTAATTGAATCTTTTTCGATTGTTAATGAAAAATTTATAGACAATAAATATGTTTCAAGCTTTGAGGTTGTATTTAATAAAAAAGAGTTATTTAACTATTTAGAAAAGAAAAATATATTTCCTTCAATTCCAAAACAAAAAAAATTACTTTTAATACCTATTTTAATTAATAGTGAAAAAAATCAAGTTTTATTATTTTCTGAAAATACTTTTTATAATAATTGGAATGAATCAAGTAAAAAGCATTATCTTTTAAGTTATATTTTACCCAATGAAGATATTGAGGATATAAATTTAATAAAAAGTAATATTAATAATATAGAAAGTTACAACTTTAATGAAATTATATCAAAATATGAAATTAAAGATCATATAATTCTAATATTATTTCAAAAAAATAATAATTTTAGTGCTTTAATGAAAACTAATTTAAATAACA
>CACEHK010000025.1 GCA_902559305.1 uncultured Pelagibacteraceae bacterium | reverse complement strand
TTTGTTTATTGATAATATTTTTTTTAAGAAAAATAAATTTAATGGCTATATAGACTTCTATTTTGCATGTAATGATTTTTTAATGTACGAAATTGCTATTTGTATAAATGCATTATGCTTTGATAAAAAAAATAATAAATTTATATTTAATAAGAAAAAATCAACAAATTTGATTAGAGGTTATTCAAAAATAAGAAAATTATCTGATAAAGAAAAAAAATCTTTAAATGTTTTATGCAAAGGTGCTGCACTAAGATATTTATTAACAAGAACTTACGATTACTTAAATACACCAAAAACTGCTGTTATAAAAATAAAGAATCCAAAAGAATATATTCAAAAACTTAAAGTACATAATCAATTTAACAATTTTAAAAATTATTATAATTAAATGATTAAAATTTATACCGATGGTTCTTGTTTAGAAAATCCAGGAAATGGTGGATGGGCAGCAATAATTATTGATGATGAAAAAAAAACTCATATCAAGGGAAGTAAAAAAAATACTACAAACAATCAAATGGAATTACTTGCTCCAATTCAAGCTTTAAAGAAAATTCCCAAAGGTAGTAAAGTTCAAATTTTTACAGACTCTAAATATGTGAAGTCAGGAATAACCGAGTGGATCCATAATTGGAAAAAAAATGGATGGAAAACTTCAGACAAACAACCAGTTAAAAATAAAGAACTTTGGGAAGAGTTAGATCTTCTAAATAATGAATTTGAAATAAGTTGGAATTGGGTAAAAGCACATGCTACTGATAAATTAAATAATGAAGTAGATTTGATTGCTAGAGAAGCTGCAAATTTATAATTGGGACACCTGGCAACAGAACGCCCCTTTTAATTAAATAAGATTTAAAATTCCTTCTGCAGAAGAAATTCCACAACTTTTAGTTTCTTCTTCCTCTTGAATATTCAGAACTTTCATATTTTCAATTATCATTGCGTAACGACTTGATCTAATTCCCATCCCTTTAGAGTTTCTATCAATTTCTGCACCAATTGATTTTGTAAAAGATAAATAAGGATCAGCTAACATAGTTATATTATTTCTGACATTATTAACTTCACCCCAAGCATTCATCACATGTGGATCGTTTACGGATATACAAAATATTCTATCAATTCCTTTGGCTTTTAATTTTTCAACGTTCTTTACATACCCGGGTAAATGAAATTTAGAACATGTGGAAGTATAAGCCCCTGGCAATCCAAATAACAGTATTTTACTGTTTCCCAAGGTTTCTTTAATACTTTGCTCCTTAGGCTCGCCATCTTTTAAAATATAGATTTGTGCCCCTGGAATAGTATCGTTTACTTTTAATTTCATGTCTTGCTTCTAACAAAGTTTTTTACTTCTTCAATGTCACTTTTTAACACTTTAAAGTTTTCATCTTTGCTAAGCACATGCTTGAGTTCATCTGGTAAATTTTCATGTATTTTTATCGCATTATCTGTTGCATCTGGAAATTTACATGGATGGGCTGTTGATAAAACTACACAATCATTAAAAGATAGTTTTTTTGCAGCCCCTACTCCAACAGCTGTATGTGGATCTAGTATTATCTTATTTTCTTCATAATTTTTTTTAATGATGTCCAAAGTTTCTCTTTCATTGCAACTTTCAGATAAAAAATCTTTTTGGATTACCTCTAAATTATTCTTTTCAATTTGATATGAATTTTGTTTAACTTTTTTCATAATTTCTGCTGTTTTTTCAGAGTCAGAATTATTTATGTAGTAAATTAATCTTTCAAAGTTGCTTGCTAATTGAATATCCATACTCGGTGACAATGTTTCTTTAACTTCTTTTGAGACATAATCTCCATTAGAAATAGCTCTATGTAAAATATCATTTTCATTTGTTGCAACAATTAGTTTATCTATTGGTAATCCCATTTTCTTTGCAAGATAGCCAGCAAAAACATCACCAAAGTTTCCTGTTGGAACAGAAAATGAAATAGTTTCTATTCCTAATCTAAAATATGCATAAAAATAATAAACCGCTTGAGCAATAATTCTTGCCCAATTTATTGAGTTCACCCCTGACATATTTATAGATTTGGAAAACTCAAGATCAGAAAACATTTGTTTTACAATATTTTGACAGTCATCAAAGTTTCCATCAATTGCAATATTATAAACATTTTTTTCTTCGATTGTTGTCATTAATCTTCTTTGAACAGAAGAAATTTTATTGTTTGGATGTAAAACAAATATATTTAAATTAGATTTTCCTTTAATTGCATCGATAGCAGCCGCGCCAGTATCTCCAGATGTTGCAACAACTATATTTATTTTTTTATCATTTTTATTTAAATAATATTCATACAGATTACCAATGAATTGCATTGCAACATCTTTGAATGCTAGCGTTGGTCCGTGAAATAATTCTAATAATTTCAGATCCCCTATATTTGAGATTTTTACTACATTTTTTTCTCTAAATGTTGAATAAGATTTTTTAATTAAAGATGAAAGTTCTTCTCTTGAGATAAAATCTGATGAAAATTGGCTTATAATTTCAGTTGATAATTCATAATAATTTAAATTTTTAAGCTCTAATAGTTCTTCTTTGCTATATTTTTTTAATGATTTTGGAACATAAAGGCCTCCATCATCAGCAAGGCCTTTTAGAAAAACTTCTCCAAAACTGTATTCTTTTTCTTTACTTCTTGTGCTTATATATTTCATCTAGGATATTCATAAACACTCTAGCGGAATTTTTTTGAGGCGCAATCCTTAAATTAAACTATCAATTAAGAATAATACAAAAATTAAAAATAAATATAAAATTGAATAACCAAAGACTTTTTTTGCTTTATTTAAATCAAATTTATCTTTTGTAAATTTATAAAGATCATAACAGATATAATTGTAATAAAAGGTAAGCAATAATGAGGTCACAAGGAATATTTCACCTGTAAAACCTATAATATATGGCAATATAATCACTGGCAGCATAAACAAAGAATAAATAAATATTTTTTTTCTTTGTCTCTTCAATCCCATTTGTAATTGGAAGCATTGGAATTTTCGCCTTTGAATAATCTTCAGCTTTATAAAGACTTAAGGCCCAAAAATGAGATGGAGTCCAATAAAATATAATTAAAAAGAATGTTATAGGTTCAATAGTTAAAGAATTTGTTGCTATAGTCCATCCAATAACCGGAGGCAAAGCTCCTGAAGCTCCACCAATAACAATATTCTGAGGAGTTTTTCTCTTCAACCAAATTGTATAAACAAAAAGATAAAAGGAAATAGTTACTAATAATAAAAATGCCGACAAAAAGTTTGAAAAATAATAAAGCCCACAAACTGAAATAATTGACAGAACTACCCCAAATACTAAAGCGTGCTCCCTATTGATTTTTCCAGTTGGTATCGGCCTTAAACAGGTTCTTGTCATAAGTTTATCTAAATCCGCCTCATACCACATATTAAGTGCACCAGCTGCACCCGCTCCTATAGTGACAAAAAAAATACTAATCAGTGAGTCAAATAAAGGAATTGTAACTTGAGAAGACAACAATCCTACTGCACAAGTAAATATAACCAGTGACATAACTCTTGGCTTCATTAACAATAACAAAGATTTTAAATAAGATGAAATATTTAAAAATAATGAATTTTTGTTTTTTGAAGTAATCGTAGTCAAAATTAATCTACATTCAGGCTTACGAATATTACTAATAATATTACTCCAATAATAAGAATATGATTACCTAAATCAAAAATTCCTATTTTTGAATTTTTCTTATCGATTAATTTTCTACTTAAAGGAAGGTTGTCGTATGGATTAATTTTAATTTCAGAATTTTCATTTTTTTCATTATCTACCTTTACTGAAAAACCAAACCAGGTTAGATAAATAAAAAGAAGAAAGAATATAAGAAATCCTCCCAAAATTGTGTATCCATCCATAAATTATTGTCCTCCTACAAAAAAATAAAATAGTCTAGTAAATAAAGTATATTTACCCTCAGCAACCATTAAGGCAACAAAACATGCAATTGCTGTCATGGGCCATAACAAAACATTAACTAAGGCATATCTTTCCCAAAATAAATGCATAAAGAAAGCCATTATCAGTCCAGCTTTTAAAAACATAAAAAATAAAATTAGGCTCCATCTTAATAGTCCCTGGAAATTATACCAGTCAACCATGTAAGAAAAAAAACTAAGAACAAATAATAAACCCCAAATCCAAAGATATATGCCTATCTTGTGAGTTGATGTTTGTTCTTCTTTTTTTTTAATCTCTTCCATAATTTAAATTACCATAAATAAAAAAATGCAAAAATAAATACCCACACTAGATCTACAAAGTGCCAATATAAACCAAGAATTTCGATTTCTACATAATCACCTTTCATTGAAGTAAACCAACCCCTTTTCCCAGTATCGTAATGACCAGCAAATACTTTGTAAGCGTAGATAAATAAGAAAATTACTCCAATAGAAACGTGTGTCCCATGAAATCCAGTTATCATAAAGAAAAATGAACCGAATTGTGCAGCGCCAAAAGGATTTTCCCAAGGTCTTACACCTTCGTGAATTAATTTTGACCATTCAAAAGCTTGCATTCCAACAAAAGTTAATCCACCAATTGCTGTTGCTAAAACTAGCCATCCACACATTTTTCTATTTTTCTCATATCCGTATTTAACAGCAAGAGCCATAGTTCCACTGCTAGTAATTAACACAAAGGTCATGATTGCTATAAGAAGCAAAGGTACTGAAACTCCAAAAACCTCTAATGCAAAAACTTCACTAGGATAAGGCCATTCAATTGGTGTTGAGGCTCTACCTTTCATGTATGAAATTAAAAAACAACTAAAGACGAAGGTGTCACTTAATAGAAAAATCCACATCATGGCTTTTCCCCAATGAACTCCCTTAAACATTGTTTGGTCCGAACCCGTATCTGTAGCCATACCTTTAAAACCAGGTTTTAAATCGTAATCAGCTATTTTTTGTTCAGACATTATTTGCCTTTTATATTTATTTTAAGTTTTTTCTACCTCTGTATGTGCAACTTCACTCGGTGGTGTTGTCTGAGGTATAAAATCTTCTTTTGCTCCAGGAACACTAAAATCATAAGGCCATCTATGAACAACTGGAAGTCTATCACCAAAATTTCCATGCTCAGGTGGAACTGTTGAAGTATGCCACTCTAAAGAATTGGCCTTCCAAGGATTTTTACCAGCAGGTTTGCCAGTTTTTAAAGTTTTTATAATATTGTAAATTAAAATAAACTGTGCCGCTCCAACTATAAAAGCTGCTAAGCTTATAAATTCATTCATTCCTATCGCTGAAGTCATATAAGGACTATCATACATTTCAAAATATCTTCTAGGCACTCCAATGAATCCTAAATAGTGCATTGGGAAGTAAATTGAATAAGCTCCTAAAAATGTTATCCAAAAATGCCATTTACCTAAACCTTCATCAAGAATTCTGCCTGCAACTAATGGAAACCAATGATAAACAGCTCCCATAATTACCATAAGTGGTGCAATTCCCATTACCATGTGGAAGTGAGCAACTACAAAGTATGTATCGGATAATGGAACATCTACAGAAACATTTCCTAAAAAAATTCCAGTTATACCACCATTTACAAATGTAACGATAAACCCTAGGCACCACAACATTACTGTATTAATTCTAATATTTCCTCTCCACAGTGTTATAATCCAGTTATATACTTTCATGGCTGTCGGAACAGCTATTATTAAAGTTGTGGTAGCAAAGAAAAAACCAAACCATGGGTTCATTCCACTTACATACATATGGTGTGCCCAAACAAAGAAACTTAATGCACCAATACCTACAATTGCCCAAACCATCATCCTATAACCAAATATATTTTTTCTAGCATGGACTGAAATTAAATCAGAAACTATTCCAAATGCTGGTAATGCAACAATATAAACTTCGGGGTGACCAAAAAACCAAAATAAATGTTGGAAAAGTATAGGACTTCCACCACCGTATTCTAAAACTTCACCAGCTTTTAAAATCGTTGGCATAAAGAAACTTGTTCCAAGTACCTTATCTAAAGTCATCATAATTGAACTTACTAAAAGTGCTGGAAATGCTAGCATTGCTAACACTGTTGCAGTAAAAATACCCCAAACTGTTAAAGGTAATCTCATTAGTGTCATGCCTCTTGTTCTAGCCTGTAAAACAGTAATTAAATAATTTAATCCACCCATTGTAAAACCAATTACAAACAAGGATAAAGATATAAGCATTAAGAGAATTCCCATTCCGGAACCTGGTGTTCCTTCTAAAATTGCTTGAGGCGGATATAAAGTCCATCCTGATCCTGTTGGTCCACCTGGTACAAAAAAGCTTGCCATCAAGACTGCAACAGCAACAAAAAACATCCAATAACTAATCATGTTGACATATGGAAAAACCATATCACGTGCTCCAACCATTAATGGTATTAAATAGTTTCCAAAACCTCCAAGAAATAACGCGGTCAAAAAATACACAACCATTATCATTCCATGCATTGTAACGAACTGATAATAATGTTCTGCTGTCATAAAACCAGCAAGTCCTGGAAAACCTAATTGCAATCTCATTAACCAAGATAAAATTAACCCAACTATTCCAGTAAATACAGCAGTTAAAAAATATTGAACTCCAATTACTTTTGCATCCTGACAAAAAACCCATTTAGTAATAAAGCTATGTCCATGGTATAAATCCTGATCAGGAACTTCAGCGGGTCTAACATAATCAACATCTGCAGCTTTTGAACCTGAATATTCGTTCATAGTTTCTGACGACTGAGCTAGTATGCTTTGTTTATTATCTATTTCATCTGACATAATTTATTTACCTTTATATACCTTAATTTAAATTTATTTTTTTAACAATTTTATTTTTTTCAATTTCTAATTTCTTTTGTTTTGCAACTAATTCTGAAAAAGTTTCTTGTTCATTTAACCATTGATTGTAGTTTTGTTTATCTTGAACTATAACTGATCCTCTCATTGCATAATGCCCTACTCCACAATACTCAGCACATAAAACCTCATATTCTCCAACCTTATTAGGTTCAAACCAATAAAATGTTATTACTCCTGGGACTGCATCCATTTTAGCTCTAAATTGTGGAACATACCAATTATGAAGAACATCTACTGATCTTAATAAAATTTTTACTGGTCTATCTGTCTCTAAATTTAAAACATCACTTTGGATCATTACATCATCTAAACCATATGGGTCATCTGAGTTTATTCCAAAAGGATTATTATCATTTATATTTACTACTTGTGTAGTTCCTAGCTTTCCATCCTCACCTGGCAATCTATATTGCCATCCCCATTGCCAAGCCATAACATCTACCTCTAAAGCATTCTTTGGGACGTTGACATACTGGTTCCATATAATTAACCCTGGAGCAAGCAGTGCGGCAACACCAATTGTTGTTGCCCATGTAAGAATTCTTTCTAATTTTTTATCTTCCGGTTTATATTCTACTTTTCTTCCTTCTTTATAAGAAAACTTAATCACACAATAAATCATGAACAAACAAACAGCTATAAATACTCCTCCACCAACCCAGAAGGTTAATGTAATAGTGTCATCCATTCCTTGCCAGTTAGAGGCTATATCGGTCCA
>CACEHK010000024.1 GCA_902559305.1 uncultured Pelagibacteraceae bacterium | reverse complement strand
AATTAATGGCAATGGAAATAGAAAAGGCTGGAATTAATTTATGTGCAATTTATAGACCTTTAAATAATCCATTTTTAAATACTGTTATGGAAAATATTAGAAAGAAATATATCTGCAAAAATCAGATTAAAAAAGGTATGAGTGGTACAAGAGATTTACTAAATTTATTTAAAGAAAAATTTTCAGTAGCATTGATGATTGACCAAAGAGTAAGTGAGGGTCAATCTATAATGTTTTTTAATAGGCCCGCGAAAACTACTACTATCCCCGCACAGTTGGCAAAAAAATATGGTTGTAACGTTGTCCCAGTTTATATTGAAAGGTTTAAAAACTTTCATTTCAAATTATGTTTTAATAAACCAATAAAATTTGATGACAGTTTGTCACTTGAAGAAATATCTTTAGAACTAAACAAAATATTAGAAAAAATGATTTTAAAAAATCCAGATCAGTGGATTTGGTCTCACAATCGATGGAAATAAATTAACCTTTGCTTTCTAGCTCTTTTCTTTTTTGAGAGGCTTCTACATAGGAAAAATAGGCTTCCTGTAAATCTACATTCCAATAATTTAGTTTTTCAATTAAAACTTTCTTGCCGGAAACGGCACAAATAACATGATCACCTTCCTCTATAATTTCAAAATTATTTGGAAGATATTTTATTCTAGCTAATTTATTTTTCATTCTATAAGTATATACATATATATGATAATTTGTGTTTTAGGAAGTGGAGGAAGAGAACATTCACTATGCAAGTCAATTTCACTTTCTTCAAAAGTCAAAAAAATATATTGTATACCAGGTAATGCTGGAACTGATGAATTAGCTAAAAATGTTAATATAAATTTAGATAATTTTGAAAAAATTTTAAAATTTTTAAAAGATTATAAGGTTGACTTGGTTATTATTGGTCCGGAAAAGCCACTAGTAGATGGAATTGTTGATTTTTTAGAAAAAAATAATATTAAAGTTTTTGGCCCTAGAAAAATTCCTTCACAATTAGAAGGTTCAAAAATTTTTACAAAAAATATTTGTAAAAATTACAATATTCCAACATCTAAATTTGGTATTTTTGAAAATATAGAAAATGCAATAAATTATCTTAAAAATGTAAATTTTCCAATCGTAGTAAAAGCGGATGGACTTGCTTCAGGAAAAGGAGTCTATATTTCAAATAATTTTGACGAAGCCAAACTAGCAGTAAAAGAAATTTTTGGAGGAAAATTTGGAATAGCAAAAAATATTTTGATTGAAGAATTTATAAAAGGTGAAGAAATGAGTTTTTTCATTATAAGTGATGGAAAAAGTTTTAAAATATTTAAGACCGCCCAAGATCACAAAAGGGTATATGAAGGTGATGAGGGAAAAAATACTGGAGGAATGGGTGCTTACAGTCCATCAGGGTTAATTAATGAAGAATTAGAAAAAAAAATAATTAATAAAATAATTTTACCAACACTTAAGGCAATTGAAGATATGGGTGAAAAATACAAAGGATTTTTATACGCAGGATTAATGATATCAAATAATGAACCTTATCTAATCGAATATAATGTAAGAATGGGCGATCCAGAATGCCAAACTATTCTACCATTGTTAAAAAATGACTTAATAGATGTTCTAATAGCATGCTGTGATGAAAAATTAGAAAATCAAGTACTTCAATGGAAAGAAGAAAAAAGTTTATGTGTTGTTTTGTGTTCTAATGGATATCCTGAAAAATATAAAAAAAATATTGAAATAAAAAATTTAAACAATCTTTCTCTAGATAAAAATGATTATATTTTCCACGCAGGAACAAAAAAAGAAAATGGCTTAATATTGTCTAATGGAGGCAGAGTTTTAAACTTTGTATGTCTATCTACTTCCTACAAAAAAGCGAGGGAAAGAATATTAGATCTAATAAATAAGCTTAATTGGAATAACGGTTTCTATAGAAAAGACATAGGTTTTAAAGTAATCGATAAATGAGAATTATAAGTGGAATTTTAAAAGGTAAAAAAATTCTTGAGGCTTTTGATAAAAATACGAGGCCTTTAAAGGATTTAGTAAAAGAATCTATTTTTAATATTCTAGAACATTCTAAAAATGAGAAAGTTAGGTTAAATAAAGCAGTAATACTGGATTTATTTTCAGGAACTGGATCTTTTGGCTTAGAGTGTGTATCAAGAGGAGCTTCAAAAGTATTTTTTTTTGAAAATTATAAACAATCATTAGAAATTTTAGAAAAAAATATAAAAAAATTTAAAATTGAAAAAAAAACAAAAGTTTATAATCAAAATGCATATAATTTTTATAAACAAAAAGAAATATATAATGAAAAGTTTGATCTAATTTTTCTAGATCCTCCATATAAAGAGGAAAATATTAGTGATCTAATAGAACATATTTTAAAAATAAAAATATTAAAAAAAAATGGATTTATTATTTTACATAGACACAAAAAATCAAAAGATAATTTTAAAAAAGAATTCTTTATAAATAGATCAGTAAAATATGGTATTTCTAAAATAATATTTTTAAAAATTATATAAACAAGATTCTTTTTGTTTCTTTTTTTATGAGTTCCACTGATGGTTGGTCAAAAGGATTAACATTCAATGCCCTACCTAATAAAATTGTTTCTAAAATAAAAAAACAAAACAAATCGCCCATTGTTTCTTCATTTCTATTTATTATCTCAAAAGATCTAAATGGAATTTTTTTTTTAAAAAAAATATTTTCTGTAGCTAATTTTTGTGAATGTAAAATTTTTGAAATAGATTTATTTTTAAGATATTTGTGAGACTGTCTGATTAATTGATTATTTAACTTATCTGGTTTTTTTTCATAAGTATAAAAAAAAGAGTAAAAGCTTTTTTTCGGTCCTTCTAAATATAATTGTAATAAGCTGTGATTATCTTTGGGCATTGTTGAAATTGTAGGAAGTATTCCTTGTGATTTTTTTCCTAAACTTTCTGCCACTAACTGCTGGTACCATTTAAAGAGATTATCTGAGTTTTCATCATAATTTAAAATTATAGAATTAAATTTTCCTAACTTTACAAATTTTAAAATTGCGTCAACATTTTTAATTAAATGATTTAAAAAATTATTATTCTTTATTAAATAATTAAACCTTTTAAATTTTTTAACATCGAGCCCCATTATTTCTGCAGGCAACATTCCTACTTCTGATAAAACAGAATATCTGCCACCAATATAATTTTTATGCTCAATTATCTCTGATTTTAATTCCTTTGCAAGATTAAATAAGTAACTATTATTCTTTTCAGTAATAAATATATTTTTATTTTTGTTTAATAGTAAATTTGAATTAAGAATTGTTTCAAGTGTATTACCCGATTTAGAAATAATTATATTATTTGCTTTTATTTTTTTTTTATTATTTTTTGATTTTTGATTTAGGTTATTAACAAATATAAAATTTTTTTTTACTTTATATTTTAAAAATTGATATATTGATTCTGCACCTAAAACAGAACCGCCCATACCAATCAACCTAAAGTTAGATTGTTTTTTAAAACTTTTTAAAATTTTTTTATTAAAGCTATATTCATATTCTTTAGTTAAAGATTTCAGTACAGGGTATTCCTTTAACCAATTGATTTTTTTAATCTTGTTTAAAATATTTTTTTTTTTTTGGTTTTTTAAAATTTTAAAATTTTTAAACTTAATATTTGCAGTTAGCATTATAAAATTTATTCATTAATTTTTTCTAGTATTGTTTCTTCCAAGGAGCTACCCTCGGAGTTATTATTATTTTTTCTTTTTTTCTGCAGTAATTTTTTTAAGTTTTCACTATCTTCATCTTCAGAAGTTTCGAGATTTTCCTGATCTACTGGAACTGGCATTTTGTCATAATCCGGAGGAAGAACTAATGGATTTTTTTTCTCAACCAAAAATTCGTCACTTGTATCTGATCTTTTTTGACCTTGCAAAGCCTGACAGCTAGTCAAAAATGAAAATAAAATTAATAATATAAAAGTTTTTTTAATGTCCATCGCTCTTTTTATAATTTAATATTTCAACAAAAATAAGACAAATTATTCCTAAAGTAATAAATATATCCGCAATATTAAAGACAAACCAGTGATAACCCTTAAAACTAATGTCTATAAAATCTGGAACTGAATAATAATAGACACGATCAAATAAATTACCAAATGATCCACCAAGTATAACTAAGTAGAAATAAGCTCTAACATCTTTTGTTTTTATTATTAAATACAGAATTATTAAATTTATAATTACAATTAAAAAAGTAATTAAATTATAAATTTCAGATTGTTCAAAAGAAAGTAAGCCAAATCCAATTCCACTATTCCAGACCAAAATGATATTCAAATAAGGGTTAACATTAATATCTACTATACCAACATCTTCTAATATTGATAAAATATATAACTTAGAAATTCTATCAGCAAAAAAAATTAATAAAAAAATCCCAAAATATATAAATGTTTTTTTAAAAAATAATTATTTTATTATACATCCGTTTCTTTCACACTTATTTTTTTTAATTTTCCAACAAACGCTACATTTTTCACCCTCGGCTTTTTTTGTCTCAACTATAATTTCTTCTCCATCGTTTTTTTTAATTTTGTCTACATCTGCTCCTGATGTAATACATAGCTCAGAAAAATCAGTTCCTTTAGATAATTGAATTAGTTTATCATTTAAATGTATTTTTAAATTTGCCTCTAAACTTGAACCAATTTCTTTAGACGCTCTTTTTAACTCTATACTACTATTACATTTATCTCTTATTTTTATAAGTTCTGTCCATTTGCTATTTAAATTTGGATTGTTCCAGTTTGATGGGATTACTGGAAATTTTTCTAGATGAATACTTCCTTTTTCCTTTATTTTTAGAAGTGAATAAATTTCTTCAGTTGTAAATGATAACACTGGTGCAAACCATTTTAATAATATTTCAAGAACAATATTTAAAAACTCTATAGTTGAAATTCTTTTTTTAGTATCCAGAGAATCGCAATACAACGTATCTTTTCTAATATCAAAATAAAAAGCTGATAAATCAGATGTGCAAAAGTTTATTATTTCCTTATAAATAGTATGAAAATTATATTTTTCAAAATTCTTTTCAAATAAAATGTTAAGATTATAAATTTTATGTAGCATATATTGTTCTAGTTCTGGGAAATTATTTATATTAATTTTTTCAAAATCAACTTTTTTAAATTTGTCATTTAAATTCCCAAGAATATACCTAAAAGTATTTCTAATTTTTCTGTAAGATTCTGCGTGCTGTTCTAAAATTGAATAATCTATTCTTAAATCCTCAGCATAATCTGAAGCCGCAACCCAAATCCTCAGGATATCAGCTCCATACTTTTTTAAAATATCTTCTGGTGCAATAATATTTCCAAGAGATTTTGACATTTTTAAACCTTTTCCATCAACAACAAATCCGTGGGACAATATAGACTCAAATGGAGCCCTACCTCTTGTTCCACAAGACTCTAATAATGATGAATGAAACCATCCTCTGTGTTGATCTGAACCCTCAAGATACATAGAAGCAGGCCATTTTAGATCTTCTCTTTTTTCAAGAACATAAGCATGAGTAGAACCACTATCAAACCAAACTTCAACAATATCAGTCATTTTTTCATAATCCTCAATTTTATATTTTTTGCCTAAAAATCTTTGAGCATCTCCTTCAAACCAACAATCAGCTCCCTCTTTCTCAAATATATCTGCAATATTTTGTGTAACTTCTTCATCGACTAAAACTTCATTTGATTTTTTTGACATAAAAACAGGAATAGGAACTCCCCATACTCTTTGTCTTGAAACACACCAATCTGGCCTTAGCTCAATCATCGATCTTAGTCTTTCTTTTCCTTTATTTGGATAAAAATTAGTTTCATCTATAGATTTTAAAGCTTTCTTTCTCAGGCCATGACTTTCCATCGAAATAAACCATTGGGGTGTTGCCCTGTGAACTAATGGTGCTTTTGAGCGCCAAGAATGAGGATAGGAATGAACCAATTCGCCATTGTATAACAAATTTTTTTGATCTTTTAGTTTTTCTATAACTATTTTGTTAGCCTTAAAAATATGAATACCTTCAAAAGTTGGAACGTGTTTCGTATATTTTCCGTCGTCATCCACGGTTTCTTCTGCCTTTATATTATTTTTTAAGCACAAATTAAAATCATCCGGTCCATGGCTAGGTGCACAATGGACAATACCCGAACCTTGTTCTGTCGTTACAAAATTTGCACTTAACATTGGAATATCATAATCAAATCCAATTTTTGAAAATGGATGGCCGCATATTGTTCCTTCAAACTCTTTTCCTGAAAAGTTTAAAACTTTTGTAAATTTTTTGATATTACAATCCTCTATTAAAGATTTTAATAAATCTTCTGCAACTACTATTTGTTTATTTTTAAAATCTGATTGATCTTCTATTTTAATAATTACATATTGTAAATTTTCATTGTAAGCCAGAGCTCTATTAGCTGGTATTGTCCATGGAGTTGTGGTCCAAATTATAATTTGGGTATTCAAAAGTTTTTCATTTTTTGATTTTTTAATATCAAATGCTGCATAAATTGTATCAGATTTGTGATCCATGTATTCAACTTCTGCATCTGCCAATGCTGTCTTTTCTACTGTAGACCAAAGAACAGGTTTATATCCCCTGTAAAGACTCCCTTCTTTTAAAAATTTACCGAGCTCCCTAACTATCTGTGCTTCAGCATCAAAACTCATGGTAGAATAATAATTTTCCCAGTCCCCTACTACTCCAAGTCTTTTAAATTGCTTCTTATGTACCTCAATCCATTTTTTTGCAAAATCTCTACATTCTTTTCTAAATTCATTTACAGGAACTTCATTTTTATTTTTTTTATTTTTTTTGTATTGTTCTTCAATTTTCCATTCAATTGGTAAACCATGACAATCCCAACCTGGAACATAAACAGAATCTTCTCCCTTCATTTGATGAAATTTTACAATTACATCTTTAAGGATTTTATTAAGTGCTGTTCCCATGTGTATGTCTCCATTAGCATATGGGGGACCATCATGAAGAATAAATTTTTTTTTTCCTTTGTTTAAAGATCTTAACTTTCGATATAAGTCAATTTTATCCCAGTAATCAATTATTCCAGGTTCTTTATTTTGTAAATTTGCTTTCATTGAAAAAGCAGTTTTAGGAAGATTAATATTGCTTTTGCTCATTATTTTAGTTTAAATTTTTTGCTTTTTTGATGTCTAAATTAATTTGTTCTTTTAATTGGTTTATATTTTTAAATTTCTTTTCTTTTCTTATAAAGTCTATGAACTCAATAGTTAAGTGCTTATTATAAAGATTCCTTGAAAAGTTAAATATGTGAACCTCCAAAAGTATTTCTTTTTGATTAAAAGTTGGCCTATAACCTAAATTTGCAATGCCTTTATGTAATTTTTTATTTTGGCTTATTAAAATATTTACTGAATATACTCCAGGTTTTGCAATAACATAATCATTTAACTTAATATTGCATGTTGGAAATCCAATTTTTCGACCCATTTTTCTACCTACACTTACCTTTCCATCTATGGACCAATTTCGATCTAAATATCTATTAACAATATTAATTTTTCCATTAGATATTAGTTTTCTAATTAGTGTTGATGAAATAATTTTATTTTTTTTCTTTAGGGGTTGAGGATTAATTATTTTAAAATTATATTTTTTTTCAAAAAATTTTAATTTATTTACATTTCCTTCTCTTTTATTACCAAATCT
>CACEHK010000023.1 GCA_902559305.1 uncultured Pelagibacteraceae bacterium | reverse complement strand
AAAAATTAATTAGAATGAGCTCTTTAGTAAAAAATTATAATAGAAGAAAAATTTCTTTCAAAAAAGGGAAAGGAAGTTTTCTTTATTCTACAAATGGAAAAAAATATTTAGATTTTATTCAAGGTATTGCTGTTAATTCTTTGGGTCATTCTAATTCATACCTGGTAAAATCGTTAAATAAACAAGCTAAAAAAGTTTGGCATGTCTCAAATGCATTCATAATTCCTGAAGGTGAAAAACTTGCAAAAAGGCTTACAAAAGAAACTTTTGCAGATAATGTTATTTTTCAGAACTCAGGTACAGAAGCAACAGAAGCAGCCATAAAAGCTGCAAGAAGATATTTTTATTCAATAGGTAAGCCAAATAAAAATAGAATTTTATGTATAAAAAATTCTTTTCACGGAAGAACTATCGCTGCAATTTTTGCTAGTGGTTCAAAAAAAATGACTGAGGGTTTTGGACCAAAAGTTGGAGGTTTTGATCATTTTAAATTTGGAGATCATAAATCTTTAAAAAAGTCAATTAACAACAAAACTGCAGCAATAATGGTTGAAACTGTAATGGGAGAGGGAGGAATAAAAGTAATACCAGATTGGTGTTTAAGGGAGTTAAGAAAAATTTGTAATAAAAAAAAAATTTTATTAATTTTAGATGAGGTCCAGTGTGGAATAGGTAGAACCGGTAATTTTTTTGCATTTGAAGCATCTAAAGTTAAGCCTGATATTGTTCCTATTGCAAAAGGAATTGGAGGAGGATTTCCAATTGGTGCAGTTTTAATGACAAAAAAAGTAGCCAATGCAATGATACCAGGTACTCACGGATCAACGTTTGGTGGCAATCCACTTGCAATGAGCGTAGGAAATGCTGTTTTAGATCAAATTTTAAAAAAAGGTTTTCTTAAAAATATAAAAAAAAATTCTAAGTATTTTTTTTATGAGTTGAATAAAATTAAAAATGACTATCCAAAAATAATTAAAGAAGTAAGAGGACTGGGACTGCTAATTGGTTTACAGCTTTTTAATAACCAAAAAAAATTTATAAGTAAATTAGAATATAATAGTTTACTTACAATAAGAGCAGCAGAAAACGTAGTAAGAATTTTGCCTCCTCTTAATGTAAAAAAATCAGAAATAAATCTTGCAATTAAAATAATTAGAAAAGTTTGTAAAGAATTAGATTAATATGAAGCATTTTATTAATATAAAAGATATTTCTAGTAAGAATTTAAAGAAAATAATTTTAGATGCAAAAAGAAGAAAGATTAGAAGAAAAAATTTAAATACACTTGACGCAGACGCAGATTCACCATTAAAAGGCAAACTATTAATTCAGATGTTTGAAAAATCAAGCCTTAGAACAAGAATAAGTTTTTACATTGCAATTAAACAACTAGAAGGTGGCGCACTTACATTAAGAACAGACGAACTTCATTTAACAAAAGGAGGAGAAAGTTTGGCAGATACAGCAAAAGTTATATCTACTTTTGGGGACGCATTCATGATTAGAACTGATAGTGATAAAAAATTAGAGATCTTCAAAAAATATATGACAATTCCCATAATAAATGGTTTAAGCCCATCTTCCCATCCAACTCAAGTTTTAAGTGATATTTTTACTATTGAAGAAATTAAAAAAAAACCTATCACAAATTTAAAAATTTGTTGGATAGGAGATGCAAGAAATAATGTTATCAATAGTTTAGTTGAAGCTTCAGTTAAGTTTTCATTTAAATTAAATATTGGTTGTCCAAAAAAATTTCAACCAAAAAAAAATATAATAATGTGGGCAAAAAAAAATTATGGTAAAATTAAAGTCTTTGATAACTGTAATAAAGCAGCAAAAAATTGTGATGTTATATTTACAGATAAAGTAATTTCTATGAATGATAAAGTAGATAAAGTAAAAAAATTAAAAGAATTTAAAAATTTTAAAGTAACAACAAAAGTTATGAACCATGCAAAAAAAGACGCAATTTTTTTACATTGTTTACCTAGAGGATCTGAAGTTTCTGAAGAAGTATTTTTAGGAAAACATTCAAAAGTTTGGCAGCAAGCCTTAAATAGAATTTATGTTCAGAAAAGTATTTTATTATATTGTTTTGAAAAATTAAGGTAATTGTCTTGGACTATCACTATTTTCATTAAGATACATAATGACTGAAGCTCTATCTTTTTCACTTTTAAGTCCAGCAAATCCCATTTTATTACCTTTTATCCACGTAGAAGGTTTTAATAAAAATCCGTTCATCTCTTCCCAGTCCCACTCTTTGTTATATGAAGATAAAGCTTTTGAATATTTGTAATCAGTAATTGCGCCAACTGGTCTAAACATAACATTCCAAAGTTTTGGACCAATTTTGTTTGAACCACCTTGCTTGATGCTATGACAAGCTTTACATTTTTTAAATACCTTTTCTCCATGAGCCACATCGGCCATAGCAAATAAAGCATTTAGATCTACATTTGTATCTGTAGCACTGGCTAGACCAATTTCACTTTCTGGAGCTTCAACCTTATAAGCAACAATATTTTTGTCATCTTTATCAAAAATTATATTTGATATTTTTCCAATACCAAAAACTACTAATATTGTTACGAGAATTGCTGTAATTATTTTATTTATTTCAAAAGAATTCATTTATAATATTTATATTTAATCATATAACATGTTAGATGTTAAAAAGCTTAAATAATTGATTATAAAATTTGCGTCTCTTGGACGCATAAATTATCAGTAAATACAATGTCTAAAACATTAATTTTAATACCGTCAAGGCTCTCTGCTTCCAGACTTCCTGGAAAGCCACTTTTAAAAATAAATGGAATTTCAATAATTTCACATGTTGTAAAAAAAGCTAAAGAGGCCGATATAGGAAAAGTATATGTAGCAACTGAGGACAAAGAAATTATTGATGATGTGCATTCAAATGGTGGTAATGCAATTTTAACAAGCAAGAAACATAAAACAGGATCAGATAGGATATTTGAATGTTTTGAAAAATTAGATTTGGCTGATGTAGACTATATTATTAATCTTCAAGGAGATGAGCCAAACATTGATATAAATGATTTAAAGCATTTAAATAAATTGATAGAAGATAAAAAACCAGAGATAGGAACTTTAGCCTCAATAATAAATGATAAATCGAAATTAAGTAACGAAAATATTGTTAAGGTTTTTACAAATGAGAAAATTACAGATAAAAATTTTCCATTAGCATTAAATTTTAAAAGACATGTTAATAATTCAAGTGTGAATGTATACCATCATTTAGGTATATATGCTTATAAACCAGATATTTTAAAAAAAATAATCAAATTTAAACAAACAACAAATGAGATTGAATATAGATTAGAACAGCTTAGAGCACTGGAAAATGGAATTAAAATAAATGTTGCTTTAGCAAAATTTTGTCCAATAGGAGTAGATACTATGGAAGATTATATAGATTTAAAAAAAATTTTAGAATATAAATCTTGAATGAAAATAGCTTACCAAGGTATTGCAGGAAGTTATAGTGAAAGTTGTGCAAAGGAGAAATATCCTGAGTGTGAAACTATTTCTTGCAAGACATTTGATGAATGTTTTGAAAAAGCAAACAGCGATAGCTCAATTAAAGCTATTATACCAGAGTCCAATAAAACAACCGGAAATATAGGTGTAGAGTATTTAATTTTTAAATATAGGTTAAATATATATGCTGAACATTTTTTTCCTATAAAACATAATCTTTTGGGTCTACCAGGATCAAAAATAAGTGATATTAAAAACGTTTATTCTCATGCCCAAGCCTTAAGTCAATCTTCAAATTTTATAAAGAAAAATAAATTAAACGAAAATGTTAGAGCAGATACGGCTGGATCAGCAAAATATGTTTCTGAGTCAAAAGACATTACGAAAGCTGCAATAGCTTCAGATTTGAGCTCTAAAATATATAATTTAAAAATTATAGATTCAAATATTCAAGATGAAAAAGAAAATACAACAAGATTTTTGGTTATGCAAAAAGATATTTTTCAACCTGAATATGGAGAAGAAAAATATATAACATCCTTACTATTTAAATTAAAAAGCAAAGCTGGAGCACTTTATAGCGCCCTAGGTAGTTTCATGTTAAATGGAGTAAATCTAACTAAATTACAAAGCTTCCCTGAAAAAAATTCGTTTTCATCTTATTTCTTTCTTTGCGAGATAGATGGACACATTGAAGAGAAAAAAGTTAAAAATTCATTAGAGGAGCTGGGGCTACACAGTGATTTGCACGTTCTAGGTGTTTTTCAGGCAGATAAATATAGAGACAAATAATTTTATTACTTTCCTTGAAGAAAGAGAATCTTTACTGTTATAATACATTTTGGAGGCTAGAGGTGGGTACTGCTTGAACCCGACCAGATCCTAACGGAAGCAATCGTAAAGACAGTTTCTCAGGTTCTAGTCTCCTTAAAAAATAATTAACTATGAATAAAAATTCAAAAGTTTTAGCTCTGAAGTACAGACCCAAAACATTTAAAGATTTAATTGGACAAGAAATTATTTCAGAAACAATTTATAATTCTATTAAACAAAATAGATCTGCTAACGCTTACTTATTTACTGGTATCAGAGGTGTTGGGAAAACAACTATTGCAAGGATTGTAGCGAAATCTTTAAATTGTGTAAATGGTATTGAAAAATTATGTAGTGATTCTTTTTGTGAAAATTGTGAGTCAATTACAAATTCAAATCATATTGATGTATTAGAAATGGATGCTGCAAGCAAAACAGGAGTAGACGATGTTAGGGATTTAATTGAATTTTCAAGATACGGACCTAGTAGTGCAAAATATAAAATATTTATTATTGATGAAGTTCACATGTTAAGTAAACAAGCTTTTAATGCACTATTAAAAACAGTATTGATGTTATTACTGGACCAACAATTGTTTGTCCAAAAACAGACAAAAATCTAAAAGTTTCTTTTAAATATAAAGTGTAGGCTCCTATCCAATTAATTCCAAATCTTCTTTCACCAATTCGATACTTGTTATCTAATTCAACCATAAGTCATTATTCATAAACTTTTTTTATAAATTTTGTTAAAAAAACCGAAAAAAAACTTGAATTTATTTAGATTGTATGTGTAACTGTATATTGTTATAAGTAAAGGATTATACACTATATATAGTTGCTATGAGCTGGACAGAAGAAAAAGTAGAAAAACTTAAAGAATTATGGGGCAAGGGCAATACTGCAAGCCAAATTGCTGAAATAATTGGTGGCATAAGCAGAAATGCTGTAATTGGCAAAGCTCATAGACTTAATTTGTCAGCTAAGATTATAAAAAGATCAAAAATAAATCCAAAAGATAAATTAAATTTTGAGGAAAAACATTCTCAAAGAAAAAGTAGAAAATTTAAATTTAGATCTTTATTGCTTGATAAAAATTTTGAACCAGCAAAAAATTTGAGCCTTGAAGAACTTACTGAAAGTACATGCAAATATATGGAAGGTCATCCAGATGAAGAAACTTCAAAATTTTGCGGAAGACAAACTGTTGAAAAATTTTCATACTGTCCATTACATTTAATATTAGTTTTCCAACCCAAAGGAAAGAAAGAGGACTTAAATAATGAAGAAGAAATTCCTCAGTTTATTGAAAAAAAAATTAAATCAGCTTAAATATTATTAAGCTATTTTGAATATTCTCCACCTTTTTTCCACATATGTGCATACTTTTTTACTTCTTCGTCAAATTTTAAATTTGCTAAAATGCCAATATCAATATTTGACTTATAATCTGAAGATAAAATATTATCATATTTTAATAGTTTCAATTGATCTATTGTTAGAAGAGGTTTTGGAAGTTTTTCAAAAAAAAATGCAGTCAATTTAGCAATTGATAAGGGGAAAGGTATTAAAAGTTTTTTTTTATTGATTAGGAATAATAGACTATTTAAAATTTCTTTAAATGATAACTCTTCAGGGCCTACACATTCTATTATCTCTGAATAAATATCTTTATTAATAACTTCAGAAATAATTTCACACATATCAGAAACATGCAAAGGTACAAATTTTGTTCTACCATTATAATAAATTGGAAAAAAAGGAAGTATAGATAACAAGCTCATTAAATTAGTTGTAAAATTATCATCAACAGAATAAATTACAGATGGTCTCAAAATTGTAGCATTAGGAAAATTATTTATTATATTTTTTTCTCCTTGAAGTTTGCTTAAAGCATATTTGCTGTCAATTGCATTTTGAATGCCTAAAGCAGATAGATGAATAAATTGTTTTATTTTATTTTTTTTACAGAGTTTTGAAATAAATTTAGGAAATATCGTATGTATATTTTCAAATGTATTATTTTTTTTTTCATATAAAATTCCTATTAAATTTATACAAACATCCTTTCCTTTCATTAAATTTGATATTTTTTCTTCATCATAAATATTTGACTCTATAATTTCTATATATCCAGGGTTTCCTTGGGTTTTTAATATAGAGCCTTTTGTATGTATATTTCTTGTAACAATTGTTACTCTGTGGCTATCTAGTGTTAATCTCCTAATTAAATGACGACCAATTTGCCCCGAACCACCAAATACTAGAATATTTTTTCCTATCATATATATATATTTTAATGAAGTTAGATATTAAAGTTCACAAAGATGATTTACCAGATGATTTGAATCTAGGCAATACAATAGCTGTAGATTGTGAAATGGGAGGATTAAATGTTAAAAGAGATTCTCTTTATTTAATTCAAATTTCTTCAGGTAATAATGATGCTCATATTATAAAAATTAACAGGAATGATTATAAAGCTCCAAATTTAATAAAAATTTTAGAAAATAATAGTATAAAAAAAATTTTTCATTTTGCTAGAGCCGATGTAGCCTTTATTAGTTTTTACTTTAAAGCCAAAGTAAAAAATATTGATTGTACAAAAATAAAATCTAAACTTTCTAGAACTTACACTGATAAACATGGATTAAAGGATCTTGTTAAAGAATTTGTTGGTGTTGAAATAAGCAAACAAAAACAATCATCTGATTTCGGTGGAGAATTAAGTGACTCTCAAATAAAATATTGTGCTAATGATGTACTATATTTGCACAAAATTAACGAAAGCCTAGATAAAATTCTGCTAAGAGAAAATAGAATGAATATTTACGAAAAAACAATTAAATTTTTGGATACAAGAGTAGAATTAGATCTTGCTTCATTTACAGAAGATATTTGGTCACATTAATGAAAAAAAAATTTAAAGAAATAGCAAAGAATGTAATCTCAGCTGAGATAGAGTCTTTAAGAAAGTTAAAAAATAATATCAACTATTCTTTTGAAAAAGCTGTTGAAGCTTTACTCAATTGTAAAAATGGGAAAGTCATTATATCTGGAATTGGAAAGTCAGGTATAATTGGTAAAAAAATTTCCTCAACTTTAGCTTCGGTCGGTATTTCGTCATTTTTTATTGATAGTGCTGCTTGCTCTCATGGAGATTTAGGAATGATAAGTTCAAATGATGTTGTTATTTTAATTAGCAACAGTGGAGAAAGCGAAGAATTAAAAAATATAATTAGCTACATAAAAAGAAATAAAAAAATAATTTTAATTGGAATAGTATCAAAAAAAAATTCCTTACTTTATAAATCTGCAAATATTAAGTTATTAATACCAAATGTTAAAGAAGCAGATCCTGCGGGTATTGTTCCAACATCATCAACTATTGTCCAATTAAGTATAGGAGATGCATTAGCTGTTGCAACTATGAATTATAGAAATTTTGGAAAGCTAGATTTTAAAAAATTTCATCCTAGTGGAATGCTTGGTACAAAATTAAAAACTGTAGAAGATTTGATGTTAATTAAAAATAAAATTCCTTTTATAAACGAAAATGAATTAATGAAAAAGGGGTTAAGATATATTTCTACTAGAAAACTTGGAACATTAATTGTCCAAAATAAAAATAAAAATACAGTCGGAATAATTACGGATGGTGACATTAAAAGAGCTAACAATAAATTTAATAATATTGGTAAATTAAAAATAAAAAATATAATGAGTAAAAATCCGATTTCGGTTGAAAAAAATACATTAGCAGTTGAGGCTTTATCTATTATGAATTCAAAAAAAATAACATGTCTTTGTGTTCACAATAAATTTAAAAATAAAAAAACAATTGGATTTTTGCACATTCACAAGCTACTCGAGGCAAATATTCGATAAATGAAAGCAAGGATTATTCTTCAACTAACATTGGTTGTCCTTATATTTGCTATTAGTTTTTTTGTTTATTTTAAGTATTTTAAAATAAATAATTTAGAAAAGAAAATAGAGATCATAAAAAAAAAAGAAGATATTTCAATTGAAAGTCTCTCAGATTCTGATGAAAAAAATGTAATTAAAGATATAAAATATTCAAATGAAGATATTAATGGTAATAAATATTCTATAGAAGCAAAAAAGGGAGAAATTAAAAAAAAAGATTCAAATGAAATTTCCCTTACTGATGTTAATGCAATAATAAGCTTTAAAGGTAAA
>CACEHK010000022.1 GCA_902559305.1 uncultured Pelagibacteraceae bacterium | reverse complement strand
ATTGTGGAATTTAAAGAATTAAGATTCGAGGAAAAACAAAGAATTAAGTTGGAGGAATTTGAAAAAAAAGAAAAAGAAAAGAAAGATACTGAAGAAAAAAAAGAAGCCGAACAAAATTTGATATTAAAGCTTAAAGAAAAAGAGTTAAAAGAAGAAAAAAAACTAGAAAAAGAAAGAAATAAAGATTTAAAAAAATTTTTAAGACAAGAACAGGCAATTTTAAGAAAAGAACAAGCTGAAAGACAAAAGAAATTTTTACAAGAGCTTAGACTAGAACAACAAATTGAAAAATTTAGAATAAGAGAAATTAAAGAATTAGAAAAATTAGAGAAAATTTCATTAAAAGAAAAAAGAGAAGATTATTCAGGACTTCAAGAAAGAATAGATAAATTAAAACAAAAATATCAACTTATTAGAGATCAAAAAATTAGAGAGAGAGTAGAAGCTCTTGGTGTTGAAGTACAAGAAAGTGATGATAGACAAACTTTACTTGAGAAGGAAAAAAATTATACTTTAGCAAGGCAAAAAGTTGAAAATGCATTGGAAAGTTTTTATAGAAGCGCAAATAGTTTAGTTTTTCAACTTAACAAAAGACATATTACTAGACATATGTCTATTTTTAGGTGCATCGATAGAAGATTTGAAAATGGAGAAGTTTACATAAAATGGGATGAAGAACCTGATGATGAATGGCTAATTTTAATTTATATAAAAGATAATGCTCCTGATAAAGGTATAGTTATTGAGGATAAATGCAATCCTGAAAAAAATATTTCTATTGAATATAAGACTTCAGAAATATTTAAAGCATCAGATATGATGGTAGATTCTCTTACTCAATTACTTGAAAAAGAAAGATCAAAAAAAACTGATAGTTAATATTACTGATTAACAAAAATTGAAACACCTCTTTGATTTATATTCACATCATAGTTTTGTGTATCGGGAGGGAAAGCTCTTTGACTACAATCTAAACGGTCACATTTTCTACATGAAACACCTATCTTAGACTCACTTTTTTCATCATTTAAATTTAGACCATCAGCATAAACAAAATCTTTGGCATATTTAATTTGACATCCAAGACCTATTGATAGCAAACCTTTTTCTTCCCCATATTTTGAAACACCTTTCTCAACAGTTCTTGCTATGCAAACATATTTCTCTCCATCCGTCATTCTACTAACCGCAGCACTAATTTTCCCAGGATTAGAAAAACTACTATAAACATTCCATTTTGGACATGCGCCGCTTAATCTTGGTAGCTCAATTCCTGAGAGTGAAAATCTTTTAGAGACATTTCCACTTCTATCAACTCTAATCATATGTAGAGGTATACCTCGTAATTTAGGATCAGGACTATTAAGGCAAGTGACTCTATGACAAACTTGTTCAAAAGAAACTGCAAATGTTGATTGTAAAAGTTCTAAATCATATCTATGTTTTTTCACACATTCATAAAAAAAAATTTCATAAGGCATAATGATTGCGGCTCCAGCATAATTAAGAAGCGCAACTTTAGTTACCTTTCTACTTGCGTCAGAAGGAAATGAAAACTCGTCTAAATATTCTTCTATAATTTCATTTGCCTCAAGTTGAGCAACTAAAGCTGCAGTAAACAACTTTTTAGTTTCAATATTTAATAAATCAGATAAATGAAATTCTTTTTTTTCTGGAAAAAAAATTTTAGAAAAAGGTTTGTTTTCTTGTGGCAAAATATCTTTCACAACTATTTTATGTTTTTCTAATAAATAGTTACAAAGAGATAGATATCTTGTTCTATTATTCATTTTAACTTTTTCATAAATTGTTGTTGCAAATTTTTCTAATTTTGGAAAATAATTTTCAAATTTTTGTATAAAGTCAGATACTATTTCTCCCGGAAAAGTTGTTCCACCTTCGTAAATTTTTTTTTCTATATTTTGGCCTAGCTCAATTTCTTTATTTTTATGATCATTTCCTAATTTAACTAAAGCTTTTGCTATTTTGGGATTAAGCCTCACAATTTCCTGAACCTCGTCGGCTCTTATATCCAAATCCTCTAATATTGATATTTTTACAACTTCTTGAGTTCGTGACTCTAGATCCGGGTCAGTTCTTTTTGTTAAATCTTCATTTTGAAGTTCCAACAAATCTTGAATTCTTAGTAATAAATCTCCATCAGGTTTTCTTTGATTTGACTCTATCAAAGATAGATACGCTGGAGTTATGCCCAAATCTTTTGCAAGACTTACAGCTTTAATATTTTTATTCTGTCTTTTAGCTCTTATTATTTGGCCATAGTTATAAATTTTTCTCATTTTTACTGTTAGTTAATTTTTAGTTAATATTTAGTTAATAATTTAATTAATTTATAGGTAATAATCAATAAAATACTTTACTTGTTAATATTTTGTTAATATGAATAGAAAAATGAATAATTTAAATAATCCTGAAGATAGAACTAAACCATCTAACTGTGTATCTTTCCACGATGATCAATGTTTCATGGATCAAGAAAACAGTCAGAATGATAAGGATTAGTTAATAATTCATAATCAAATTCGTTCTAAATAAGGTGTTCATCTAATGTCTAAATCCAACGTATCTTACGAACTAAAAAGGTTTTCAGGGATAAAAAGAGATTACTCAGATAAAGATGTTGAGAGGCTAAGGGGTTCTATTAAAATTAATTATTCTATATGTGAGATACAATCAAAGAAATTGTGGAGATTGCTAAACTCTGAGCCTTATGTAAACACACTTGGATCATTATCAGGGAATCACTCTGTCCAACATGCTAAAGCTGGATTAAAGGCAATTTATGTAAGTGGATGGCAAGTTGCTGCAGATGCGAATACAGCTGGGGAAATGTACCCAGACCAATCTTTGTACCCATTTGATAGCGCGCCAAGATTAGTTGAATCAATTAACAATGCATTAATTAGAGCTGACCAGATACAACATATGGAGCTTAAAGATGGTGATATGAAACCCGAAGAAAAGGTGGATTATATGTTGCCGATAATTGCAGATGGAGAAGCAGGATTTGGAGGACCATTAAATGTTTTTGAATTAACAAAGAAATTTATAAAAGCTGGAGCTGCCGGTGTACATTTTGAAGATCAACTTGCTAGTGAAAAAAAATGTGGTCATATGGGTGGGAAAGTTTTGGTTCCGACTTCAACAGCGGTTAGAAATCTTAAAGCTGCAAGATTAGCAGCAGATATTGCTGAAGTGCCTTTAATTATTCTTGCAAGAACTGATGCTAATGCGGCAAAACTTATTACAAATGATTTTGATAATAATGACAAACCTTTTTTAACTGGTGAAAGATCACCCGAAGGATTCTATTATGTTAAAAATGGAATAGAACAAGCAATCTCAAGAGGATTAGCTTATGCACCCTACGCAGATTTAATTTGGTGTGAAACTGCAACACCAAACATAGAAGAAGCAAAAAAATTTGCAGATGCTATTCACGAAAAATTTCCAGGTAAATTATTAGCCTATAATTGTTCTCCTTCCTTTAATTGGAAAAAACATTTATCAGACAAAGAAATTTCTACTTTTCAACAAAAAATTTCAGAAATGGGTTATAAATTTCAATTTATAACTCTTGCAGGCTTTCATACTCAAAATATTGCTGTGTTTGAATTAGCAGAAAATTATAAAAAAGAGGGCATGTCAGCATACTCTAAAATTCAAGAACAAGAATTCAAAAAAGAAAAAGATGGTTATACAAGCGTAAAACATCAAAGAGAAGTTGGCACGTCCTATTTTGATGCAGTATCAAATACTATTAGTTCTGGAAAAAGCTCTACAACAGCAATGGACGGTTCAACAGAATCAGAACAATTTTAATTTTTTTTTAGTTTCTGAATTTGATCCCAAGCAGAGTTTATAGCTCTCATTTTATTTTTACTTTCATCAATTACTTCTTGGGGCACTCCTTTACTTATTAATAAATCAGGATGGTTTTCCTTGCTTAATTTAAGATATTTTTTCCTTATTGATTGAAGATCGTCGTCAGGATTGCTTTCTAAAACAATATAAGGATTAAGTTTACCAGATCCTTTCCTACTTTCTTTAACACTGTTAAATTGAACTTGAGTCAAACCAAATATTTTAGATATATTTTCTATCATTTTTAATTCTGATGAACTTACGTTCCCATCTGCTTCTGCAATATAAAATAAAATATTAATTACTTCTTCCAATACATTTATGTTGCCCTTATAAATTTGTGCAATTTGTTGGGCGTACGGTTCATATCCAGTGCTTTCTTCTTTAGCTTTATTGAAAATTTTTCCAACTTGATCTATTTCATTTTCAGGTATTTTAAGTTTATCTTTAACTGCAACCAATTCTTCTCGACTAACATTTCCGTCCGCTTTGCTAAGTTTTGCGGACAAAACAATTAAAGAGAGCGCAAATACTTGCTGAGGTTGAGCAAAAGCTCCTAAACTTCCTCTTGATCTGGACCTAGAAATTTTTCCACCAACTACAGATCCTAAAAGCATTCCAAAAGGACCGCCTAATGAAAAACCTATCATTCCTCCAATTAAACTTCCCCAGATAGACATATGATTAATTTTTAATATAATTTAAATTTAATATGTTCACAACAACTATAGTTTTATTTATTTTATATTTAATATACCGATGGTCTGTTGCCTGGATAAAATATTATAATCAGCTTGATAAAAGATTTGGAGTATCAGTATGGAGGTATAGCTACGATTATCATGTTGTTGGAAAGAGAGATGTTTCTTTTTTAGATGATAAAGAATTTGTTTTGCTTAGAAGAAAAAGAAATAGAGCGGTAACATTTATGTATTTTATTTTTTTTCTTAGTTTTATAGTTTTTATGTCTTTTATGAATCAATTACTTTTAAGAATACTAAATTGATAAAGATAAAATTAATTTAGTCATAATTTTTTAATCTATATTCCCAACTACCCAATCTATTGTATTTTACTTTATAAATTATACCTTCATTTGGATCCAGCCAAATATCAAAATCTAATTTTTTATCATCCGGTAAATCTTCAGTAGATTTAAGTTTAAATTGAAAAAGTTTAATTGTTCTACCTTTGTAATCTATTTCATCTTTATTTGTTAGTTTAACTTCTTGCTTTTTAATACTACCTGACAAAGGACTTATTTGAGTTTTTGCACTTAGGACTTTTGAATTCCACCAATTTCCAATTACATTATCTATATCAGCTTCACCAACATAGGAAGAACCATTTATAATAAATTTATTTTTATTTTTGTCATAATTTAATTCTACAAATTTCTTTTTATCATTTTGTAATGTTTTAGATTCAAAAGATATAAGTTTATCTTTTTTATATATTTCTTTCGATTCGCTATTTATCGAAAAAACTTTTATGCCAAACATTTCAACAGTAAATTTAGTATAATTTTCTACAATCATTGTGTCTTGATCGTGTTTAAAAAGATATTTGCTATAGCCAATTATTTTATCATTTCTCAATACATCCATTTCAATTTTAGATATATTTTTATAATGAGATTCGTGCGCAAATACGCTGAAATAACAGGACAAAATATAAAAAATACAAATATATTTTTTCATAAAATTAAAGTTGTGAAACTATTTTATATTGTGAAACTTTATTTTAACTTTATAAAGTTATCTATAAAAAAATTAGAATTAGATGTTTTTATCAATAAAAAAAGTACCAAAAACAAATTGGAGCTCTATAAAACCATTCAACTTTAAACCAAAATTCTCGACACTATTTTTTTTATGTTTTGGTTTAATATTATTTGGTTTAGGAGAAGGTTTGTTAATTGTTTCTTTAACAGGAGCTTCTCCTTGGAGTGTTTTGGCTCAAGGAATTTCTTTAAATGTAGATTTTACAATTGGTACAATAACTTTATTTGTAAGTATTGCTGTTCTGTTATTTTGGATACCTCTTAAACAAAAACCTGGAATCGGAACTATTTTTAATGCATTGATTATAGCTATAATGATTGATGTCTGTATTAATTTTGTTCCTGTACCTGAAAATTATATTTCTCAAATTTTATTGGCTGTTGTAGCTGTTCTTACAGTTGGATTGGGAGGCGGAATTTATCTTGTTGCGAATTTAGGACCAGGACCAAGAGATGGTTTGATGATTGGACTTCAGGAAAAAACAAATTTACCTATTGCTTCAGTTAGGGCATTTCTTGAAATATCTGTAGTTGCAGTTGGATGGTATTTGGGAGGTACTGTAGGAATTGGAACTTTGCTATTTGCTTTTGGAATTGGACCAGCAGTAGCCTTTGGATTATTTTTAGTAGATAAGATTTTTAATAACAAAATTTTATAATATGAAAAATAACACGAAAAAAAAGGGCAGTAAAAACTGCCCTTTTTGAATTTTTGTTTGAGTATAATGGGGATTACATTCCCATGCCACCCATGCCACCCATGCCGCCCATGCCGCCCATTCCTCCAGCCGGCATTCCTGCACCAGCATCTTTTTCTTCAGGTTTATCCGCGACCATGGCTTCAGTTGTAACTAGCAAACCAGCTATAGAAGCAGCATCTTGTAAAGCTGTTCTTACAACTTTTACAGGATCTATAATTCCTTCTTTAAACATATCTACATACTCTTCTTTTTGAGCATCATAACCATGAGTAGGCTTGTTCATCTCTAAAAGCTTACCAACTACCACAGAACCATCTACGCCTGCGTTTTTAGTAATCTGTCTGATAGGTGATTCAAGGGCTTTTTTTACTATTTCAACACCGGCCTTTTGATCGTCACCTTTAACTTTTACTTTATCAAGATCTTTAGATGCATAAAGAAGAGCACATCCTCCTCCAACTACTATTCCTTCTTCAACAGCAGCTCTTGTTGCATTAAGAGCGTCTTCAACTCTATCTTTTCTCTCTTTAACCTCTACTTCTGTTGCACCTCCAACTTTGATAACCGCAACTCCTCCAGCAAGTTTAGCTAATCTTTCTTGAAGTTTTTCTTTATCATAGTCAGATGTAGTTTCCTCGACTTGTTGTTTTATTTGAGCACATCTTGCTTCAATATCTGATTTTTTTCCAGCTCCATCAACAATAGTACTATTTTCTTTATCAACTTTAATTCTTTTTGCAGAGCCTAAATCGTTAATTTTTACATTTTCCAATTTAATCCCTAGATCTTCAGAAATAACTTGGCCTCCTGTAAGAATTGCAATATCTTCTAACATTGCTTTTCTTCTATCACCAAATCCTGGAGCCTTAACAGCCACTACCTTTAATCCACCTCTTAATTTATTTACAACTAGAGTAGCAAGTGCTTCTCCTTCAACATCTTCAGAAATGATCATTAATGGTCTACCTGCTTGAACTACGGCCTCTAGTAATGGAACCATTGGTTGTAAATTAGTAAGTTTTTTTTCATGCAACAGTATCAATGGATTTTCTAATTCAGTAGTCATTTTATCACCATTAGTTATAAAATATGGAGATAAGTAACCTCTATCAAACTGCATACCTTCGACTACATCTAATTCTGTTTCGATACCTTTTGCTTCTTCTACAGTTATTACACCTTCATTACCAACTTTTTGCATAGCTTTTGAAATCATATTACCAATTTCTTTATCTCCATTAGCAGAGATAGTTCCAACTTGGGCAATTTCATCACTATCTTTAACTTTTTTAGCAGAAGAAATTAGTTTTTCTTTTACTTGATCTACTGCAGCTTCAATTCCTCTTTTTACATCCATTGGGTTCATTCCCGCAGTAACATATTTGCATCCTTCTTTAACAATCGATTGAGCTAATATTGTTGCAGTTGTTGTTCCGTCGCCTGCTTCGTCATTTGTTTTACTTGCAACTTCTTTGACCATTTGAGCGCCCATATTTTCAAATTTATCCTCAAGTTCAATTTCTTTTGCAACTGAAACACCATCTTTTGTGGTTCTTGGAGCACCATAAGATTTGTCTATAACAACATTTCTTCCTTTAGGTCCAAGTGTAACTTTTACAGTATTTGCAAGAACATCAACCCCTCTAAGCATTGCTGATCGTGCTTCTGAGTCGAATTTTACTATTTTTGCCATTGTAAACTCCTTGTATTAAATTATTTACTTTTAGAAATACCCATAATGTCAGACTCTTTCATTATGCTATATTCTTTTCCATCTATTTTGACTTCAGTTCCTGACCATTTGCCAAAAAGAACCTTATCTCCAATTTTAACATCCATTGGAATTATTTTTCCATCTTCAGTTTTTGCTCCCCCTCCGACAGCCACCACCTTTCCCTCTTGCGGTTTTTCTTGAGCTGTGTCTGGTATGATAATGCCTCCAGCAGTTTTTTCGCTGCTATCTAGGACTTCAATTAAAACTCTGTCATGTAACGGTTTAAATTTCATATAAAACTCCTATAAATATGAGGGTTCATATAGCTATGAGTTCATTTTATTTCAAGAAGCTTTATAAAATTTATAACGCTAAAAAAACCAAGAAATATGCTTATTTTTAAGTTATATCTGAAAAATGACCAAAAACTTAGACGATATAGGACTAAAATCTATTGTAGATCATTATGACTTGTTCTTTGTAGACTTGTGGGGTGTTGTGCATAATGGAATTGAACTTTATAAAGAATCCACTCATGCTTTAGAAAAATTATTAGAGGCAAATAAAGAACTAATATTACTCACTAATGCTCCTAGACCCAACAACGATGTAGTAAATTTTTTAAAAAAAATGGGATTAGAACAAAAATATTATTCAAAAGTATATACATCTGGCGAAGCAGCGCTAAATTATTTAAGTTTAAACTTTAAAGACCAAACATTTTTTCATATTGGGCCACCCAGAGATTTTGGATTATTTAATAACTTTAAAAAAAATAAAATACAAAAAATTAGTGATGCCAAATATTTACTCTGTACTGGCTTATTCGATGAGCATGACAAAGAATTGTCATACTACAAAACTTTACTAAGGAATGAGATAGATAAAATTATGATTTGTACTAATCCAGATTTAATTGTTGATAGAGGACAAAAAAGAGAATTTTGTGCAGGATCAGTCGCAAAAGTCTTTGAAGAAATAGGAGGAACAGTAGAATATTTTGGCAAACCTCACTCAAAAGTTTATAATCTTGCAGCAAATTTAAAGAACAAAAAAGTTTTTTGCATAGGAGATAATTTAAATACAGACATTAAAGGAGCAAACAATCAAAATTTTGCTAGCTTATTAATTACAAATGGAATTCATAGACAGGAAGTAGAAAATGAAAATTTTGAAAAAATTAAGAAAAAATATAATACTGAAGTTGATTACATACAATCAAAATTAAAATGGTAAAAAAATTAAAGTTATATAAAAATTTTTCTGTTTCCAAAAACCATAAAAATTCTATTTTATTAATTGGCAATTTTGATGGACTGCACATCGGGCATCAAAAACTGTTTAATTTTGCAAAGAAATATAAAAAAAAATATAAAATAAAAATTGGTGTATTAACTTTTGATCCTATTCCCAAAAT
>CACEHK010000021.1 GCA_902559305.1 uncultured Pelagibacteraceae bacterium | reverse complement strand
GATAATAAGACTTATTTTAAATATTCTCCTATAAGAAATAATAAAAAAGAATATTCTTCAAATATTGGAAAAAAAGAAAACCCATTTAGTGTACTCAAAAATATTAACTTTAAATAATGTTTAAATTTTTAAAAAAAAAAGATAGTGAAAACACTAATGACTCACTAACTAATATAATGGCCTTACTTATTCATGTCGCAAGAATAGATGAGATTTATACTCAAAAAGAGAAAGAAATTATTAAAAAAACTATGATTGAGCTTGGATCAAACAAAGAAACTATTGACGAACAATTACTTAAGGCAGAAGAAATTGAAAATAACTCTAATCAAATATTAAATTTCACTAAAGAAGTAAAAAATTTAGATGAAGATATAAAAGTAAAAATTATAGAAGTGTTATGGAATATTATTTTTTCTGACAATAATTCAGATATTTATGAAAATAATTTAATGAGAAGGCTTACCGGATTACTATACGTTGATAGGAAAATTGTTGGTGATATAAAAGAAAAAGTAAAAAAAGAAAAAAAAAAATGACTTATATAGTAAATGACAAATGTATTAAGTGTAAGTTAATGGATTGTGTAGAAGTTTGTCCAGTTGATTGTTTTTATGAGGGAAAAAATATGCTTGTAATCAAACCAGATGAGTGTATAGATTGTGGCGTTTGCGAACCAGAATGTCCTATAGACGCTATAGTTCCTGACACAGTAAATGGAAACGAAAAATGGTTAGAATTAAACAAGAAATATTCAGAGATTTGGCCAAACATTTCAATAAAAAAAGATCCACCTAAAGATAGCGATAAATTTAAAGATGAAAAAGATAAATTTGAAAAGTATTTTAAAGAAAACCTTTAAAAAGAAAAAGCCAATAAAAAAGAAAAAAAATTTAAAAAAAATTGGTAAAAAGAAAGTTATTAAAAAGAATTTTAAAGTTAAAAAAATCAAAAAAGTAAATTTAAAAGAAAAATTAACTAAAGAAAAAAAAATATCTGATTCACCAGCAACAAAAGAAAATTTAAGAGTTAATAAAGTATCAGAACAGAAACCTGAAATTAAAAAAATAAAAAATCAACCATCAGAAAAAAAAGAATATAAGATAAAAGACTATGTTGTATACCCAAAACATGGAGTTGGACAAATTACAGAAATAAAAAAAATAAATATTGGTGGAATTGATGTTGAAACATATGTTCTTAAATTTGAAAAAGATAAGGCAAACGGTATGGTTCCAATAAATAAACAATCAAACCTAAGGTCTCTAGCCACTGTTAATCAAGTTAACAAATGTATTAGTATTTTAAAAAGTAAGCCAAGAATCAAAAGATCAATGTGGAGTAGAAGAGCTCAAGAGTATGAAGCAAAAATATCTTCAGGAAAAATTTATGATCTTGCAGAAGTGGTACGAGATCTTAATAAGGGCGATGATTTAATGATTGACCAGTCCTACAGTGAAAGACAACTTTTTGAAAAAGCTTATGAAAGAATACTGGCAGAATTTCAAATTGTTCTTGGAATCGATTTAGAAAATGCACAAAAAAAACTTGATAAAGCATTAAAAAGAAATTTAGAAAAACAGCCTCCTTTGAAACCAGTTGAAAAAGCTGAGATAGAACCTAGCGAAAGCATTGTAGAAGAAGCCACTAAATAAAAAAACGCTTCCCACAACATTTGTCATGAGAAGCGTAATTTATTAAAAAGAATACTAATTTATCTTCTTCTTCTTTTTTTAGCTTTCTTAGCTTTTTTCTTAGTTTTCTTTTTAGCAGCTTTTTTTCTTCTTTTAGCCATCTTTAGCTCCCTTTTTATTAACGAATCTTTATGATTCGGTTATTAACTATGTTTTTATTTTTTTTGTTTAGTTATGTCAATTCTTAAATTGTTAACAAAATTTTAAAAAAAATTATTTTTTATTTATTTTTATAAAACTTAAAAAAAGTTAGATAAATTGCGATTAATAAACAACATTTTATAAATTGATTTAATAAAGTTTTTCAAAAGAATTTTTGTATTTTTGTATAATTTTAAATCTTTTTAACTTTAAAGTTGGTGTTAACATTCCATTTTCAATTGAAAATTTATCATTAATTGTAAAAAATTTTTTAATATTTTCTATTTTTGATAATTTTTTATTAATTTTTTCGATTTCAACTTTAATTTCATCTTCAGTTGATGATTTTTTTTCATCATTAAGAACTAATAATGCAACAATAAAAGGCTTGTTATCACCATAAACAATTGCTTGTTCAAATAAATTTGAATTAACTAATTCATTTTCAATTTTTAATGGTGAAATATTATCTCCACCAGGAGTAATTATAATATCTTTTTTTCTATCTGTTATTTTTAAATAATTATTTTCAAAAATACCAATATCACCTGTATGTAACCAACCATTGATTAAAACTTTCTCAGTTTCTTCTTGGTTATTCCAATATCCTAACATCACATTTTCACCCTTAACAAGTATTTCTCCATCTTCAGCAATTTTAACTTCATTTCCTTTAAATGGAGGTCCGACAGTTTCCACTCGAATATCATTTATAGGATTACAGCTAACGACAGGAGATGTTTCGGTTAGACCATACCCTTGTAAAGTTGGCAAACCTATAGCATTTAGAAAATATCCTACTTCTTTATCTAAAGCTCCTCCTCCAGAAACGAAGGTTTTTAGGGATCCTCCAAACTGAGCTTTTATTTTTTTTCTGACAATTTTATCTAAAAAATTATCCTGAATTTTTTCTATTAAATTTAAGGGTTCTTTTTTAATCTTTTTAATTCCAAGATTTAACATTTTTTCTAAAAATACTTTTTTAATGCCAGTTGCCTTGCTAAAACTAGCATTAATTTTTTGATATAGGTTTTGATAAAATCTTGGTACAGCTGTCATAATTTCTGGACTGCAATCATTCATATTTTTAATTAATTTTTCAATACTCTCTGCATAAAATATTCGAGCAGCAACTGTGATTTGAACAAATTGAACAGTATGTTCATACGAATGAGATAAAGGCAGCCATGTTAAAAATCTTGTTTGATCTTCTTTAATTAATGGATTTAAAATTTCAATTGCTCCTTCACAATTATTTAATATTCCTCCATGACTTAATATTACTCCTTTTGGATTTCCTTGGGTACCAGAAGTATAAATTATGCATGCTGGATCTTTTCGATTTATATCTGTTTTAAAAATACTATTTTCAGTATTTAGATCTAAAAAATATCTAATATTTATATAATCATCATTATTTATTTCGTCTAATAGTTCAAAAGAAAATATTTTCTTTATAAAATTTTTATTTTTAACTATTTTTTTAATTTTATTAAATTGTTCTGCATTAGAAACAAAAACTACTGAAGGAGTACAATCATTTATTATATATTCGTAGTCTCTTTCTGCATATGTTGTGTATGCTGGAACTGTTATTGCCTCTGATAGCATTATAGAAAGATCAGAAATAAACCATTCTGGTCTATTTTCAGAGATTAATAAGCATCTATCACCTTTCTTTACATGTTTTTTTAATTCATGTGAAAGGTTAATTATTGACTGATATGTTTGCTGCCAGCTATAATTTTTTTTTGGTTCTTTTAAAGAAGATAATAATATTTTATTTTTATCTTCTTGTTTGTTAAATATATAAAAAAATAATTCTGTTAAACTATTTATTTTTTTTAAATCCATAATTTTTTGGTGGGCAAAGAGAGAATCGAACTCTCACAGTATTGCTACTATTGGATTTTGAGTCCAACGCGTCTACCAGTTCCGCCATTCGCCCTCAATTAGTTGTCATTATATTGTTTATAAAATAATAGTATAAGAAGAATTATTGTATTAAAAGAAAATATGTTCAAAGAACTTTATTTAAAATCAATTAAATTAGCGGGTCATAAAAACTCTAAAATTTTCTTAAGTTTTATTTCATTTATTGAAAGTTTTATATTTCCTATACCTCCTGACGTATTAATAATTCCTATGACTATAGCAAAAAGACATGAATGGATTAAAATTGCTTTAATAGCTACAGTTGGTTCTGTTCTTGGAGCATGCTTAGGATACTTTATTGGCTATGTTTTTTTTAACGAAGTAGGTTTAAAAATTTTTGAATTTTATGGTGTAGATCCAACATTTTGGAAAAGTAAAGTTTCATCCGAAGGTGGAGTAATTGCTTGGATAACACTTTTGGCAATTGCAGGCTTCTCGCCTGTACCTTTTAAACTACTAACTATTAGTAGCGGATTCGTTCATTTTAATTTAGCATACTTTGTTTTGGTTGCCTTAATAACTAGAGGTTCTCGTTTCTTTTTAATTGCCTTTTTAATTGGAAATTTTAGTCCCACAATGAGATTATTAATTGAAAAAAAACTATTAAAAATATCTCTTATTATTTCAGTAATAATTATTATTTTCGCTTTTTTTGTTTATAAATTTTTAATCAATTTTTTAAATTAATTTTATGCATAAAATTTTTGAAATTAAAAATTTTCATAAAATTATTTTAATTACTTCTTTGCTTTCAATATTGATAGCTTTATATATTGAATTTTTTTTAGGTTTCAATCCTTGCAAATTATGTATTTACCAAAGAGTGCCTTATTTAGTTGCAATATTAATATCATTCTTGGGTATAGTTTATTCTAAAAATTTAATATGGCTATATTTATTATTAATAAACTTTTTTATAAGTTTTTTGCTTTCAGGTTATCATTTTGGAATAGAACAAGAAATTTTTAATGAATATTCGGGTTGTACAGGTAGCTCTTTAGAAATTACAGACAAAAATGAATTACTAAAATTATTAAATTCTGAAGTGATTGGATGTAAAAATGTTGATTTTAAATTTTTAGGACTATCTCTTGCGGCAATAAATCTTTTGTTATCCATAACAATAATTATATTAATCCTAAAAGTAATAAAAAATGAAAAAAAAAAATAAAAATAATGTAGAAGAATTTATTAGAGTCGACCACGCAGGAGAGAGAGGGGCTATAAAAATTTATGAGGGTCAACTTTTGGCTTTAAATACAATAGTAAAGGACGATGAATTGAAAAAAAAAGTTGAAGAAATGCAACTGCATGAAAGAGAGCATAGTGAGTATTTTGAAAAAGAAATAAAAAAAAGAAATATAAAACCAACTAAGTTTCTTCCATTGTGGGACTTGTTGGGAGTTGGGCTTGGTTTTGGATCTACTTTAATTGGAAAAAAGGCAGCTATGTTATGTACTGCATCGGTGGAAGAAGTAATTGATGTACATTATCAAAACCAAATTAATCAATTAAACAATGATGAAAAAGAACTCAAAAAAAAAATTATTAAGTTTAGAGAAGATGAGCTTCATCATAGAGATATTGCTTATAAAGAGGGCGCTAGTAAAGAAGGTTTTTATTATATAATGGATAAAATAATTAAAACTGGATCAAAAATTGCAATTAAAATATCTGAAAAAATTTAATTAAGGTTCTAATTCTACATCCCAATATAAATAATCAATCCAGCTTTTGTGTAAAAAATTTGGAGGAAAATTTTTCCCATTCTTGTGTAAATCTTCTGTCGTTGGTTGATAAGGTTTTTGATATAAACTCATTCCAGAAAACTTAAGAAGTCTTCCACCTTTTTGCACGTTACACGAAGAACAAGCCGTTACAACATTGTCCCAATTAGTTTTTCCACCTTTTGATCTTGGAAGCAAATGATCAAAGGTTAAATCTTTTTTGCTCCCACAATACTGACAAGAAAACTTATCTCTTAAAAAAACATTGAAACGTGTAAAGTTAGGATTGGTTTGTGGTCTAATATAACTCTTTAAAGCAATTACACTTGGTAATTTCATACTAAATGAAGGACTTCTGATTATTCTATCGTAATAACTTACTATCGAAACTCTATCTAAAAAAACAGATTTTATGGAGTCCTGCCAGCTCCATAGAGAAAGAGGGTAGTAACTTAAAGGTCTATAGTCCGCATTTAAAACAAGAGCTGGACATTTTTCTAATGATATACTTCCATTAAAAGAGTTATTCATTAATAAAGATTAACTCAATTAATTTTATTAATCAATAAGACAAAAAGTTTATTAAATATATAAGTTTTTTTTTATGTAATTTAGTGCAGTACTTGACGCCTCAATTGGAATATTGTGGTCACAGTTTTGTATCATTTTTGTTTCAATATCAACTTTGTTTCGTATCAAAAAATCTTTTGCCTCCAATAGTCTATTTGGAGGTACTACTGAATCGCTATCACCATGAATTAAAAGCATTTTAGTTTTCGATTTTATTCTTTTAGATATTTCTTCCTTATTAATGATTTTTCCTGAAAATCCTACTATACAATTAAATTTATCTTCAGCAGTTAATCCTAAATTAATAGACATCATACAGCCTTGGCTAAATCCTGAAATACAAATCTGAGAATTATTTAGTTTAAATTGTTTTTTAATTTCATTTATGAAAAAATTTAATTTTTCTTCTGCCTTAATTACTTCTTTGTTAATATAGCTTGGATCATCTCTGCTTAAATCAAACCACTGAAATCCGTTTGGATTTATAGAACATATCTCATGTCCATTAGGACAAAAAAATATTGTGTTAGGTAAAAATCTTTTCCAATTTAGTGTGATTGCACTTATATCATTTCCATCACCTCCATATCCATGCAAAAGCAAAACTGCACTATCAATCTTTTTACTTTCTGGTTCAATAATTTTTGTATCTAAACTAAATTTCATTCTCTATTAAATTTTTATTCATATTTTTTTAACCACTGTATTATTTTTTCATTTTCAAAATTAATAAAACCTATTATTCTTGCAAATTCTTCACCTTTTTTATTTATAAATATTGAAGTAGGTAATCCTCTCAATAAAAATTGGTTTGGTAAAGTTACTTCTTCATCAAAGTATATTTTTAAATTGTTTAATTTTAGTTTTTTATAAAAATCCTTCATTTTTTGGATATCATCTCTTCCAACATTTATGGGTATTACTTGCAAATTATTAAAATTTGAATTTGCTTGTAACTTATTTAAAGATGGCATTTCTTCTATACATGGGGCACACCAAGTAGCCCAAAAATTAATAATAATTAATGAATTTTTAAACTCATTAAGACTAATTATTTCATTTTCAACGTTTTGAAAATTTACTTTTTCTAGTTTTTTTGGATTTTTATGTATAACTAAATTCTTTAGAATTAGCTGTTCTGTTGCATAAGATTTACCTAATGATATTAGATATATAAAAACTAAAAAAAATTTAAATGTTAATAATTTCATTCTAAAGGGTATAGTTACATAACATGGTACAAAATAAAAACAATAAAGCTATTTGGAATACCAGAATAAAGAAAGATACATCTTCAATTTTTAAAAAAATTGGTAGTTCAATTGATATAGATAAAAGATTATTCAAGGAAGATATAAATGGTTCAATAGCGCATGTTGAAATGTTATTTAAACAAAAAATTATATCCTTCAAAATTAAAAACAAATTGGTTTGGGGATTAAATAAAATAAGAAATGAAATAATTAAAAAAAAATTTAATTTTAAATATGATCTAGAAGATATTCATATGAATATTGAAGATAGATTGTTTGAAATTATCGGTGATGATGCGGGCTATGTTCATACAGCTAGATCAAGAAACGACCAGGTAATTACTGATTTTAAACTTTGGCTAATTAGTTCCACAAATGAAATCATAAGAGAAGTAAATGATTTAATTAATGTTATAGTAAAAAATGCTGAAAAAAATGTTGAAACCATAATGCCAGGTTTTACTCATTTAAAAAACGCACAACCCATATCATTTGCTCACTATCTATTAGCTTATGTTGAGATGTTCAAAAGGGACGAAAAAAGATTTAAAAATAACCTAGAAAATCTATTTGAAAATCCTTTAGGAGTTGCAGCCTTATCAGGAACAAGTTTTAATATTGATAGAAACTATACTTCAAAAAAATTAAAATTTAAAAGACCAACTAATAATTCTATTGACACAGTTTCTGATAGAGATTTTGTATTAGATTTTTTATATTCAGTATCCGTATGTTCTGTGCACATTTCAAGATTTTCAGAAGAATTTATTATATGGAACTCTGACGCTTTTCAATTGATAAAATTAAATGACAGAATAGTAACTGGATCTTCTATAATGCCTCAAAAAAAAAATCCAGATCTATTAGAATATCTTAGAGGAAAAACTGGAAATAGTTTTGGAAACTTATTTTCAATGCTCACTATTTTAAAAGGATTGCCACTTTCTTATTTTAAAGATTTACAAGATGATAAAGAATTAGTATTTAAATCTTTTGATCAAATAAAAGACTCAATTTCAATACTTAAAGAAATATTAAAAAATTTTACACCTAACAAAAAAAGAATGTATGAATTTGCAAATATTGGATACACAACATCAACAGACTTAGCAGATCATATAGTTAAAAATTATAACTTACCATTTAGAAAGTCTTATCAAATTACATCTAAAATTGTTAATTATGCAGAGTCAAAAAAAAAAAATTTAAATCAGTTAACTTTAAAAGAGTTAAAAAAAATTGAACCCATGCTTAAAGAAGATGTTTTAAATGTTTTTGATTTGAAAAGCTCAATAAAATCTAAAAAATCATATGGTGGTACATCTTTTGAAAATATTAAGAAAATGATAAAGAAGTATAAAAGAGAATCAAAATGATAAAAAAAATTCTATTAATTATTATTCTATCAACTTTTGTTTATTCATGTGGAAAAAAAAATGATCCTGAATACAAAGTGAGTAAATATATCTATATTAATCAAATAATTCACTTTAATGAAATATAAAAATAAGCAGTTTTTTATAGAAAATTTAAGTGCTGAAAAGATAGCGAAAAAATTTGGTACTCCAGCATATGTTTATTCATATGAAAAAATTAGAAATAATATTTTAAATTTTAAAAAAAACTTTAACACCATAAATCCTTTAATTTGTTTTTCAGTTAAATCTAACTCAAACTTAAAAATTTTAAATTTAATTAACAAGTTTAATTTAGGAGCGGATGTAGTATCAAAAGGTGAGCTAACTATAGCTTTAAAAGCAAAAATTAAGCCAGATAAAATAGTTTTTTCTGGTGTTGGCAAAACTTTAGATGAACTAAAATTTGCAATAAATAAAAAAATTTTATTAATTAATACGGAGTCAGAAAATGAAATTGTTGAAATCGAAAAAATAGCAAGAAAAAATAATAGAAAAGTAAATATTGGTATTAGATTTAATCCTGATACAGATGCAAAAACATTAAAAAATATTTCTACAGGAAAAAAAGAAAATAAATTTGGATTAACTAAGAATAAATTTTTAGAAATTCTTGATAAATACAAACATTCAAAATTTATTAATATTATCTGCTTAAGCGTACATATAGGAAGTCAAATTACTAATCATGTCCCGTATAAAAATATGCTTTTAATAATTAATAAGCTAATTGAAAAATCAAAATATAATTTTGAATATATAGATTTAGGTGGAGGTATGGGTATTCAATATGAAAAAAATTCAAATAAACTTAACTATATTAAATATAAAAATCTAATAAAATCTTTTTTAAAAAAAAACAATTCTAAAATAATATTTGAACCCGGAAGATCAATTGTAGGAGATGCTGGTTATTTAATTTCAAAAATAATTTATATAAAAAGTACTAATTCAAAAAATTTTGTTATTCTAGATTCTGCTATGAATGATTTATTAAGGCCAGCACTGTATGGAGCAAAGCACAGAATTTTGCCAGCAAAACTAAATAAAAAAAAAATATTAAAAAAACATGAATTTGTTGGTCCTATATGTGAAACAACTGACAAATTTTTAAAAGTTCCCAAGTATCAAAAATTAAATCAAGGAGATACAGTTATAATTTGTGATGTAGGAGCATATGGAATGGTTTTAAGTTCAAATTATAATATGAGACCTAAGCCAGCAGAAATTTTAGTAAATAAAGATTTGGCAAAAGTTATTAAAAAAAGACAAAAATTAAGCAGTATTATTTAACTTTAGAGTAAATGATTAAAAGAACTCTTTTTCTATTTTTTTTTTATACTGGTGTAATTGTAATTTGTATACTTTTCTTACCATCATTAATTTTACCACGAAGTATTGCTCTTTTTGGAGGTAAAATTCTGGGTTTTTGGTCTAGATTTTGTTTAGAAATTTTTTTATCAGTAAAAGTCACTGTTAAAGGAAGGGAAAAAATTTTAAAAAATGAAAAATTTTTTATCGCAAGTGCACATCAATCCCAATTTGAAACATTTTTTCTTCAATCAATTTTTAATTCACCAGTTTTTATTCTTAAAAAAGAATTATTAATGATACCAATTTTTGGTTGGTATTTAAAAAAAATTGGTTCAATCTCAATTGATAGAAATAAAATAAATAGAGAAAATTTAGGTTTTTCAGAACAAATAAAAAATCATTTAAAAAATTCAAATAGACCTATAATTATTTTTCCACAGGCTACACGAGTAGATATATTAGATAGAGCTCCGTTTAAAAAAGGAGTTAAAAGAATATATGAAGAGCTTAATATTTTTTGTCAACCAGTTGCTCTTAATTCGGGAGCTATATGGCCAAAAAGTGGTAGGTTAAGAACGAATAAAATATTAACTGTTTCAATTTTAGATCCTATAAAACCAGGTATGAATTCAGAAGAATTTTTAAAAATACTACAAAATAATATATATTCTGAAATTGATAAAATAATCTAACCTTTCATCGGCATAACTACATATATACTATCAAAGTCGCCCGGATCTTTAATTAAAGCTGGTGATCCAGTATCCTTAAAATATATTTCAATTTGTTCACCATCAAGTTGGGATGCTACATCAATTAAATATCTTGAATTAAAACTTATATCTAAATCATTATCAAATTTAACATTTAAACTCTCTTTCCCATCGCCGCTATTTGTATTATTAACAGAAAGATTTAGTACATCTTTAGATAAACTAAACTTTACTCCATCTTTTTTATCTAAAGAAACAGATGCTACTCTATCAACAGAGTCCAGAAAAGATTTCAAATCAACTTGTAATTTTTTTTGGTTTTCTTTAGGGATTACTTGAACATAATTTGGGAATTTTCCATCAATTAGTTTTGAAATTAAAATACTATTTTTTAATTCAAATTTTATTTTTGATTTTATGTTTGAAATTTTCACATCTCCTTCATAATCCTCAAGTAATGAACAAAGTTGAAAAATAGTTTTTTTTGGCAAAATAATAGCTTCGAACTCTATTTTGTCTTTTAATCTAACTTTTGAAATTGACATTCTATGACTATCAGTTGCCGCTGCAGTTAAAAAATACTTATCATCAATTTGGGTTTGATGAAGAAAAATACCACTCAAGTAATGTCTAGTTTCATCATTAGATACTGAAAATTTACACTTATTTAAAAGTTTGAGTAAATTTTTTGAATTAATTAAAAATTCATTTTCATTAAAATTTTCATCTGTTAAAGGAAATTCAGAAGCACTTATACAATTTAAATTAAAATCTGATTTTTCTGACTCTATATGTATTTTATTATCACCTACACTAGAGAAGGTAATTTTTTTTCCTGAAGAAAACTTTCTAACAATATCATACATAATTGAAGAAGAAGTTGTTGTTTTTCCTTCTTCAAATATTTCAACATTTGATATTTGGTGAATAAAAATTAAATCTAAATCTGTTGCAGTAATATTTAATTTAGAATTTGAAGCATCAAGAAGCACATTTGATAATATAGGTAACGTACTTCTTTTTTCTATTACACCTTGACAATAATTTAGAGATTTCTGTAGGTCTTGTTGATTTAAGCTAAATTTCATTTGCTTTATTATATAAAATTTTATTTTTTAAATTATCAATATTTGTATTAAGCTCTTTATCCTCTTGTCTAAGTCTTTCTATAGTTTTGACGGAATGAATTACTGTTGTATGATCTCTGTTAGAAAAAGATCTTCCTATTTCAGGTAATGACTTTGAGGTAAGAAGCTTCGCTAAATATATTGCTGTTTGTCTAGGTCTTACAAGATATCTAGATCTTCTAGCTGACAACATTTCATTTTTACTAATCTTAAAAAACTGACAAACAATAGTTTGAATTAAATCAATTGTTACTTTGTTTTCAGATAAATTTAGTAAATCTTTTAAAATTGTTTTAGTCTCTACAAGAGTTGGAATTTTATCATATATTCTTGTGAAAGACATAATTCTATTCAGTGCACCCACAAGTTCTCTAATACTTGTTCTTATTTCAGAGCTAATAAATTTTTGAATTTCATCAGGGATATTTAATGATAGTGATTGATTTATTTTAAATTCATCTGTTTTAGCTTTGACTATTTTGTGTCTTAATTCGTAGTCTGGATTTTGAATATCAACTACTAAACCTCCAGAAAATCTTGATTTAATTCTTTCTTGAATTCTTGAAAGTTTGTTTGGTGCTCTATCAGCAGAAACAATTACTTGAGAACCTTTATCAATAAGAGCGTTGAAAGTGTGAAAAAATTCCTCCTGCATAGCTTCTTTTCCATTCATAAATTGTATATCATCTATTAGTAGTACGTCTGTATTTCTAAAATAATCCTTAAATTTAACCATTTCATTTGTCTTAATCGATTTTACAAAATGATACATAAATCTTTCAGCCGAAATAAACATTACTTTTTTCTTTAATTTAAGTTCTAAACCGATCGAGTTAAGTAAATGAGTTTTACCCATACCTACACCACCATATAGATATAATGGATTATAATGAGAAAGATCCTCTGAAACCTTTTTAGAAGCTTCGAATGCTAATTTATTACTTTGGCCAATTATAAAATTTTCAAAATTTTTATTTGGATCAATTCTGTTATATTGAAAAAAAGAGTCTTTAATAAATGATACATTTTCATTAACTTCATGTTCAGTTTTTTTATCTTCTCTAATATTTGATAATTCTTTTTTTTGATCATTAATTATAAATTCTATTCTAGCTATTTCTTTTTTATGCAATTTTACTATCTGTAAAATTTGGTCTAAATATCTTGACGTTATCCAATCTCTTATAAATCTAGTAGATACAGAAATTAAAATATAATTGTTAAATTCTTCAACAAAATCAATTTTTTTAAGCCATGACTCATAAATATCTTTTCCTAATTTTCCCTTCATGTCAGATTGTATTTTTCCCCAATCTAATTTTTTTAAAGGAAAGTTCTCATTTTTTTTTGTTAAAATATTTTTCATTATGGAAAAAGCTAGTTAAAGCTTTAATAAATCTTAT
>CACEHK010000020.1 GCA_902559305.1 uncultured Pelagibacteraceae bacterium | reverse complement strand
GATGAAAAGTTTAATAATTTAGTAGTTGAAACTCATTTAGCTTCTATTAAAGCAGGAGCCGAAGTTATACTAACAAATACTTTTACTACGAGAAGAGTAAGAATGGAACAAAATCAAGTTGGAAATCTTTTTCAATTTGCTAATCAAAGAGCCTGCGAACTTGCTCTAAAAGCAAAGGAACTATCAAAAAAAAATATTTTAGTTGCTGGTAGTCTTCCTGCACAAAATGATACTTATGAAGTTGATAAAAGAGAAAAGAATATTATTGAAAAAGATTTTCTTGATCAAGCTAGTATAATTAACCCTTATATTGATTTTTTTTATTTAGATGTACTATCAAGTGGACGAGAAGTAGAAATAGCATTAAGCGTTATTAATAAATTTAATAAAAAAGTATTACTTGGCTTGCATTTAAAAAAAAATGGCAAACTTCCATCTGGTGAAACAATTACTGAAATAGTAAAAAATTATAAGAATTCTAATTGCTTAGGGGTAGTTATAGCATGTGTATCTTTGGAAATAATAGAAAAAGCTTCAGATGAATTAAAAAGTTTAGATATACCATTTGGTTTTAAAGCAAACCTATGGGCTGTAGAAGAACCCTTACCTGTTCATAGATTTAATACAGCTGGATATAATGAAGTTGGAAAAAATCCAAATATTACTTTGGGAAAAAGAAACGAAATTACTGGTAAAGTTTTCTCTGAATTTGCAAAAAAAATTATTAAAAAGGGAGCAACAATTTTAGGTGGTTGTTGTGAAACAGACTCGTCACACATTGAGGAATTATCTAAACTGAAGTAACTTTAATTTTATTCGATCTTTTGACTAAATAAATTCCTAATATAACTAATAATAAAGAGACAATAACTTTTGAAGTTATAAGTTCATTTAAAAATATAAAACCAAGAATAACACCAAATATTGGAATTAAATAAGCTACTTGAGATTGGAAAACTAAGCCATTATTTTTTAAAATATGAAATCTTAATAACCAAGCTATTCCAGTTGGAAAGACTCCAAGATACAGTAATGCAATCATAGAGTCTGGACTTGGAGTTGAATTCCAAGGTTGTTCTAAAAAAATAGATATTGGAAATACTATTATTGATCCCCAAATTAATATTGAAGCAGTAACATTTTCGTTTCTTTTTTTACTTATTTTTAAAGTTAATATTCCTCCAATAACATAGCAGGTGGATCCTAATAAAATAGAAAGAGCGTAAAATATATTTTCATCACTAATTAATATTTTGTCTGAAAATAAAAATACTATTCCAGAAAATCCAATAAGGATTCCTAAAGTTTTATATAAATTAAATTTTTCATTTTCTGTAAAAAAATGAGCAAGAATTGTTGCACTCAATGGAGTTGTGGCCATAAGAATTGCTGCAAGATTACTTTGTACTTTTTGAACACCATAAGCAATTAAAAAAAAAGGTATTACAAGATTTATAAAACCTATTGATGCAAACCATAGCCAGTCTTTTGAAAATGCTTCAATTTTAATTTTTTTAACTAAACATAAAAGTACTACTGGTATTGCTCCAAGAAAAACTCTGAAAAATGCAATAGTAATAGGTCCAAATGAGTATGTGGCAATTTTTATATTAAAAAAAGCTGAAGCCCAAAGTAAAGATAACACCACAAGAAGAAAATAATCTAAAGATTTAGGATTTCTCATTCAGATATATCCTTAACTAAACCATTGGTAATTTTGCATAAATTTTCAAAATTAATTTTAAATATACTATTTGGATGGCCTGCTGCAGCAAAGACAAATGAAAATCTTTTTAATGATTCATCTATTAAGATATCTATTTTATTTAAGTGTCCAATAGGTGAAACTCCTCCAATAGTAAATCCTGTTATTTCTTTCACTTGATTAGCATTTGCCATGCTTACATCTTTTTGATTTATTATTTTTTTAATTTTATTAAGAGAACATTTCTTATCACCTGCTACTAAACATAACAAGAAAGAGGTTTTTGTCCTAAGTAATAAACTTTTTACAATAGAGCCTACTTCTGTTTTTAAACTTTCAGCAGCATCATTTGCTGTCCTTGCCGAACTACCTAAAACCACAATCTCTAAAGTGTCATCAAATTCTTTAAGTTTATTTTTTACTCTTTGAACTGGCTGTTTGTTTAGTATTTCGTTCATAATTTTTTATTAAATATTAACGTTTTCTAACATAAATAAATTGATAGTTATGACAAATTTGCATAGCTGTTATCTTATAATTTTGACTACTTATTAGTGTTATATTTGATATTGAAAGCCATTAAATAGTCAGGAGAAAATATGAGTTCTAGTGAAGTTCTAAAATTAATGAAAGATAAAGAAGTTGAATACGTAGACTTAAGATTTACTGATCCAAGAGGAAAGTTGCAACATTTAACAATGGACTCAACAGTTGTTGATGAGTCAATGTTAAATGAGGGAGTATTTTTCGATGGATCATCAATTGCAGGATGGAAAGCAATTAATGAATCGGACATGATTTTAAAACCTGATTTAAGTAGAAAAGTAATAGATCCTTATACTTCACATAACACACTAATATTATTTTGCGATATTTTAGACGCTGTTAAAAAAAATCCATATGAAAGGGATCCCAGAGGAATTGCAAAAAAAGCAGAAGCTTATTTAAAAACTACAGGAGTAGGTGATAAAGCTTTTTTCGGACCAGAACCAGAATTTTTTGTTTTTGATGATGTAAAAATAAAAAATGATATGAATGAAATAGGATTTTCTATAGATAGTTCAGAAGGTCCTTACAATTCAGGAAAAAGTTTTGAAAATGGAAACATGGGACATAGACCGGGAATAAAAGGAGGATATTTTCCTGTACCACCAGTTGATAGTGCTCAGGATATGAGAGGAGAGTATCTTAAAGGTCTTAGAGAAGTTGGAATAACAGTTGAAAAACACCACCATGAAGTTGCCCCAAGTCAACATGAGCTTGGAATGATGTTTGGAACTTTAGTTGATCAAGCAGATAATGTTCAATTATATAAATATGTTGTTCAAATGGTTTCTCATTCATTTGGGAAAACTGCAACTTTTATGCCAAAACCTGTAAAAGGAGATAACGGTTCAGGAATGCATACTCACCAATCAATTTGGAAAAACGACACTCCTATTTTTTCAGGTGATAAATATTCTGGATTGTCCGAAACTGCACTTCATTATATAGGAGGTATTTTAAAACATGCTAAAGCAATTAATGCTTTTTCAAATGCTACTACAAATAGTTATAAAAGATTAATACCTGGTTTTGAGGCTCCTGTGCTATTAGCATATTCCGCTAGAAATAGATCTGCTTCTTGTAGAATTCCAATTACTTTAAGCAAAAAAGGAGCTAGATGCGAAATAAGATTTCCTGATGCATCAGGAAACCCTTATTTAACTTTTGCTTCAATGCTTATGGCTGGACTAGATGGAATAAAAAATAAGATTAATCCAGGGAAATCTTTTGACAAAGACCTTTATTCTTTGTCTGAAGATGAAATAAAAAATATTCCAACTGTTTGTGGATCGTTACGAGAAGCAATGGAAAGTTTAGATAGAGATAGAGATTTTTTAAAACAAGGTGATGTGTTTACAGATGATCAAATAGATGCTTACATAGCTTTAAAATTTGAGGAAATACACAACTTTGAACATACACCTCATCCAATTGAATTTGATATGTATTACAGTTGTTAAATATTATTTTTTATTTTTAATAATTTTTTCGTCTGCAATTTTGTCTTTGTTTACACCTTCTTTTATAGTGTATTCCAAAGTACCATTTGCTCCAGCCTCAACTTCTTTACGTAAAGATCTAAACAAAGTTTTTTCTTTTTTATTTTCAGCAAGTTTATTTGAGTGTTTTTCTAAATGTTTTGTATCTCTCATATAAGATAATTATATCTTAAATGACTCCCCACATCCACATCTTTCAGTTTCATTTGGATTTATAAATACAAAAGATGAGGAAAATTCTTCTTTTTTATAGTCCATTTCGGTTCCTAAAAGATACATTATTGCTCCGGGATCAACAAATAGCTTAACCCCTTTTTCTTCTATTATCTCGTCATTTGGATTGATTTCCTTTGTATATTCCATGATATAAGACATTCCTGCACAACCACCAGACTTAACACCCACCCTTACTCCAACAGCATTATTTTCTGCTTTTGACATAATTTCTTTTATTCTACTAGCGGCATTATCACTTAATCTAATTATTTGTTTGGTCATAAATTCAACTCTAATTTTGCAGATTCTGACATCATTGATTTGTCCCACGGTGGTTCCCATACCAGATTTAAATCAACATCATTCACTTCATTTAATTCTTTAACGCTATTTTTTACTTCATTTGGTAAACTTTCGGCAACAGGACAATTTGGAGATGTTAAGGTCATATCTATTTTAACATTATTTTTGTTATCAACATTTATATTATAAATTAAACCAAGCTCATAAATATTAACTGGTATCTCTGGGTCATAAATCTTTTTTATTTCAGCAATAACTTTATCTTTTAATTTCACTACGCCTCCATTTTCTCAGTATTAATTTCATTTTGAGACCTGTCAATAGCTGATGTTAGTGTATGCCATGATAAAGTTGCACATTTAACTCTCATTGGATATTGTTTTACTCCTGATAAGCACATCAATTTAGTTTTTTCATCTTCACTTAAAAGATTTGTATTAACTTTATCTTTTTCTTTAATCATTTCTAAAAAATCACTAACTATTTCTTTTACATCTTTTTCTTCTTTTCCTTTAACCAAATCAGTCATTATTGACGCTGAAGCCATAGAGATAGCGCACCCTTCTCCCTCAAACGAGATATCTTCTACTTTTTTGTTTTCATTTAATTTTAAATATACGTGGACTTTGTCACCACATAGTGGGTTGTGTCCTTTGGCATCTTTATTAAAATTTTCTGTTTTTCTAAGATTTCTAGGATTTTTCCCATGATCTAAAATTATTTCTTGGTAAAGTTCTTTTATGTTCATTTTAATTCAAATATTTTTTTACATTTATTAATTGATGAATTCAGTTTATCAAGATCATCTTTAGTATTATAAATACCTAATGATGCTCTTGCAGAAGCAGCTATATCAAGTTTGTCATGTAATATTTGGCAACAGTGATGGCCAGCTCTTATGGCAACGCCATCTTCATCTAAAATGGTTGCTATATCATGTGGATGTATTCCATCAATAGTAAAGGATAGAACAGATCCTTTTGTTTTTGGATTTCCAATTAATTTAACAGAATTATTTTTTCTTAATATCTCTTGACCATATTCAACAAGTTCTTTTTCATGTTTAATAATATTATCCATTCCTATTTTGTTTAAAAATTTAATAGACTCATCAAATGCTATTACTTGTGCTGTTGCCATTGTTCCAGCTTCATATTTATTTGGCAAGTCACCATAGGTTATACCTTCTTTTTTAACTTCACCTATCATTCCTCCACCGCCTTGGTACGGTGGTAATTCCTCTAACCATTTTTTTTTTGCATAAAGAATGCCTAAGCCTGTTGGTCCATACATCTTATGACAGGAGATTGCATAAAAATCACAATCTAAGTCTTGCATATCTAATTTTAAATGTGGCGCTCCCTGACAACCATCTACTAATACTGGTATATTTTTTGAGTGGGCTAGTTGAACTATTTCTTTAATTGGTAATATAGCTCCAGTAACATTTGATAAATGAGTTACACCTATAATTTTAGTTTTTGATGTAATTTTTTTTTCTATACTCTCCAAAGTAACTTCTCCATCTTCGTTTATTTCTGCAAACTCTATTTTAATACCCTTTGATTTTCTTAAATAATGCCAAGGAACATAGTTTGAGTGATGCTCAAGCTCAGTTAATAAAACTTCATCACCCTCTTTCAGATGTTTTTGCCCATAAGTGCTTGCTACCAAATTTATTGCTTCTGTAGCTCCTTTAGTAAAAACAATTTCATTTGCATCTTTTGCATTAATAAATTTTTTAACTGATGTTCTGGTATTTTCATATAAATTTGTTGCTGCAACTGCAAGATAATGAACGCTCCTTCCTACGTTAGAAAATTCTTTAGTATAAAAATCATAAATTCTATCGACAACTACTCTTGGTTTTTGAGAAGAATTGGCGCTATCCAAATAAACAAGATCGTTGTTATGAACTTTATTATCAAATATAGGAAACTCCTTTTTTATATTATTCATATTCATTGTTTTAAGCTCATAAAGGTTTTTATTAAATTTTTAATCTCAGGATCAGTAATTTTCTCAACGACATCTAATAAGAAACCGTTAATTAAAAGTTTTTTTGCTTCTTGATAATTTAATCCTCTAGTCATTAGATAAAATATTGAATCTTCATTTAAGCTTCCAGATGCAGAACCGTGGGAACATTTGACATCATCAGCATAGATTTCTAGCTCTGGCTTGGCATTAAATTCTGTATCTTCGTTTAATAAAATAGCTTTGCTTAGTTGATAACCATCTGTTTTTTGAGCTTTTGAATCAACAAAAATTTTTCCTTGATAAACTGCTTTTGATGTAGCCTCCAAAACACCTTTGATTAATTGATAACTTTTAGTATTTTCAACTAAATGATTTATATTAGTTTTAATTTCATGATGCTTTGTTTTGTCTAAGATAAAAACTCCATTTACAAATGCTGAAGCATATTTTCCATTAAGACTACAATTTATTTCATTTTTTATAAACTCTGATCCAGATGATAGAAGGAATATTTCTGCTACACTATTAGAATCTTGATTAATATTACTAAAAGAATATTTTACATTATTATTTGAATTATTATCTATTTTATAATTTTTTAAGACAGAATTGTTCTGAATATCAAAGTTATAATTCATATTTATAAAATTAGTAATTGATTTGTCATTAGAAAATTCAATAAGTTTTAAAGAACTATTTTCTTCAAGTAATATATCAAGCTTTAGATTAATATTTTTTGAAATTAAATCTTTGTTGGTAATATTGTAAATAATCAAAGGTTTTTTAAGTGAATAGTTTTTTTTGACAATTAGTTTAAAATATTTACTTACAAATGCATTATTTAAAAAAAGTAAAGAATTGTTGATCTTGTTAGATTTTTCTAAAACTAAATCATCTAACATTTCAATTTTGTTTTTTTCTTCATAATCAAACTCTATTTTTTCTATTCTTCCATTTACAAAAACAAGTTTATTATGTTCTAAACCATCTATGAAAATAGACTTATCTATTTTATTTGGTTTTGACAAATCATTATAAAAACTTAAATTTTTAATATTTTTAGAAATTATTTGATTAATATCTGAAAATTTCCAATTTTCTTCTTTTCTATTTGGAAACCCCTTTTCAATAAAATTTTCAAAATTTTCTCTTTTAATTTCGACATTTTTTTTAGAAAAATTTGATTTTTCTAATAACTTTTCAAAATCTATTTTTAATTGTTCTTCCATTTAATTAAAATTTTCATATCCTTTCTTTTCTAATTCTAATGCTAGTTCAGGGCCACCAGATTTGATTATTTTACCATTCATCAATACATGAACATAATCAGGTTTTATATAATCTAATAATCTTTGGTAGTGTGTAATTATTAAAAATGAATTATCATTTTTTCTTAATGAATTAACCCCATCAGCAACGATTTTAAGTGCATCAATATCTAAACCAGAATCTGTCTCATCCAAAATTGAAAGTTTTGGATTTAAAATAGACATTTGTAATATTTCATTTTTCTTTTTTTCACCACCAGAAAATCCTACATTTAATTGTCTATTTAATTTATCTTCATCAAATTTTAATTCTCTTGCTTTTAATTTTACTAATTTTAAAAATTCTATTGCATCAAGTTCTTTTTCTCCTCTAGCTTTTCTAATTGCATTAAGTGATGTTTTTAAAAAAATGTTTGTATTCACGCCTGGTATTTCTAAAGGATATTGAAAAGCTAAAAATATTCCTTTGTGTGCTCTTTCTTCAGTTTCAAGTTCAAAAATATTTTTATTTTCAAATAAAATTTCTCCTGAAACATCGTAGCCTTTTTTTCCTGACAAAATATTAGACAATGTACTTTTTCCTGATCCGTTTGGTCCCATTATTGCATGCACTTCACCTGGTTTTATTTCAAGATTAAAGTTATTTAAAATTGACTTATTTTCTATATCAGCCTTCAAATTTTTTATTTTTAACATTTAACCAACACTTCCTTCTAAACTTATTCCAACAAGTTTCTGCGCTTCAACGGCAAACTCCATGGGCAATTGTTGTAAGACTTCTTTACAAAAGCCATTAACAATTAATCCTACAGCTTCCTCAGGATTTAAACCTCTCTGTTGACAATAATGAAGTTGTTCTTCACTTATTTTAGATGTGGTAGCTTCATGGGCTATATTGGATTCTGGATTTTTATTTTTAATATAAGGAACAGTATGGGCGCCACATTTATTACCCATTAGCAATGAATCGCACTGTGTATAATTTGTTGAATTTTTTGCTTTAGAAGAAATATCAACTAATCCTCTATAAGTCATATCAGAAAAACCAGCACTAATTCCTTTAGAAATAATTTTACTTTTGGTATTTTTTCCTAAATGAATCATTTTAGTTCCAGTATCAGCTTTTTGATAATTATTTGTAATTGCAATTGAATAGAATTCTCCAACTGAGTTGTCACCTTGTAAAATACAGCTTGGATATTTCCATGTTATTGCTGAACCAGTTTCTACTTGTGTCCAAGAAATCTTGGAGTTTATTCCTTTACATAAGCCTCTTTTAGTTACAAAATTATAAATACCTCCTTTTCCTTCTTCGTCTCCAGGGTACCAATTTTGAACAGTTGAATACTTAATTTCAGCATCATCTAAAGCAATTAGTTCTACGTTTGCTGCATGAAGTTGATTTTCATCTCTCATAGGAGCTGTACATCCCTCTAGATAACTTACATAGCTTCCTTTATCAGCAATAATTAAAGTTCTTTCAAACTGTCCTGTTTGAGATGCATTAATTCTAAAATACGTTGAAAGTTCCATTGGACATCTCACGCCGGGGGGAATGTAAACAAAAGATCCGTCCGTAAAAACAGCTGAATTTAAAGTTGCAAAATAATGATCAGTTAAAGGAATTACAGAACCTATATATTTTTTAACAAGCTCTGGATGCTTTTGTATTGCTTCTGAAATTGAACAAAAAATTACTCCTACTTCATTTAATTTATCTTTAAAAGTTGTAGCCACAGAAACAGAATCAAATACCGCATCTACAGCAATACCATTTAATCTTTGTTGTTCTTGTAATGGTATACCAAGTTTTTTATAAGTTTCTAAAAGTTTTGGATCAAGTTCATCTATAGTTTTAGGTTTTTCACTTGCACTTTTAGGAGCTGAATAATAATAAATATCTTGGTAATCAATTTTTGGATATTTTGGTTTTTGCCAATTTGGTTCTTTTAAATTTTTTAATCTTTCAAAAGCTTTCATTCTCCAATCAAGCATCCATTTTGGTTCTTTTTTAGCTTTAGATATAAATTCAATAACTTCTTTATTCAGACCTTTGGGTGCTCTGATATTTTCAATATCAGTTGTAAACCCGTATTTATAATCTTTTAATTTATCTATCTGTTTTTCTCTCATTTAAATTCTATGATCTCTTTTGTTTATTAGATCGCTTAATTTTTTTCTTTCAAAAAAAACATTAATATAATCTTCAAGTTCATCCCATAAATTGTGGGTAATACATTTTGCACTTTTTCCATTACATCCTTTTTTTGAATGCTTTTCACAACCTACTGTTTTTATTTTTTCTTCAACTGCTGAAAGTACTTCTGAAATATTAATTTCAGATGCATTTTTATTTAGTATGTAGCCACCTTTTTTTCCTCTTACGCTACTAACAATATTATTTTTTTTAAGTTTTAAAAATAATTGCTCTAAATAAACTAATGATATACCCTGTCTTAATGATATATCTCTTAGAGAAACAGGCTCCTTAGGGTCAAATTTAGCTAGATCCGCAAGGGCCATTACAGCATACCTGCCTTTACTTGATAATTTCATAAATTCCGCAATTCATGGGGTTTATATATACCTGACCATTTTAGTCAAGTTTATAACTAATTTTAAAACTTGCAATTTGTCGCTCAATTTTGATAGAAAAATATAATTTTTTTTTGATAACAGTTATCATTATCTTTTATGGACAGTAAAATTTTAGAAATATTTATTCCAGGACCAGCCGGTAGACTTGAAGCCAAATATTATAAAAGTAAAAAAATTACTTCACCTATAGCTCTAATTTTACATCCTCACCCCCAGTATGGTGGCACTATGAACAATAAAGTGGTTGTTGATACTTTTAATGTATTTATGGAAAATGATTTTTCAGTTTGTAGAGTAAATTTTAGAGGTGTTGGCAAAAGTGATGGTGAATTTGATAATGGCCAAGGGGAATTGGCTGACGCTGCTGCAGCTTTAGATTGGCTAGAAAGAGAAAATTTTGATAACTCGCAATGTTGGATAGCTGGTTTTTCCTTTGGTTCTTTAATTTCAATGCAATTATTAATGAGACGACCAGAAATAAATAGATTTATAGCAATATCTCCTCAACCAAATGTTTATGATTTTTCTTTTTTATCACCCTGTCCATCATCAGGATTGATGATTTATGGTAAAAAAGATGAACTTGTACCAGTTGAACATTTAGATGAATTAAACAAAAGATTGAGTGCTCAAAAAGGAATAAAAGTTGAATTTGAATCAGTACATGAAGCAAATCATTTTTTTTCAAAAGCTGATGAAACTTTAGTCAAATCATTAAATAAATATATAAAAAGAGAATCAGCTCTATATTAAAAATTTTTAATTATTACACCGCCGTTGCATGGTTTATTACAACCTGTTGTTTCTGGAAATGAAATAGGTAATCCTAAATATGATCTTATTGCAAGATAACCAAAAGCTTGGGACTCGATAAAACTTCCATCTATACCGACACTATCAATTAAAAATATTTTTTTTTTTATTTTTTTTTGAATTGAGTCAATTAAAAATTTGTTTTTTCTTCCTCCTCCACAAATATAAATATCTTTATCTAATAATTTTTTTGATAAAATATTCGCTGTTAACTCTGTAATTGTTGCAGCCCCATCTTCTAGAGAAAGGCCTTTAGCAAAAAAAATATCAAAATCATTAATATCTAGAGATTTATTTTGATTAGACTCATTATAGTAAAAATTATCTATTGTTTGATCTAAAATAAATTTATCTATTTTACCTGACTTTGCTATATCCCCATTTTTATCAAAGTTTTTTTCTGAATTATTTCTTATCCATTTATCAATTAAGCAGTTGCCTGGACCTATATCCATACTCATTATTTTATAATTTTTATTAATTAATGTTATATTTGCGATTCCACCAATATTTAAAATAATTATTGGTAGTTTTATATTTTTTTTTAAGTTTTTAGCTATTAACTTATGATAGATCGGTGCAAGAGGGGCTCCTTGACCACCATTTTCTAAATCTTTTTGTCTAAAATTGTATACTACTTGTTTTTTAGTTAATTTTGATAATAAATTTCCATCTCCTAACTGTTTTGAAATCTTTTTATTAGGATCATGAAATATTGTTTGTCCGTGAAATCCTAACAAATCAATTCTTTCTTTTGATTTAGAAATAATTTCATTTACAACATTTGCGTGAAATAATGTAATTTCTCTTTCGAGAGCCCTAACACCTTTAGAATAAACCTTTAAATCATTCGCTGAATAGATTTTATCTCTAATATTTATTAGTTTTTTACGGGTTTTATCTCCGTATTCAAAATATTGATCTAATTTTATTGAATATTCATTTGTACCATTTGACTCAATTATTGAAGCATCTACACCATCCATTGAAGTACCACTCATTAACCCTAAAGCTGTATATATTTTTCCCATTCTTATTTTTTTTTAGTAAATATTGTATATTGTAGAACTATAGACCTATGAATAAATTTTTAAAAGAATTTAAAGACAGAGGGTATTTCTACCAATGCACAAATGAAGATGAATTATCTAAATTATTAGATAAAGAGAAAATCAAAGGTTATATTGGTTTTGATTGTACTGCTGAAAGTCTTCATGTTGGAAGTTTGCTTCAAATAATGTGTTTAAGATTAATGCAAAAGCACGGCCATAGACCAATTGTGCTTATTGGTGGAGGAACAACTAGAATTGGTGATCCTTCAGGAAAAGACAAAACAAGAAAAATTCTAAACGAAGAAGAAATAGAAAAAAATATTAAAAATATTGAAAAAATATTAAAAAATTATTTAGATAATAATGATCCAAAAACCAAACCTATATTTGTAAATAATTATTCTTGGCTTAAAGGATTAAATTATATTTCATTCTTAAGAGATATTGGAAAACACTTTACGATAAATAAAATGCTTACTTTTGAAAGTGTTAAATCAAGATTGGATAGAGAACAATCGTTAAGTTATATGGAATTTAACTACATGATACTACAAGCTTATGATTTTTTGGAATTAAATAAAAAAGAAAATTGTAATTTGCAAATAGGGGGATCCGATCAGTGGGGAAATATTGTTAATGGAACTGATCTCATAAAAAGGCATTCAAACAAACAGGCTTATGGTTTAACTACTCCTCTTATTACTTTAGCATCAGGAGCTAAGATGGGAAAAACTGAAACTGGAGCAGTTTGGTTAGATAACAAATTATTATCACCTTATAATTATTGGCAATTTTGGAGAAATACTGATGATAGAGATGTAATTAAATTTTTAAAAATGTTCACAGATTTGAATACTGATGAAATAAATAAAATAAAAGATGAAGATATTAATCAATTAAAAATAAAATTAGCAAACGAAACAACCGGGATGTTACATGGAAAAGAAGAAGCTTTATCTGCTGAAAAAACTGCAAAAAAAACTTTTGAAGAAAATTCGTTAGGAGAAAATTTACCTTTAGTAGATATCAAATTAAAAAAAGGGAATACCAATATAAATATAGTTGATTTGATTATTTTATCTAAAATTGAAAGTTCAAAAAGTGAAGTAAGAAGGCTTATTAAAGGAAAGGGAATAAGGATAAATAATGAAATAATTAATGACGAAAAATTTTTAGTACAAAAAAAATCTTTTGAAGATAATAATTTTATTAAATTATCAATAGGTAAAAAAAAACATACTAAAATAAAATTATCTTAATTTTTTTTTATTTTTTCCAAAGTTCTAGTGATAAATCTAGGTGTTAAAGTTTTAATAGGATTTACTTTTGTTTTTAAATCTTTAGGAGGGCCTTTAATTTTAAAACTTACTCCGAATACGCCCTCTCCAACTTTTTTTCCAACCAAGAGATCTCCAAGCAGTGGAATAGAAGAAATTGTTCTATTAATTGTTGTTGCGGGCACTAATGTTCCTCTTAAACTTACTAATTTTTTACTTTCAACATATCCCTCCATCATGATTGATATAGCTGGACCAATTGCATAAATTTCATCAATAGTGATTAAATTACCTTTTTTTGAATAAATCATCTCAAAATCAGTAAATCTTACTCCTTCACCTGTCAAAAGATCAGCAATACCTTGGAGAGATGCTAAAGTTAATATTTTAGCCAGAACTGGTATTTCTTTAACTTTGAAATTGTCAATTATCAGTTTTGATTTTGTAACATCATTTATTTTGGTAGAAGTAAAATCTAAATTACCATTTTCAAAACCCTTGATAAATTTATATTTTTTTACAAAAGGTTTTGCTTTATCAGAATGAAATGTTGTAATTACACTTTTATCATTTTCAGTTGTAAGTGAAATAAAAAACTTTTCATTGTCATTAAAATTAGAATCCAAATTTAAATTAAAAATCTTACTATTTTTAATTTC
>CACEHK010000019.1 GCA_902559305.1 uncultured Pelagibacteraceae bacterium | reverse complement strand
TCTATCTTTAAAGTCAAAAGATTTGGGCGTGTCCATATCATGTGATGGTGTTTGCTTAACCCTTGTATCAAAGAAAAATAAAATTTTAGAATTTTACTTATCAAATGAAACATTAAAGAGAAGTAAATTTAAAAAAGTTAACAAGGGAGATGTTATTAACCTGGAGCCCCCACTTAAAAAAGGTCAAAATATATCAGGTCATATATGCCAGGGCCATGTAGATTATGTTTCGCAGGTTAAGAAAATTAAACTAATTGATAAATCTTATCAAATGGAATTTTCAGCAAATAGCAAACAAAAAAAAAGTTTAATTGAAAAAGCATCAATATTAATTAATGGAGTATCATTAACTATTTCTAAAATTACCAAAAATGGTTTTGAGGCATGGATAATACCCCATACATACAAATTAACGAACCTGTCTAAATTAAAAATAAATAGCTTGGTAAATATTGAAATTGATATTTTATCAAAATATGTCAAAAAATATTTTAATGAAAAATAAAAAATTTAGTTCTATAGAAAACATTATTAAAATAGCCAAAAAGGGCGGCATGTATATTTTGGTTGATGATGAAAATAGAGAAAATGAAGGCGATTTAGTATTTTGCTCTTCAGATGTTAAGCCAAAAAAAATTAATTTTATGGCAAAATATGGAAGAGGTTTGATTTGTTTAACCTTGGATAGCAACCAGGCAAAAAAATTAGGTTTATCTTACATGTCTCCAGTTAATCAATCTAGAAATCAAACTGCATTTACAATTTCAATAGAAGCGAGGAAAGGTGTAACAACAGGTATTTCAGCTCAAGACAGATCAAGGACAATTAGAGTCGCTACAAAAAAAAATGTTTTTAAGAAAGAAATTGTATCACCAGGTCATGTTTTTCCAATCATTTCAAAAGATGGTGGAGTATTAGTCAGAGCAGGTCATACAGAAGCATCTGTTGATATTTCTAAATTAGCTAAAAAAAATAATTCTGCTGTTATATGTGAAATTATGGATGAGGATGGAACTATGGCTCGTGGTGAAAAACTTCATAATTTTGCAAAAAAACATAAATTAAAAGTCGGTAGAATTGATGATCTTATTGCTTATAGATTAAAAAAAGAAAAACTTATTAAACTGAAAAAAAAATCTAATATAGAAGTTAAGAATAAAAAATATATAATAAGAATATATGAAAATTTACTTGATGGTTCTGAACATTTTGCCCTTATAAAAGGAAAAATAAAAAAAGGAATAGTGCCACGTGTTAGAGTTATTTCTTCAAATGTTGTTCAAAATTATCTATTAAATCAAAATTTACCCAATTCTTTTAATAATACACTAAATTATTTTAAAAAATATAATAACTGTGTTCTAATATTTATAAGGGATACCAATTTAAAATCTGTTACTCAGACTTTACGGGACTACAAAACTAAAGGTTTTTATAAAAAAGGAAAAGACAAATTAATTAAGAATTATGGTATAGGTGCGCAAATTATTAAATCTTTAAAGATTAAAAATATGATATTAGTTACTAGATCAAGGAAAAAAGTTGTTGGATTAGATGGTTATGGAATTAAAATAACAAAACAAGAAATTATCAAATGAAAAAAATATTGATTGTGATAGCAGATTATTATGAAGATATTTCTTCAGCACTTCTAAAAAGTGCAACAAATAACTTAGGAAGTTTATCATTTAAAATAATTAAAGTTCCTGGTGTTTTTGAAATACCTGTAACTATTTCAAAAAATATTAATAAATATGATGCATTTATTGCTTTGGGTTGTGTTATAAAAGGAGAAACTCCTCATTTTGACTTTATTTCAAATGCTTCCACAAATGCAATAATGAAACTATCAATAGATAATAAGAAACCGATTGGTAATGGTTTAATTACATGCCTAAATAAAAAGCAAGCTAAGGCCAGGGGTAAAAAAGGAAAAGAAGCAGCAAAAGCAGTAATTTCTGTATTATCACAATAATATGACATTACAATATAGTCCAAAAAACAATCCAAGAGTTATTGTTATTCAAAAACTTTATGGAAAATATTTTAATGAAGATCAAAACTTAAGTTTTCCGAAACATAGATTTAAAAAATTTATTAAAGATGTGGTTCTTGGAACTATCGAAAGAGATGATGTTATTAACGATGAAATATTAAACCATCTTAGCTCAGATTTAAATCTTAAAAAATTAGATAAAGTTTTTCAAATTATTATAAAAAGCGCAATATTTGAATTTTTATACAAACCCAAAATTTCTTCAAAAATAATTATAAATGAGTATTTAAGAGCTTCAAATTTTTTCATTGAAGATGGCCAAACGAAATATTTAAACGCCATACTAGACAAAATATCAAAAAAAATAAGAAGTTCTAATGAATGAATTTGATATAATAAATAAATTTTTTAAAAAAATCGCTAAAAATAATTCATATGCAATAAATCTAAATGATGATGTTTTTTTCGATAAAAAAAGAAAATTCGTTGTCTCTATGGATACTTATAATGAAGGTATTCATTTTCCTAATTTTAACTACCCAAATTTAGTTATAAAAAAAATTATACGATCATCAATATCTGATTTATTAGCAAAAGGCGTTGAACCAAAATATTATTTTATTTCAGGCAGTGGTAATAAAAAACATTTTACAAAAAAAAAATTAACAATAGTTTCAAAATCATTAATTCAAGAGCAAAAAAAATATAGAATAAAATTATCAGGTGGTGACACAACAAACTCAAATAAATTATCTTTCACAATAACTACAGTTGGTTTTGCAACAAATATTGTTGAAAGAAACAAGGCTAAATTAAATGATGATATATATGTTTCAGGAAACATTGGTGATAGTTTTCTAGGACTAAAATTAATAAAGAATAATATTAAAATTAATAAAAATTCTAAAAAATATTTTATTAGCAAATACTACTGTCCAAATTTACCTTATCAAATACATAAGAAATTATATAAAATTGCCAATACCTCTATGGATATATCTGATGGTTTGCTTTCTGATATGCAAAAGCTAATAAATAATCAAAAATTATCTTTTGAAATTGATGTTAATAAAATTCCTATTTCAAATGAACTTAAAAATTTTTTGTTAAAAAATAACAAAGCTAAACATAATTATTTATTTAATGGAGATGACTATCAAGTTTTGTTCACAGCATCTAAAAATCGACGATCTTTAATTAGGTCAATCAGTCGAAAAATGAATCAAAAATTAACAATTATTGGTAAAATAAATTCTGGTAATCAAAAGAATTTGATTAAATTTGACAATAAACCATTAAATTTAAGCAAATTTAAAGGTTATTCACACAAGTTTTAAAAAGTTAAATATTGCCTTTTATTTCTTTTTTTGTAATGTCCGATTTTTAATATTTACTAAATAACTTACAATTAAAGGATTTATGGAAGCTTCAGTCTCAAATATACTTCAACTAATTATTTTATCAGGTTTACTATCAATTATATATGGTTTTTTTACAGGTAAAAATATTTTAAGTGCCAGCGCAGGTAACAGTAAGATGCAGGAGATAGCCTCTGCGATTCAAGTTGGTGCTAAGGCTTATCTAAATAGACAGTATAAAACGATAGCTATTGTAGGTGTAGTTGTTTTGGTCATAATAAGTTTTTCATTTAGTATTTTAGTTGGTTTAGGTTATCTAATTGGAGCTGCATTATCTGGTATTGCTGGATATGTTGGTATGCTTGTATCAGTACAAGCAAATGTTAGAACTGCAGAAGCATCTAGAAAGGGATTGTCACAAGGTCTTTCAATTGCATTTAAATCTGGAGCAGTAACAGGAATGTTAGTTGCTGGGCTAGCTCTTTTAGCTATATCTGTTTATTATTACTTATTATTATCTTTTGGTGTTGATGAAAGAGAAATTGTAAATGCTCTAGTTGCCTTAGGTTTTGGTGCCTCATTAATTTCAATTTTTGCAAGATTAGGTGGTGGAATTTTCACTAAAGGTGCTGATGTTGGTGCAGATCTAGTAGGTAAAGTTGAAGCTGGAATTCCAGAAGATGACCCAAGAAATCCAGCCGTAATAGCAGATAATGTTGGTGACAATGTTGGAGATTGTGCTGGTATGGCAGCAGATTTATTTGAAACTTATGCTGTAACAATAGTTGCTACTATGGTTTTATCATCAATTTTTTTTCATGGAGACCTTAATATGATGATTTATCCATTATCAATAGGTGGGGCTTGTATATTAACATCTATTATTGGAACTTTCTTTGTAAAATTAGGAAAATCAAAAAATATTATGACTGCTTTGTATAAAGGTTTCGTTGTTACTGCTATTACATCATTAGTAATCTTGTATCCTATTACTGATTTTGTTTTAGGATTAGAAAATACATATACGGCCTCAAATAAGTCATTCTCAGGAATGAGTTTATATATATGCGGTGTTATAGGTTTAATTATAACTGGTTTATTAATTTGGGTTACAGAATATTATACAGGTACAAATTATAGACCTGTCAAAAGTGTGGCTTCTTCATCTACTACAGGTCATGGTACAAATGTAATTCAAGGCTTAGCAGTATCAATGGAAGCAACAGCAATTCCAGCATTAATTATTGTTGGAGGAATATTATTAACAAATTATATCGCAGGACTTTTTGGTATAGCAATAGCTGTTACCACTATGCTTGCTTTAGCAGGAATGGTTGTTGCTTTAGATGCTTATGGCCCCGTAACTGATAATGCTGGTGGAATAGCTGAAATGTCGAATTTACCAAAAAATGTGAGAAAAACTACAGATGCTCTTGACGCTGTCGGTAATACAACAAAAGCTGTTACTAAAGGTTATGCAATTGGTTCAGCTGGTTTAGGAGCATTAGTCTTATTTGCAGCTTATACAGAGGACATTAAACATTTTTCAAAGGTTGCTGGATCAAACCTAGAAGGTATTGTTGTGACTTTTGATTTATCAAACCCTTTTGTAGTTGTTGGTTTGTTAGTTGGAGGTATGCTTCCATATCTATTTGGTTCAATGGGTATGCAAGCCGTTGGTAGAGCTGGTGGAGCGGTTGTTGTAGAAGTTAGAAGACAATTTAAAAAAATCCCAGGAATTATGAAGAGAAAAGCAAAACCAGATTACGGTAGGTTAGTAGATCTATTAACTAAAGCAGCTATAAAAGAAATGATCGTACCATCTTTATTGCCTGTTTTATCACCAATTGTATTATATTTATTTATACTTCCTATTGGTGGACAAGTAGCCGCTTTATCATCAGTAGGAGCAATGTTGTTGGGCGTAATTATCACTGGTTTATTTGTTGCAATATCCATGACAGCTGGTGGAGGCGCATGGGATAATGCTAAAAAATATATTGAAGATGGAAATTTTGGTGGAAAAGGATCAGAAGCTCATAAAGCTGCTGTAACAGGTGATACAGTAGGCGATCCGTATAAAGATACAGCCGGTCCAGCAGTTAATCCAATGATTAAGATTACAAATATTGTAGCCTTGTTATTACTAGCAGTGATTGCCGCATAATAAAAATTATTTTTTATTTCTTCTTCGTTTAACTGGAGCATTAATTTTTTCTCTTAAACTGGTGAGAACGTTATATAGTCTTGAATTACTTGAATAAGTTTTAGTTGTAACTTTTTCAGAAATATCAAGATTATTCATTTTTTGTATATCAACAAAATCAATATTTTTTACTAGACTTCTGTTATCAAATTCAACAATTAATGTATTGTTTTTTTTAATCTTTTTATTTCCAAGTTTAACTATTGATTGATTAGTTTTTTGGATTTCAATATATATCCAAATATTTTCATCAAACAAACTAACTGATGAAGGTGGACCTAATAAATTAATAATATCATTTCTATTAGATGAACCAATTTTAATTTCATCTTTTTTAAGTTCTAAATTGGTTATACCATGCTTATTAACTAATTTTTTTGTTGAACAATGAGTTAGAGCAAGTATTAATAAAAAATAAAATATCTTTTTCATATGAATATTAAACACCTAAATATTTACAATAATTTAATTAAATTAACTAGAAATAAATCATTATATATAAGTAATAAAAATAACGATCAATTTTCTGACAGATTAATTTTATTTTTCTTTCATTTTGCTTTCTTCTTAAAAACGTACAAAAATCAATCTAATAAAAAAGAATTACAAAAATTGCATGATTTCATATTTAGACAGATAGAACTAAGTATTAGAGAAATTGGCTATGGCGACACATCTATAAATAAATTTATGAAACAATATGTTAATTTTATGTATTTAATTATCGATAAGGTTGAATTGTGGGAAAAAATCAATCTAACTGAAAAAACAAAATTTTTTTCAGATTTTATAAATCTTGATAAAGAAGGTAAATTTTTCATCGATTATTTCAATAAATACACATTTTTCTTATCAAAAAAGACTTTTAATTATTTTACAAAAGATGTAATAAGTCTTAAATTTTAATTATGGCTGTACCAAAACGTAAAACTACTAGATCAAGATCAGGAAAGAGAAGATCTCATATCAAATTTTCTCCAAAGAATGTTATTGAAGATAAAAAGTCTGGAGAATATCGTCTTTCTCATCATATGGATCTAAAAACAGGTTTTTATAAAGGGCGACAAGTTTTAGACCCTAAAGAATAATTTTAAATGAAAGATATTATAACAATTGCAGTCGATGCAATGGGTGGTGATAATGCACCACATAAAATAATTGATGGTATTGAACTTCATCATAAAAATAGCAAAAAAACTTTTTACAAAATTTTTGGTGATCAAAATATTATAGATCCAATTATTAAAAAAAAAAAAATTGACATTAAGTTTTATGAGTTAATTCATACTGACGAAAGAGTAAAAGGTGAAGACAGTGCTTTTACAGCCGCTAAAAAAGGAAAAAAAACAAGTATGTGGCTTGCTGTTGAAAGTGTAAAAAATAATTCTTCAGATATTATAATTTCCGCAGGTAACACAGGTGCTCTTCTGGTAATTGCCAAGTTAAACTTAAAAATGATTGAAAATATTGATAAGCCTGCTCTTTCAGGTTTGTGGCCAAGTAAAAAGGGCATGAGTGTTGTATTAGACCTTGGTGCAAATATAGATTGTAGTGATAAAAATTTAATAGATTTTGCTATTATGGGATCCTCGTTATTTAAATCTTTGTATCCTGAAGAGAAAGCTAAAGTAGCATTATTAAATATTGGTTCAGAAGAATTAAAAGGTAATGAAATTATTAAAGAAACTTATCAAAAGTTAAATCAAATTATTAATGAAGATTTTGAATTTAAAGGATTTATTGAAGGAAATCATATAATGGATGGTAATGTAAATGTCGTTGTGGCTGATGGATTTACTGGAAATGTAGCTTTAAAAACAGCTGAAGGAACTGCAAACTTTATTACTAACGAATTAAAAGAAGCAATGAAAAGTTCTATACTTGGTAAGATAGGATCTTTAATTTCTATACAAAGTTTAAAAAAGTTTAAAAAAAAATTAGATCCAAGACTTTATAATGGAGCAATATTGTTAGGCTTAAATTCTCCTGTAATAAAAAGTCATGGAGGGACAGATTATGTAGGTTTTGCTAATTCTTTAGCTGTTTGTGAAAAAATAGTTAAAAATAACTTAATAGATAAGATAAAAAATAGTATAACATAATAAATGAGAATTAACTTAACAAAGCAAGATATTGTTAATTCAATATACATGCAAATTGGTTATTCTAAAAAAATATCAGAAAATCTTTTAGAAGATTTTTTTGATATTATTTATCAAAGTCTTAAAAAAAACAATAAAGTTAAAATATCAAATTTTGGAACTTTTGAAGTTAGATTCAAAAAAAGTAGAATAGGTAGAAATCCAAAAACAAAGGAAAAAAAAATTATTTCTGAAAGAAAAGTTGTTCTTTTTAAACCATCAAAAGAACTAAAAAAAAAAATAAATTTAAATTATGAAAAAGAATGAAAATGCATACAAAACAATAGGCGAAGTAGCTAAAGATCTTAATTTAATAAATCCTAAAAATGGAAAATTAAATACTCACACTATTCGATTTTGGGAAAAGGAATTTAAGCAAATAAAACCTAAGATTTTTTCTGGTAAAAGAAGATATTATGACAAAAAATCAATAGATATTTTAAAAAAAATTAGATTTTTACTTAAGGATAAGGGTTTTACAATTAGTGGTGCAAAAAAATTACTGATAAATGAAAGTTCTTTTAATCTTGACGAAACTAACAATACAACTATAAAGATTTCACAAAAAAATTTTAAAAACAAACTTGAAAAAATTTCTAGTATATTAAAAGATATTAAAAAGTTAGGTTAGTATGGCAAAAAAAACTCATGTAAAGGTAAGATTGGTTCCTGAGTCAAAACCCAATAGTCCTTTTTTTTATTATGTTAAAAAACCTGCTGGTGGAGAAAAAGCAAAAATTAAATTAAAGGCAAAAAAATATAATCCATCAACAAGAAAACATGAAGTTTTTGTTGAAAAAAAACTTCCTCCTCATAGCAAATAGTTATTTTTTATTAAAGTTTCTTCTTTCGTAATCAATATACGAATAAATCATATTTTTCCAAATACGATTAGTAATTTTAGGATCTATTTTGTTTTTTATTGATTTCCTTCTTATTTGTTTAAGAATAAACTTAATTCTTTTTTTATCAATAATTTCATTTTTATTCTTTTTTAATTTTAGAACTTGCTTTACTAGCAAAGTCCGTTTTTTAATTAATTTAATAAATGAATTATCTAGTTTATCTAAACTATTTCTTAATTTACTTAATTTTTTTTTATTAATTGGCGACATTTAAACAATTGGCTTTAGCTATAATTATTATATTTATTTAATTATGTATATAGAAAATAATATATTAAAAAATTATATTTCTTTTTGGTTACTCATAATGTTCATTATTATTTCGATAATGATTGTTGTTGGTGGTTTGACAAGATTAACCGATTCAGGATTATCTATTACAGAGTGGCAACTATTCACTGGTTTTTTACCTCCTCTAAATAATAATGATTGGAATTATTATTTTGATTTATATAAAAAAATTCCTGAGTTTAATGAGCAAAATTATTTAATGACTCTTCAAGAGTTCAAGATTATTTTCTGGTGGGAATGGGCACATAGATTTTTGGGTAGATTAATAGGTATTTTATTCCTCTTACCTCTATTGTATTTCACTATTAAACTAGGATTTAAAAAACTTTTAAGATTATATTTTATTTTTTTCTTAATTTGTTTTCAAGGATTTATTGGTTGGTACATGGTTTCCAGCGGTCTTGTTGATAGAGTAGATGTAAGTCATTTTCGATTATCTACACACTTAATAATTGCTTTTTTAATTATTTCGTTAATTTTGTGGAACTATTTTGATCTAAACTATAGAAAAAAATCTTATAATTATCTAAAATTTATAATTCCTTTTTCATTTTTATTTTTAATATTTTGCCAAATTGTTATTGGAGCTTTTGTTTCAGGAATGGATGCAGGAAAAATTTATAATTCATGGCCATTAATGGGTTCAACTTATTTTCCAGATGATAATAAAATTATAAATATTTTTAAGTTAACAGCTTTTAGCGATCCCTCCCTGGTACAATTCATGCATAGAAATTTAGCATATTTAATACTAATATTTTATTTAATTATTTTATTTACTGTATATAAAAAAAAAATTAATTATTTATATTTTATAACAAATATAGTCGGATTTACTTTATTAATTCAAATTATACTTGGTATTTTAACATTAATATATGGTGCACAGATAGTTTTAGCTTCCATGCACCAATTAAGTTCTATTTTTCTTGTTAGTTTTTCAGTTTATTTTCTTTACTTAAATTCTAACCAACAGCTTTCAAACTAGGTTTTCCCGATTCATTTAAAGCTTGTTCTAAATCAGCAATAATATCATCAGGATGTTCTATACCAATTGACAATCTTACATAACCAGGTGTTACACCGGCTGCTAGTAGTTCTTCTTCAGTCAATTGACTATGAGTAGTAGTCGCGGGGTGTATAGCTAAACTTCTTGCGTCACCGATATTTGCTACATGATAAAACATTTTTAGTGACTCAATGAATTTTTTACCAGCTTCTACTCCTCCTTTAACCTCAATACCCACTAAAGCTCCATTTCCACCTTTTAAGTATTTTTTTGATCTAGCAGCAATTTCACCTTGATGAAGTGTAGGATAAATAACCCTTTCAACATTTTTATGTTTTTTTAAAAAATCAACTGCTTTTTCAGCATTAGAACAATGTTGTTTCATTCTCAAAGGTGCTGTCTCTAAACCTTGGATAATTCCCCAGGCATTATCAGGAGCTAATGGTGCTCCTAAGTCCCTTAACAAACAAACTCTTGCTCTTATTGCAAAGGATACATTTGCACCAGTTAGCTGTGGTACAACTTCACCCCATTTTGCACCTCCATAACTCATATCAGGTTCATTAAACAATGGTTGTCTTTTTGGATCTGCAGTCCAATCAAAATTTCCTCCATCAACTAAACAACCACCTATAACTGTTCCATGCCCACCAATAAACTTAGTCAAAGAGTGGACAACTACAGCCGCACCATGTTCTAAGGGCTTACATATAACTGGAGATGCTGTATTATCCATTATTAGTGGTATGTTATGTTTTCTTCCAATATCAGAAACCTCTTTTATTGGAAACACTCTAAGATACGGATTCGGTAAAGTTTCAGCATAAAAACACCTCGTTTTATCATCTATAAGCTTTTCAAAATTTTTTGGATCTGCTGGGTCAGCATATCTACATTCTATGCCAAGTTTTTTTAATGTATGTGTAAATAAGTTAACTGTTCCTCCATATAAGTCAGTAGAACTAATAAAATTATCTCCTGATTGACATACATTCATTATAGCAAATGTTGATGCAGCTTGACCTGATCCAACTGTAAGTGCAGCTAATCCACCCTCAAGTGCAGCTACTCTTTTTTCTAACACATCATTAGTAGGATTCATTATACGTGTATAAATATTACCAAATTCTTTTAGAGCAAATAAGTTTGCAGCATGACCTGTATCATTAAATTGATAAGACGTTGTTCTATAAATTGGAACTGCTACAGCTGTTGTTGAAGGATCGCTCCTGTAGTCTCCTCCATGTAAAGCTATAGTCTCTGGATTTTTCATTTTACTCATTTTTCCCCCTTGTTTAATTAATTTATTCTAGCAGGATACATTATATAGATCAAATACCTTAGGGTTGTGTTTTAAATATTTTATAAGCAAAAATTGACTAAAAAGGTTTAAATTTATACAAGTATTAGTCGAAAATATATAATAAATTTTTAAAATAGAAATAATTTTAAAATACTATATAAATTATTTTTTTATGTACAGACCATTACCAGACGGATTAACTATTAAAAATTCTCCTATCGAGGGTCTTGGTTTATTCGCTACAAAAGATATTAAAAAGAATTCATTTATTGGTGTTACTCATGTTAGGGACGAACAATTTGAAAATAAATATATTAGAACTCCAATTGGTGGTTTTTATAATCATTCAAACGAACCTACAGTTATGAGAATGGTTTCGGATGTTTTGCCAAAATTAAAATTTGGTGATCCAGTAGATATAACCGCTAATAGTAAGAAGTTAAAAGACGGAAAAAATGATAGAGAAAATATGTATTATAATTTGCACGAAAAAAGTGATGCTAAGTACATGTTTATGGTTTCTATTAAAGATATTAAGGCTGGTGAAGAATTGGCGGCAAACTATAACCTTTATACTTATCCAAAAACTGGAATAGGTATTCAGATGTTATAATCAATTAGCAGGAAAATTTTTAGTTATAAAATTCTTTAACACTTTTAAAACTCTGTCTGCTTCTTCCAGCAACATCATGTGTCCACAATTATCTATTATATCAACTTTGCTGCCTTCGATTAAATCAGCCAATTTTCTGCCTTCTTTAACTGGACACATTTTATCGTCAGTTGCAAGAATAGATAATGTTGGGATTTTAATATTTTTTGCTGCTTCGAAACCGTTTTTGTAGTTATCACAGGCTCTAAAATCGACTCCTAAAGTATCTTTTATAGTTCTTGATTTAGCTAACATTCCACCAGTATTTATATGATATAATCCTGGAACTGGGTGACCACCAAAATGACCTGCTGGTCCGTGTGCCCAATCCATCATCAAATCAACTGCCTTTGGATCATTATTTTCTGCAAGAGCTAATAATTCTGGATTCATTGGAATAGCACCGGCTCCACCCATTAAACTTAATGTTTTAATTTTATTTGGATATCTTGAAGTACATTCAATTGTAACTAAGCAACCTTGAGAGTGTCCAACCAAAGATGCTTCTTTGTATCCTACAGCATCAATTACATCACTTACCCAATCTGCCATTTCTTCAATTGACTTTAAGCTTTTCCCTCCAGATAGTCCATGTCCTGGCAAATCTAAAGCTAAAACACTATATCCATGAAAAGCAAAGTATCTAGTTTGAAGAACCCACGTCATATGAGTTAGACCACTTCCATGCACAAAAATTATTAAAGGTTTATTTTTATCAAAAGGTCTTCCGCCAGTAGAGGCAAAGACCTCTTCATTATTTACTTTAAACTTCATTGATTTGATACAAGTCTTGGTTTTCTAGCTGCTCTAAAACCGACTTCAAAATCATTTTTGATATCATCTATATCTTCTATACCAACAGACAATCTAATCATGTCATGAGATAAACCAGCAAATTTTAAAGTTGCTTCGTCCATTTGTGAATGTGTGCCTGAAGCTGGGTGTATTACCAAAGTTCTGGTGTCACCAACATTTGCTAGATGAGAAGCAAGTTTAACAGCATTAATAAATGCTACACCCGCATCTTTTCCTCCCTTAATACCAAAAGCTATCATTGATCCACGACCATTAGGTAAAAGTTTTTTTGCTAATTCGTGATCAGGGTGATCTGGAACACTTGGATGAGATACCCAAGCAACACTTTCATGGCCTAATAAATATTTAACCATTTCTTCTGCATTTGAACAATGCTTTTTCATTCTAACTGATAAAGTTTCAATTCCTTGAAGTACGTTCCATGCATTTTGTGGACTTAAACAAGGTCCAAAATCTCTCATACCTTCCGCTCTTGCTTTCATCGTGAAAGCAGTAGGGCCAAATTCTTCAGCAAATGACAATCCATGATATCCTTCATATGGTTTCGTCATAGTTGGAAATTTATCATTTTGCATCCAGTCAAAATTACCACCCTCGACCAAAATTCCAGCCATAGATGAACCATGACCTGCCATCCATTTTGTTAATGAATGTATTACAATATCGGCACCATGTTCAAAAGGTTTACAGAGATAAGGTGTTTGATAAGTAGCATCTACCATTAAAGGTATACCAGCATCATGTGCAATTTTTGCAATTTCAGGCATATTCATAATTTCATTACCTGGATTACCGACAAGCTCTCCAAATATACCCTTTGTGTTTTTTTGAATTGCCTTTTTGAATCCCTCTGTGTCTCTAGGTTTAACAAATGTACATTTTATTCCAAACTTTGGTAGAGTTAATCTAAATAAATTTACAGTACCACCATACAATTGAGACGAAACAACCAGATGATCTCCTGATTGACACAATGTCATCACAGCCAGAAATATCGCACTCATACCTGAAGATGTCGCTAGCGCAGCCGTTCCTCCTTCAAGAGATGCAACTCTTTCTTCTAATACTCCAACTGTTGGATTTGAAATTCTACTATAAATATGACCACCTCTTTCAAGATTGAAAAGTGCTGCAGCATGATCAACATCATCAAATAGATATGATGTAGTTTGGTATATAGGTACTTGTCTAGAGCCAGCATTTTTATGAGGTTGATAACCAGCATGTAAACTTAAAGTATCAAATTTGTATGTTTTTGCGTCCGTTCCTTTTTTTGTTTTATCACTCATCAATATCTCCAATCTTAATTATTTAATTTTGTAAATTTATTCAGTTTAACCGCACTTAAACTATGCAATTCATATCAAGATTAATATAATTTGACAATATTACCTTTTATAAGTATTAATCCCGCAACTATGACAAAATTTGTTAAAAATAGTGAGATTAAGAGTGATTGGTATGAAATTGATGCCAAAAATGCTGTAGTAGGAAGATTAGCTACAGTTATATCTAAAATTATTAGAGGTAAAAATAAAAACACATACACTCCACATATGGATCATGGAGATTTTGTAGTAGTTAAAAATATAGAAAAAATTAAATTTACTGGAAAAAAATTTCAAAATAAAAAATATTTTAGACACACTGGATATCCAGGTGGGATAAAAGAAACTACACCTGAGAAATTATTTGAAAAAAAACCTGGTGAAGCGTTAAAACTTGCAGTAAAAAGAATGTTACCAGGTGGTGTTCTTGGAAGAAAACAGTTAACAAAATTAAAAATTTATTCGGGATCTGATCATCCTCACACCGCACAAAATCCTAAAGTAATAGATCTATCAAAATTAAATAGTAAAAATATAGCAAGAATTTAATATGGAAGCACCATCAATCAAACCTGAAAAAATTAAGTTAGATTTTAAGGACAGTAAATATGCTACAGGTAGAAGAAAAACCTCAATTGCAAAAATTTGGTTAAAAAAAGGATCTGGCAAAATTTATGTTAATGGAAAAAATTATGAAGATTATTTCAAACGGGAAAATCATAAAATGCAATTACTAAGACCTTTCGAAATTATAAGTCAATCAACTAATTATGATGTTAGATGTAACGTTAAAGGTGGAGGATTAACTGGCCAGGTTGGTGCCATGGTTCATGGTATTTCCAAAGCATTACTACTATTTGATTCTGAATTAAAAACTACCTTAAAAAAAGAAAAACTTACAACAAGGGATTCTAGATCTGTTGAAAGAAAAAAATATGGTCATAGAAAAGCTAGAAGAAGTTTCCAGTTTTCTAAAAGATAATTACTTTTTTAACTCCAACTGTTATAATAAAATATGTCTAAGCTTAACGCTTTAATTGCAGGATCTACGGGATACATTGGTATACAATTACTAAAATTATTACTTAATCATCCTAATATTAAAATTAAGTATCTATGTGGCAATAGATCAAAAGGAAAATCTATTAGTAGTTTTGATCATTCAATCAAAAATAAAAAACTGCCTAAAATTGTTAAATTCAATAAAAGTTTACTTAAAGATGTTGATATAATATTCACAGCACTTCCAAATGGACAGGCTCAAAAAATATCAAATAAGTTATTAAAAAAAAATGTATTAATTGATTTATCAGCTGACTTTAGACTTAATTCTGCAAAAGAATATCTTAAATGGTATAAAATTAATCACAATTCAAAAAAAAATATTAAAAATAGTATCTATTCAATTCCTGAGATTTCAAAAAAAAAAATAAAAAAATATAAAATAATTTCTTGCCCTGGATGTTATCCCACTTCAATATTATTACCTTTAATACCACTTATTAAATCAAACTTAATAAGCTTAAAAAATATTATTATAGATTCTAAATCAGGTTATTCAGGTGCAGGTAGAGGAGTCCATAAAAAATTTTCTAATAAAAATTTATACGAGTCACTTAGAGCTTATGGAGTTGGTTTTCATAGACATAATTCTGAAATTCAACAAGAACTAAATATTTATTCAAAAAAGAAAATTCAATTTATATTTACTCCACATTTGAGCCCTATGTTTAGAGGAATTTTAAGTACAATTTATATAGATATAAAAAAAAACGTTTCATTAAAAAAAATTAATTCAATTTTAAAAAAATTTTATAATAGAGATTATTTTATCAAAATAGCACCTATAAATAAGTATATTGGCACTAATGATGTGATAAATACTAATTTTTGTTATATTTCTGTTTGTAAATCAAAGTATAAGAATAAAATAATAATTTTATCAGCAATAGATAATTTGATAAAAGGAGGGTCTGGTCAAGCGGTTCAAAATTTAAACAATTATTTTGATTTTAAAGAGACAAAAGGATTGATATGAAAAATATAAATATAGCTCTTGTTGGTTTAGGTCAGATCGGAATTTATTTATATAATGAATTACAACGAAAAAAAAAAGACATTGAGATTAAAACTGGTAAAAAAATTAATATTGTTGCTATTTCAGCAAAAAATAAGAATAAGAAAAGAAAATTTAAAATAAATAAAAAAATTTTTTTTAAAAACCCACTATCTATATTTAAAAAAAAAAATGTTCATATATTATTTGAATGTATTGGTTTGAACGATGGTATTTCAAAAAGTGTTGTCGAAACTGCTTTAAAAAATAAAATTCACGTTATTACACCAAATAAAGCTTTAATATCTACACATGGAGATTATTTATCTAAATTAGCAGAAAAAAATAAAGTTAATTTAGAATTTGAAGCATCTGTTGCTGGCGGAATTCCTATTTTAAGAACCATTAAAGAAGGACTCGCAACTAACAAAATTAACAAGGTATATGGGATATTAAATGGTACTTGTAATTATATTTTATCAGAGATGGAGAGTTCAAAAGATTCTTTTAGAAATGTTTTAAAAAAGGCCCAAATTCTTGGATATGCCGAACCAGGAAATCCTAAACTTGATTTAAATGGTTATGATGCCTTAGCAAAAATTAAAATTTTATCTTCTCTTTCTTTTAACAAATTAATTTCAAAAAAAAGCTGCTTAATGGAAGGAATTGAAAATATTGAATTTAAAGATATAGAAATTGCCAAACAGCTTAATTTTAGAATTAAATTATTAGG
>CACEHK010000018.1 GCA_902559305.1 uncultured Pelagibacteraceae bacterium | reverse complement strand
GGTGTTGCTACTCAAGATATGGGATTAGATAAAGAAGGAAATAAAAAAGATAGCTTTGAACCAGGAATGGAACTTCATGCAAAGGTTACTGTTTTTGCTGAAGGTTGCAGAGGTCATTTAGGCAAACAGTTAATAAAAAAATTTAATTTAGATGAAAAAAAAAATCCGCAACAATATGGTATTGGATTTAAGGAAATCTGGGAAATTGATGAAAAAAAACACATTGAAGGACTGGTAATGCATACTGCGGGTTGGCCGCTAGATAACAAAACTTATGGAGGTAGTTTTGTTTATCATGCTGAAAACAAACAAATCTTTTTAGGATATGTTATTGGTTTAGATTATAAAAACCCTTACCTTTCCCCATTTGATGAATTTCAAAGATTTAAAACTCATCCTTCAATTAAAAAATATCTAGAAGGAGGTAAAAGAATTTCATATGGAGCAAGAGCTTTAATTGAAGGTGGTATTCAAAGTTTACCCCAAATGTATATGCCCGGAGCTTTACTTGTAGGTTGTGATGCGGGAACGTTAAATATGCCAAAAATTAAAGGATCTCATACAGCTATGAAAAGCGGAATAATTGCAGCAGAAACTATCGTCGAGCACCTAAAAGAAAATAAGCAATTATCAATATATGAAGAAAAATTTAAAAATAGTTGGGTATATAAGGAATTATACGAAGCAAGAAATGTTAAACCAAGCTTTAGTTGGGGATTAATTTTAGGAATAATATTTACTGGTATTGATCAAATATTGTTTAGAGGAAAATTACCATTTACATTAAAACACAAACATGCCGACCATGAGACTTTAATGAGTGCCAATCAAATGAAAAAAATTGAATACCCAAAACCTGATAATATAATTACATTTGATAAAACTAGCTCAGTATATTTAACAGGAACTAACCATACTGAAAATCAACCTGTGCATTTACAGTTAAAAAACCCTGATTTACCAATAAATTATACCCTAGAAAAATTTGATGAGCCTGCTCAAAGATATTGTCCAGTAGGTGTATATGAGATTCAAAATGAAAATAATATTAATAAATTTGTAATTAATTCTCAAAATTGCATTCATTGTAAAACTTGTGATATTAAAGAACCTTCACAAAATATTACATGGGTCACCCCAGAAGGTGGTGGTGGTCCAAAATACGGAAATATGTAATCTAAGAAAGATCTATCGCAAATTTTTTTAGAGTTTCAATTGGAACAAGCTTAAGAGTATTTTTATGAGTTTTTTTTAAATATATTGAACAACCTTTTCCTGCTTCAATGGCTCTTGCAACCCAAGCAGCGCACACGCACCAGTTATCACCATCTTTTAATCCTGGAAAACCAAATTGTGGATGAGGTGTTATTAAATCATTACCTGCTGATTTGCACCATTCTAAAAAATCATTATTAACTTTTACACAAACGGTATGAAGACCATGGTCATTCTCATCTGTATTACAACAACCATCCCTAAACCATCCAGTTAGTGGATCCTTTGAGCACTCTTCCAAATCCTCTCCCAAAACATTTTTTTGTTTTTTAAGCTCCATAGACATCGTAAATTTCATTATCGATATTAGCATTAAAAGAAATAGATCTTCTCTCTTCTTCTGAACCTTTAAAAGGAAACACTGTATGCATTAGGTAATTTGGAAAAAAGTAAAAATCGCCTACTTCTGGAACTATATTATATGTTGAGTGGCATAAAAACATTCTAGAACCATGGATTAATTGTAAATTTCCACCTCTATACTCACGTTTTTCTTTTGACTGTTTATGTTTACCCAAATCTTTTGGTATTTTTAAAAAACCGGCACCTGATATATGTCCGCCATGCCAGTGGGTTGGATTATATTCATTTTTAAATTGTCTAACTATCCAAGATTGTTTAAGTGCAAACTTTGATATTTTTTTTCCAGTTTCAACTTCAATCCATTTTTGTGTACATGTTGATAAAAAATTTAACCAGCCACTTTCTGTAATTATTTTTTTTTCTAATAAAAATTCCTGCGTAACATCACCAACAAGATGCTCACCATAATTTAATTTTTTTGTTTTTTCTTGATCTTTTATTAAGCTATCTACATATAAATTTAATTTATCTACTACATCTTTGGGTATTTTTATTTTAAAAATCGATGGACCAAATCTTCTAATTATTTGATAATTGTGCTCAGACATTATTATTAAACTTTTGTTGGATTAGGTTGACCTTTATAAACTTTTTCTGGATCAAATTTTTTTTCTTTTTCTTCAAATTTCATTTCAATTTGTCTTGCGTTATTAATTTCTCCTAAAGGTACCGATCTATAAAAACAAGATCTATAACCAACATGGCAACTTGCGCCATTCCCTATATCGACACTTAGCCATATTGCATCTTGATCGTCGTCGATTCTAATTTCTATAACTTTTTGCACAAATCCACTTGTTTTACCTTTGTGCCAGATTTGTTTTCTTGATCTACTCCAATAATGAGCTTCTTTAGTTTCAATCGTCAGTTTTAAAGCTTCTGTATTCATATAACCATGCATTAATAATTCTTTAGTATTGTTACATGTTGTCACAACTGGAATTAATCCATCATTATCAAATTTAGGAGAAAGTAAGTTACCTTCTTCAATTTCAGCTACATTTTCTCTTTTTTTAAACATATTAATGAATTATTTAACATATTAACGCAGATAATAAATAATTTTAAAATAAGTAATTATATAATATATAAGACCTCCATGAAATTAGTAAAAAACGAAAATGAGAAAATAAATCAAACTGTTTCAGATAAAGAAGCAGAAGAGGCTTTTGTTAAAATTTTAAAATGGATAGGTGAGGACCCCGCTAGAGAGGGATTAGTAGAAACACCAAAAAGAGTTACAAAAGCTTTTAAAGAATATTTTAAAGGTTACCAAGAAGACCCAAAAGAAATTTTAAATAAAACTTTCGGCGATGTAAACGGTTATGATGATATGGTAGTTCAAAAAAATATTTCTGTCCAAAGTCATTGTGAACATCATATGGCACCTATTATCGGTGTAGCTCATGTAGCCTACATTCCAAAAGAGAGAGTTGTTGGTTTAAGTAAATTAGCTAGGGTAGTTGAAGTTTTTTCCAAGAGACTTCAAACTCAAGAAAGACTTACGATGCAGATTGCAAAAACAATAATGGATTCATTAGATGCTAGAGGTGTTGCAGTTAGTATAGATTCAACTCACCAGTGTATGACCATGAGAGGAATTAAAAAAGAACAAGCAACTACAGTTACTAATTATTATTTAGGTAAATTCAAAGACGACTTAAGCTATCAGAATAGATACTTGCGATTTATTGCAAAATAAAGTTTATAATAACTTATGTCAGAAAGTTTCAAGGCTTTAATAGTCAATCAACATGGTGAAAATTTTACTAGAGAAGTAAAATCAATAGATAAAACTTTTTTAAAACATGGAGATGTTTTAGTTAAAGTTGCCTATTCAACATTAAACTATAAAGATGCACTAATTTTAAAAAATGGTGCAAGACTTGTCAAAGAATTTCCACATATTCCAGGTATAGATTTTTCAGGAACTGTTGTTGAAAGTGAAAATAAGAACTTCAAAAAAGATGACGAGATTATTTGCACCGGAAGAAGAGTAGGAGAAATTTATTTTGGTGGATATTCACAATTTGCAAAAGTTAATGGAGATTTTTTAATAAAAAAACCAAAAGATCTAACATTTAAGCAAGCAATGATTTTAGGAACTGCTGGTCTCACAGCACTTCAATGTGCATTTACAACAAAATTAGCAAGAGAAGAGTTATTACTAGGAGAAAAAGTAGAAAATGTATTAGTAACAGGAGCCTCAGGTGGTGTTGGAAGTATTGCTGTTATGATTTTAAGTAAATTAGGATGTAATGTAACTGCTGTAACTAGCAAAGAAAGTAATAATGAATATTTAAAAAGTATAGGCGCAAAAAGTATAACGAAATCAAGTGATTTAGATAAAGACCCCAGACCTTTAGATAAAGGAATATGGGATGGAGCAGTTGATACAGTTGGAGGAAATATTCTATCAAATGTTCTGCCGCATATTAAAGAAAATGGTATAGTAGCTGCAGTGGGAAATGCATCTGGAATAAAATTAAATACGACTGTAATGCCGTTTATAATTAGAGGTGTTAAGTTATGGGGAATTGACTCCGTACATACTTCTAGTAAAAGAAGAGAATTTTTGTGGGGTGAGGCTTCTAAATTGATTAATTTTCCTTTATTGGAAAAATCAGTAAAAGAAATTAGTCTAGAAGAACTTTTAAAAATATTTCCGACAATGTTAGAAGGTAAAACTACCGGAAGATATATTGTAAATTTAAATAAATAATGGATTGGGACAAGTTAAAAATATTTCATGCCGTAGCAGAAGCGGGAAGCTTTACTAGCGCCACAGTAAACCTTAATTTAAGTCAATCTGCAATTAGTAGACAGATCCAATCCTTAGAAGATGATTTAAAAGTTAAACTTTTTGAAAGACATGCAAGAGGCTTAACTCTTACAGAAAATGGAGAATATGTATTTAAAACAGCTCACGAAGTTATATCTAAACTTAAAGAAGTAGAGACAACTTTGGGTGACAAAAAAGATAAACCTTCTGGAAAACTAACGGTTACAACTTTTGTAAGTTTTGGAACTACATGGTTAACACCAAGAATTCAAGAATTCATGCAATTAAATCCAGAAATAGAGATAGAATTAATATTTGACGATAAAGAGCTTGATTTAAGTACAAGGCAAGCAGATATTGGCATATGGGCCAGAAGACCCAAACAGTTAAATTATATTCAAAAAAAGTTAATTGACATTAACTATCATATATACGGATCCCCAAAATACCTTGAAAAATATGGCTATCCAAAAACTGTAAATGATCTAAATAAGCATAAATTTATATCTTTTGGTAAAGGTGCACCATCTCCTGTTTTCAACCCAGACTGGGCTTTAAAACTAGGTATGAAAGACAATAAAAAAAGAAAATCCTGCATGAAAGTTAATAGCGTATATGGCTTATTGTTAGCAGTTCAAAGTGGAGTTGGTTTAGCAGCTTTACCAGATTATTTAACAATGAAGCAACCTGATATAGTCAAAATACTTCCAAATGTTGAAGGACCAATAACAGAAGCTCATTTTGTATACCCTCAATCAATGAAAAATGTTGCAAGAGTTCAAGCTTTTAGGAACTTTCTTTATAGTAAAATCTCAGAATGGGAGTTTTAATACAACCTGCGACAATCAGTGCGATTGATAATCATTATCATTGATAATAGTTCTCATTTTCAATAATAAAAAAAAAGTGCGGAGAAAAGAGTAAGAATGAAAAAAATAACAATTTCAAGTTTAATTCTTTCATTATTTATATCAACTTTTGCAATTGCAAACGAAGTTAATATTTTTAATGCAAGACATTATAAAGCTGACGCTGAGCTTTATGGAAAGTTTACAAAGGCTACTGGAATTAAAGTAAATTTGATTAACGGTAAATCAGGTGCTTTAGAAAAAAGAATGATTGAAGAGGGAGCAGATTCTGCTGCAGACCTTTACATCACAGCTGATGCTGGAAGATGTGGTGCTTTTCAGGCAAAAGGTATGACTCAGAGCGGATTAACTTCAGCGACAATTAAATCTTCAGTTCCAAAAAATTTTAGAACATCACACTGGGTAGGAGTGGCTAAAAGAGCAAGAATAATTTACTACTCACCAGAAAGAGTTACCGGAGCTGAATTATCAGGAATGACTTATGAGGGTCTAGCTGATCCAAAATGGAAAGGTAGATTAGTAATAAGAAAATCTAGCAACATTTACAATAAATCTCTTGTAGCTTCGTTAATCGCAAATAATGGAAAAAAAGCTACTGCAGCATGGGCAAAGGGAGTAGTTGCTAATATGGCTAGAGAGTCTACAGGTAATGACAGAGCTCAAATTATGGCAGTAGCTGCTGGAGAGGCTGATATTGCAGTAGCTAACACATACTATTTAGCTCTTATGCTATCAGGTAATAAAGGTGCAGAACAACAAGAGGCTGCTAAAAAAGTTAAAGCATTTTTTCCAAATCAAGATGGTAGAGGAACACACATGAATATTAGTTGTGCAGCTCTAGTAAAAGGTGCTCCAAATAAAGCAAACGCTATAGCTTTAGTTGACTTTTTATTATCGCCTGAGGCTCAAGAACACTTTACTAATAATACTTTTGAGTTTCCAATGATTGCTGGTGTTTCCCCAAGTCCATTAGTAGTAAACAATTTGGGATTAGACTTTAAACAAGATCTAAAAACAAAAGTTTCTACTTATGGAAAAAATCAAGCTGCTGCATTAGAAGTAATGACGGCCGCAGGTTGGAAGTAAATGGAAGAAAAAAAATTTATTTCTGATTTCGATTATAATAACTCAGCCGAGGCATGCCCTGCATGTTCTGAGGAGTGTAAAAAAATTGAAAAAAGAATAAATAAAAGAAACTTATCAGAGATTAATAACCAGGAGGTTCCGCACATCTTAAAGTTATTTAATTTTTAATAATTTCTTATAATTAGTGTCCATGGTCTGGGTCTCATTGCAATCACCTTTCACATGGACACTAAAATTTTTCTTTAGGAATTACTTTTCTTTTATAAGGCGGATTATAATATGAAATTTAATTTTTGGTATTTAAGCTCTTTGAGCATTTCACTAATCGTTGCAATCCCAATATTAACTGTTTTTACAAGTTTTTTTCAGGACACATCAAATTATTTTGAAATTCTTAAACAAACTTTTTTCTTCGAATACATATTTAATTCTTTAATTCTTTTGATCGGAGTTTTATTTTTGACATTTATTTTAGGAGTAGGCTCAGCATATATTGTTTCTTTTTATCAGTTTCCTGGTGCTAATTTTTTTAAATGGGCATTGATACTGTCATTTGCTGTTCCTCCTTATATCTATGCCTATTCTTTATTCGCTTTTTTTGAAAATTACGGAACTGCTTTTACAATTTTAAAACATTTATTTGGTGATGGGGATTACAATAAACATATACCAAAGTTTAGTGGTATGTTTGGTTTAATATTATCAATCTCTTTCTCACTTTATGCATATGTATATATACTCGCTAGATCATCATTTTTATACCAATCACAAAATCTAATAGAACTAGGTAAAAATCTTGGTTTTTCAAAATTTAAATCTTTTCATTCAATAATATTACCTGCTGCACGTCCTGCTATAGTTGCTGGTTTATCATTAGTAGCAATGGAAACTTTGGCTGAGTTCGGAGCGGTAGATTTTTTTTCTGTAAACACTTTAACAACAGGCATTTATAATGCCTGGATAACCTTCGACGACTTGGCATTTGCAAACCGAATATCTTTTTTCCTATTGTTATTTATCTTTATATTATTTTTAACAGAAAATTTATCCAGAAAAAAAGCTAGATACCATATGGAAGTAAAAGGTGGATTTAAGAAAAAAGAAAAAATTAAACTTAATGGAGCAAAATCCTTTTTTGCATTTATTTTTTGTTTCACTTTATTTTTTTTAAGTTTTTTATTTCCATTGAGCCAAATGTTATATTGGACAATTAAATTCCCTGAAAATTTAGCTGGGTTCCAAATAACTGATCTTTTATTAAACACTTTATATTTAGTTTCCTTATCAAGTTTAGTTTTATTATTTTTCGCCTTAATATCTAATTATGGAAATAGGGTTTCAAATAAAAAAATTTTAAATACATTATCTACTTTTTCAATTTCTGGTTATGCTATACCAGGAGTAATTCTCGCCATTGCATTTATAACTTTTGTTGCATGGTTTGATGAAAATTTGATTAAAGCTTTAGGATTTTTATCTATAAAAAAAATATTTATTGGTTCGATTTTAGGTTTAGTGATAGTTTATTTTGTAAGATTTTATTCATTAGCTTTCAATGGAATAAAATCAGGATATGAAAAAATGAACATTGCAGTTGATGAAAGTGCCTATCTTCTTGGATACTCTAAAACAAAAACTTTTTTAAATATTCATATTCCTTATTTAAGAAATTCTCTTTTATTTGTTATCATATTAATTTCATTAGAAATAATAAGGGAATTGCCAATCACATTAATTTTGAGACCTTTTAATTTTGAAACTTTCGCAACAACAGCGTATATTTCAGCATCAGAGGATTTACTTGAAGCAGCTGCAGTTCCATCATTATGTTTGATAATTATTGCTAGTTTCTTTATTTTACTTACGTCTAAATATATTTTAAGAGATAATGATGAATAAAAATTTTTTAGAAATTAAAAATGTTAGCTTTAGAGCTGGAGGAAAAACTAAAGTAAAAAATGTTTCCTTTAGCATTGAAAATAAGGGAGATATAATTTGTCTTTTGGGACCATCTGGCGTGGGTAAAACTACAATTCTTAGAACAATCGCTGGATTAGAAAAAATTAAATCTGGATCAATCAAGCTTAAAGATAAAATTTTATCTTCTGCAAAAGACCATGTTGAACCAGAAAACCGAAATGTATCTCTATCATTCCAAGAAAACAGTTTATTTCCTCATTATACAGTTGAAAAAAATATAAATTTAGGATTTGAATCAAAAAAGCTAAATGGAAAAAAGAAAATAAATCCAAATAAAATAATTAAATTATTAAATATAGAAAAAATATTAAGCAAATATCCACATCAAATCAGTGCCGGAGAAGCACAAAGAGCAGCTCTTGCTAGAGCATTAGTCACACAACCAGATCTTTTATTATTAGATGAACCATTATCAAATGTTGATCAAAGTTTTAAAGAAGAAATACAAGTCCAGCTTAAAAAACTTTTAAATGACTTAAAAATAACGACAATTATAGTTACCCATGATTCTTACGAAGCTTTTTACCTTGGATCAAAATGCGGAGTAATTTTAAATGATCAGTTAAAACAATATGATGATCCATATAATGTGTATCACTTCCCCAATTCAATAGAAGTAGTAAACTTTTTAAATAGAGGAATACTAATTCCTGCAAAAGTTACTGGAGAAAATAGTTTAGAAAATGAAGATCTTGGAACAATAAAAGGAAATTTTATTAAACATTATCCTAAAGGCTCAGATGTAAAATTATTATTACAACCTGAAGATCTTGAGCATGATGATAAAAGTAATTTAAAGTTGGAGGTTGTTGATAGAAAGTTTAGAGGAACAAATTTCATTTATACTCTTAAAACAACAACTAATCACCTAATTCCAGTTTTAGTTCACTCTCATCATATTCATCAACATCAAGTAGAAGAGAAATTTGGTATCAAAAGGCCAATTTACATTGATCATATAGTTTGTTTTTAATAAAAATAAAGACAAATGTTAACCAAACAACAAAATTTTGTTAGAGGTTTTATTGATGTTCTTCCATTATTGATTCCAGTTGTACCTTTTGGAATTATTTTTGGTGCCATAGGTATAGAGCTAGGTTTTGGACCTTATGTTACTTATGCTACATCAATTATAATTTTTAGTGGAGCAAGCCAAATAGTTTTTTTTCAATTGTTGTCTGCTGGTGCATCATCATTAGTTGCAATTACATCTTCTTCAGTAATCAGCACAAGACATTTATTATACGGCGCAGTTGTAAATCAGTATTTAGGTAATTTATCAATTTATTGGAAATTAGGACTTTCTTATATTTTAACAGACCAAGCCTTTGCTGTTTCAAACGAATATTTTAAAAAAAATAAGAATGAAAAATTTAAACATTATTACCTATTAGGTTCTGGCATTACATTATGGATTGTTTGGCAATTAACTACAATAATTGGAATTTTATTGGGCTCTATTGTACCAGAAGAGCTTGGGTTGACTTTTACCATACCACTTACTTTTTTAGCATTATTAATTAATTATTTTAGGAAGATTGATCATTTAATAGTAATTATAATTTCTGGGATACTTTCTATAATTTTATACGATGCTCCATTTAAATCTTATATAATTTTTTCAAGTTTAGTATCTTTATTAATCGCATATTTAATTGTTAAAACGAGAAAGAAAAAAATATGAGTATTTGGATATCAATAATAATTACTGGATTAATAAATTATCTGACTAGATTAGGCTCGGTTTTACTTATAAAACCTCAGAAATTAAACAATACGTTGAAAACTGTTTTAAACTATGTTCCTTCTGCTGTATTTCCTGCAATAATTTTTCCAGCAGTTTTCCTTAACGATTATGGGTTATTAGTTGAATTTAACGATCCAAAAGTGATTGCTACTATAATTGCATTTTTTACTGGAATATTATCAAAGAATTTAACTCTAACAATTTTTACTGGGCTAATTTCTTATTGGATAATTTTATTTTTTTAATTATAATTTGATTAAAGTAAAAAAAAGGGGTGTCGAAAGACTGAGATCAAACCCTATGAACCTGTCCGGTAATTCAGAAAGGGAATATGATATCAATAAATATTCTAAGCCAAACATCGGCGATTTTATTAACTCTTGGTTTGAGTATTATATTTTTAACAAGTGGAATTTTTTATTCAAGAAAGTACAAAGGACTAAATAATTATTTAATTGCAAATAGAAATATTGGAATATTTCCTTTAACTGCTAGCTTTGTTTCTTCAGCACTTGGTGCTTGGATTTTATTTGGACCCGCTTCTGCCGCTACATGGGGTGGTATAGGAGCAGTAATTGGATATGCACTTGGTACTGCCTTTCCATTGCTTGTTTTGATTATGTTAGGCTCAAAATTTAGAAATTCATTTCCAAAAGCTAAAACTTTAATCGAAGTTATAAGGTTAAAATTTGGTAAACAGTTATTTAAACTAATCTTATTTCTTACTATTTTTTATATGGCAATTTTTTTAATTGCTGAAGTTACGGCTGTATCAATATTAGTTAATTATATATCTGGAACAAGTTTGTGGATTACCGCATCAATAGTTGTAACTTCCTCATTGGTTTATACTTTGTACGGTGGATTAAGAGCCTCAATATTTACTGACAGTATTCAATTTATCGTATTCATAATATTACTGGTGATCGCAGTAAGTTTTTTAGTATCCTTTAATTCTACACAATTTAATTTTGAATTTATAAAATTGAATAAACCAAATTTACTTAGTGCTAAATATTTCCCAAATTTTTCTGCAGGATTAACTTTTTTTATAGCTGTTGCAGCTACAAATCTTTTTCATCAAGGAAATTGGCAAAGAGTTTATGCAGCAAAAAATAATATTATATTAAGAAAAAGTTTACTAATTTCATTCTTTTTAATTATTCCAATAGTTTTTTTTATGGGCTTTAGCGGTCTAGTTGCTGCTTCAATAGACTCAAATGTTATTCCTGATCTTGCTTTCTTTTCTTTATTATTTAAAGACCAAACATCTTTGCTGTCAGTGATAGTTATAGTTCTAGGAATATCATTAACTATTAGCAGCATCGATACTCTTATAAATGCAATTTCAAGTTTAATTATTAATGATGGAAATAAAATAATTAACTTTAAGGGAAATTATTTTAAACTTTCAAATTATTTAATTATTTTACTGTCAATTATTGTTTTTGTAGTTGCATCTAAAGGTTTAAGTATTTTATATCTTTTTTTACTAGCTGATCTATTTTGTTGTTCTGCTGTATTAACTGTGTTTTATAGTTTTTTTAATAAATCAATCAGTGAAAAAAATGCATACATTTCAATTATATTTGGAATAGCTGTAGGTTTATTATTTTTTCCAAGTCCTGATTTTTCAAAGTCTATTTTAGTTGGTATTTTATTTCCGATTGATTTTTTTCCTAGTTTTATATCGCAATCATTGCTGTTTTTATCATTTTTAATAGCGACATTTCTTCCGGTTTTTACTTGGAAAATTAAATAATATTAAATATATTAGATAAAATGCTAAATTTTATAATTCCATTTATAGTTTTAATTCTAGTAGTTGTATTTATTCATGAATATGGTCATTACTATTTTGCAAAGAAATATGGTGTAGGTGTAACTGATTTTTCAATTGGATTTGGAAGAGAAATATTTGGCTGGAATGATAAATCTGGAACGAGATGGAAAATTTGCTGGATACCACTAGGAGGTTATGTAAAATTTTTTGGAGATAGAAATGTTTTTAGCCAAGCTGACCAAGAAAAAATTATAAACAAATACTCAAATGAAGATCAAAAAAAATTATTTGTATTAAAGCCTTTGTATCAAAGAGCAATAATCGTAGCTGCCGGTCCATTTGCTAATTTCTTGTTAGCAATAGCAATATTTTTATCAATTTATATGTTTATCGGTAAAGATTTTACACCCGCAATGATAAATGAAGTTCAAAATGAAAGTCCTGCACAAATTGCTGGATTAAAAAAAAATGATTTAATTTTAGAAATTGATGGCAGTGAAGTTAAAAGTATTTTAGATGTTTCTAAACTGATTATGATGTCGACTTCTGAATTTATAGATTTCAAAATAGAAAGATTTGAAAATGAATTAATATTAAAGGTAAAGCCAAATATTGTTGAAGCTGAAGATAATATGGGAAACAAAGTTAAAAAAAGAATTGTTGGGATTAAACTAAGCCCATATAATAATGAAATTAATCATGTTAAATTAGGTCCTGCAAAAGCCTTATATCACTCAATAAGTGAGGTTTATTTTGTATGTATTTCTTCATTAAAATACTTAGGCTCAATAATTGGTGGATCTGGAGACAGTTCACAATTAGGTGGACCAATCAGAATTGCCAAAATTACTGGTCAAGTAGCAGAAATTGGATTTATACCTTTTTTAAGTATTATGGCTTATATCTCTATAAGCTTAGGTTTAATCAATTTGTTTCCAATACCACTTTTAGATGGAGGCCATTTGATGTTTTATGGGTTTGAAAAAATTTTAGGAAGGCCACTAAGTCAAAAAACTCAAGAAGGTTTTTTTCGAATCGGAATGTTTTTGTTGTTATTTTTAATGTTTTTTGCAACATTCAATGATCTCAAAGATTTAGGCTTATTTTAAGCCATTTTTTTAATTAAAAAAAATCAATAAAATCAACACTTTTAGATCACAATATATTGTGGGTATAAAAAAATTATATACTAAAAAAAAGCTTGAAAAATAAAGGATTATGTTAATTATAGAAATTAACCTAATAACCGGAGCTAAAAATGAACAAAAAACAATTAGTCGCTAAATTGGCTGGTTCTTTAAACCAAAGTAAAGCTGATGCAGAGCGTACTTTTGATACAATTACCAACACTATTCTTGATGCATTGAAAAACGATGATTCAGTGAAAATTGCTGGTTTTGGTACATATAAAGTGGCTAAAAGAAAAGCTCGAATTGGACGTAATCCTAGAACAGGAGAACAAATTCAAATCGCCGCTTCTCAAAAGGTAAAATTCTTACCTGCAAAAGCACTTAAAGAAGTATTTAATAAGTAATTAAAGTTTTAACAGCCTTAGTACAGAAATGTAATAAGGCTGTTACTATATGCAAAATCTGCATACCTATTTTTCCGTATCAACGTTAGTTTTTTAAAATTTTGAAAATATAAGAACTTCTTTAACTTAAGGAGATAAATGACGAAAATTTTAAAAAAATTAATAAGTCCTTTAGTAAGTTTGTTTTTCTTACTAAATATGACCAGTACAGGTTATGCTGAAACAACAGTTTCGGCTGAAATAGGTTTTATATTTAATACCTTGTTATTTCTAATTTGTGGATTCCTAGTATTTTTTATGGCTTGTGGATTTGCAATGTTAGAATCAGGAATGGTTACATCAAAAAGTGTATCCGTTATCTGTGCAAAAAATATAGGTTTGGTATCAATAGCTGGAATAATGTTCTGGATGTTTGGCTACAATTTAGCTTATGGCATTCCAGAAGGCGGGTATATAGGTAAATTCATACCGTGGTCAGATTCAAGTGCAGTTGACACTGGATATGCAGACGGATCAGATTGGTATTTCCAAATGGTTTTCTGCGCAACAACTGTATCGATTGTTTCTGGTACATTAGCTGAAAGAATTAAACTATGGCCATTTTTCTTATTTGCAGCAATATTGTCTGGAATTTTATATCCAATCGTAATGGGTTGGCAATGGGGTGGCGGCTGGTTAGCTGCTGCAGGATTTTCAGATTTTGCTGGTTCAACTTTAGTTCACTCAACTGGTGGAGCAGCTGCATTAGCTGGTGCAATGATTTTAGGTCCTAGATTGGGAAGATTTACCAAGTCTGGAGCTGCCGCACCTGTAAAACCTTTTGCTGCATCTTCTATACCATTAGTGACTTTAGGAGTATTTGTTTTATGGCTAGGTTGGTTTGGATTTAATGGTGGTTCACAATTAGCAATTGGAACGGCCGACGATGCCATTGCAGTATCAACAATCTTTTTAAATACATTTTTAGCAGGTGCTGGTGGTGTTATGGCAGCAGCTGTTGTTACTAGATTAGGATTTGGAAAAACAGATGTAATTCAGATGCTTAATGGATGTATTGGTGGACTAGTTGCAATAACTGCCGAACCTTTAATGCCTTCACCTTTAGCAGCAATTTTAATTGGTGCAGTCGGTGGTGTAATAGTAGTATTTGGTACGAAACTTTTATTCTCATTAAAAATTGATGATGTAGTAGGAGCGATACCAGCTCACTTGTTTGCAGGTATTTGGGGAACATTAGCTGTCCCAATAACAAATCCAGATACTTCATTTGGAACTCAGTTAATTGGTGTGCTTTCAATAAACGCATTTGTATTCATTGTTTCGTACATAGTATGGAGCGCAATGAAAGCAACTATTGGTATTAGGTTAAGTAAAGAAGCTGAAACCAAAGGTACTGATGTAACTGAAACAGGAGTTATTGCTTACGCAATAAGAGATTAAAGAATCAATTAATCAATAATTGATAAAGGGGTTCTCTGCCGCACATGTTTTCTACTCATAGAGAGCCCCTAAAAAATTTCTCAAAAGCCCTCTAACTTTCCCCCTTTTTAAATAAAGGGGGTTTTAGAAATTAATCGTTTTCATTCCATAATTTTTTATAATCAATAAACGGCGACAAACCATAGCTAGAATTAGCATTTGTAAAATGTACTGATAAGCTTTTTAAAGGTGAGATACAAATTTCATTATTATAAATTTCATTTATATATTTTTCGAATGGATCGTGCCTGTCTAGACAAGTTTTATAAAAATTATTCCAATATTTGTTTAAAAAATTTTTACTTGTCATAAATGTACACAAAGTCTCATTAATAGTACGCCAGTGCCTTTTGTTTCCAATTAAAACATTAGTTTTTTTATTATTCATATATAAGTAAGGGTAATCTGATGGACACATAAAAATATCCTTACCTAATTGAGAAGATATTCTCTCATAAGATGATACCATTTCTTCAATCATCGGTTCGAAGTGGATATAGTCATCTTCAACAAAAAAAACTAAATCATTTACATTTTCTTTAGCAGTCTCAAAACTAGAGAGTAAACTTGCAAGATTTGAATATGTTTGATCATTTTTTTGTTTATTAATTATGGTTCTATATTTCTCATGATTTACTTTAATAAAATTTAACCGAAAATCATTCTTGTCAGCTAAGTTTTTAATTTTATTTAAATTATCTTCATTAGTATTGTCATCAATAATTGTTAATTTAATTTCAATGGATGGATATTTCTGCTTACAAAAATTTATTGATTTTAAAAGTGAATTTAAAGATCTCAAAGTATAATCAATTTTTGGAAATTCAAATAATCTTTTTTTATTCTGATCCCAAATTTCAATATTACTATTAGTTCTAAATAGAATTAATAATGATTGAACTTTTCTTGTGATTTTAACCTCTCCTAAAGGTAGCACAATAGATTTATTATTTATTGTTGATAAATCTTTATTTAATTCTTTTTCAAGTGTAGGAGATGTAAAAGTATTTTGGTCAATTATCTCGTAACCCATAATCTTAGATAATTTAATAAATATTTTTTTTATGATGCTTTTTTTCATTATTTTGTTTATATATTTATTTACAATATTATGACTATTAAATCACCACAAACTCTTGTTTCTGAAGCTTTAAAAACTGTTAAAACCATAACTCCTGAAAAAGCTTTAAAGTTAGATACAGAAAATAAATGTAATTTAATTGATATAAGGGAAGAAGCTGAACTTCTTAATTTTGGAACAATTGAAAATTCTGTTCATATACCTAGAGGTATGTTGGAGTTTTCTATTTACAATCAAATAGATTCAAATAAAGAAATTGTACTATTTTGTGCAGCAGGAGGCAGATCTGCTTTAGCGGTAAAATCTCTAAATGAGATGGGTTTTAAAAATGTTTCTCACATTGAAGGTGGTTTTGGTTTAATGGCAGAATCAGGTTTTAAAGTTAAAACTTAATCGTAAAGCGCTATTTTTTTTGCAAAGAAAATTCTTATAAGCCAATACATAAAGATTCCAAAAGGACCAATAAAATAAGTTATAATTAAAGGTACAAAAATAAGAATTTTTGATATAGAAAATTTTCTACTATCTGCAACAATCCAAGATCCACAGAACAAATTTATTGCAAGAAAATGAGTCCAAAAAATTATTAAAAAACCAGATTCACTAAATAATTCTTTCAGTGAGTCTATTCCAAAATACAAATTAAAATTTTCAAAAAAATCATATCCCATTACTAAAAAATAGTAAATTAAGTAGAAGTATACAGTACTTAGCAAAAAGATTGGAAAAATAGAACTAACAAAAATTCCGCAAATTTTTGAGTTAGGAAAAAACATTAAAACAAACCAGAATGGAATTACACCTATATTTAACCACAAATAAATCATATCAATTGTGAAGAAAATAGAAATTTGTTCGATCATAGATAAATGTATTATATTACAACATTCAATGATTCCTATTAAAAATAAAAAAAAAAATTTAGAAGCAACTGTTGAGGAAATGCGTAATTTTGCTTTGGCTTATATAGAAAAGTATGCCCCTTCTAAACAACAATTAAAAACTTATTTATTAAAAAAATATCTTAAAAATAAAATACCAAGTATCAATAAATCAAGTATAGCAGACTTAATTAATGTTGTAATTGAAGACCTTGAAAGTACAAAATTTATTAATGACAAATTTTTTTCTAAATCTAAGGCTAAAAGTTTAATTCATCGAGGAAGCTCAATTAATAAGATAAGAAATTATTTATTATCAAAAGGCATAAACAATAAATATATATCTATTACTTTGGATGAAATAAAAGAAAATAATGAAGATCAGGATTTTTTTTCAGCTATAAAAATATGTAAAAAAAAAAGAATAGGACCATCAAGAGATGAAAATAACAGATCTTTATTTTATAAAAAAGACATTGGAATTTTAGCTAGGTCTGGATTTGATTTTGAAACATCAAAAAGAGTTATGGATTTAAAAAAAGATGAATATTTAAAAATAGTTAATTTACTTTAATTTTTTTTTATTTTTTTCATTAAGGTAATAATTAATTTTACTTTTGATATAATTTTTAACAAAAACAAAGATCAGAAGACCGAATATTGATACAGATACTATAATTATTAATATTATTCTAAGCTGTTCACTCATTAAAGTATTTCAGATCTTTTCAAAATTATACTTGGATTTTTAAAGTCTTTTTTTCCATAAAGGATTTCTTTATTATCAAAATCTGTAACCGTTCCACCAGCATTTTTAACTATCGCATGACCTGCGGCTATATCCCACTCACAAGCCCTTGGTTCAGTCACATACAGATCATACTCACCTGAAGCAATAACACAAAATTTTAATGAACTTTTCATTTTATTATATGAAGTAACATTGAACTTATTATGAAACTTTTGAATTATAGGTTTTAGTTTGTTAGAGTAAGAGACTGCTTTCACTTCCCCCACCTTTGAATTTTTATTACAATTAAGTTTTTTTTCTACATCATTTGAAATTTCAAAACATTTTCCATAATGGTATGTATAAAAAAGTCTACCTTTTGCTGGTGCATAAATAAGCCCTACCTCAGGCTTATTATTTATAATCAAAGCAGCATTAATCGTAAATTCATCTCTATTATTAATATAATCATTCGTTCCATCAATTGGATCTATTAGCCAAAAAGTTTTTAAATTTTCGTTTAATTTATTTAAAGAAGATTCTTCAGAAACAATAGTTGTATAGGGTGTTAAAATTTTAATTTTTTCGGTTAATAAATTATTTACTTCTATATCTCCATTAGTAACTGGAGTATTGTCAGATTTAATTTCCTCTTTTAATCCTTTTTTTCTTAATTTTAACGAAATATCGCCAGCTTCTTCAAAACAAGATATTAAGTTTTTAGTAATCTCTTTTTTTCTTTCTTCATTCATTTTTTTTATACTTTTCTAATTCAATATTTTCTGCATTAATAACTTTTTTTCCTGCATTTTGAAAATTTACAGTGATTTTATTATTAATAATCGATTGAATTTGTCCAATACCCCAATCTTTATTAGAAGGATTAATTACTTTATCACCGGGCTCAAATTCTAAAATCATTCTATGTACCTTATAATAGAAATAAGTATAAATACCATAAATATGAGAGATAAAAAAAATTCTATCGGGTTAAAAAAAGATCCAAAAGATGCAACAGTTGTTGTTGCAATGTCAGGAGGTGTAGACTCTTCTACAGTAGCAGCAATAATGAAAAAAGAAGGATTTAATGTAATAGGAATTACTTTAAAATTATCAGATGACAATCAAGAAGTTGCTCAATCCAAAACATGTTGTTCTGGTCAAGATATTATGGACGCAAAAAGAGTAGCTCACAAACTAAATATAGAGCATAAAGTTTTGTATTATCAAAATAAATTTAAATCAGGTGTTATAGACAATTTTGTTGATAGTTATGTTAATGGAGAAACACCCATTCCATGTGTTCAATGTAATAAAACTGTAAAATTCAACGATTTATTTCAAGAGGCTAAAAAATTAAATGCTGATGCCTTAATAACGGGTCACTATGTAAAAAGTATTACAAAAAACAACAAAACAGAGATGTACAGAGCTATTGATGAAAATCGTGATCAAAGTTATTTTTTATTTAATACTACCAGAGAACAACTTGATTATCTAAGATTTCCATTAGGCAGCTTTTTAAAATCAGAAACTAGAGATATTGCAAAAAAATTGGGTTTAAACGTAGCTGATAAGCCTGACAGCCAGGATATTTGTTTTGTACCTAATGGAGATTATGTTTCTGTAATTAAAAAATTTAGACCAGAAGCATTTAAAAAAGGAAATATAAAAAACTCTAAAGGAAAAGTATTGGGAGTTCATGAAGGAATAGTAAATTTCACAATTGGTCAAAGAAAAGGAATAAAAATTGCCGCAAAAGACCCTCTTTATGTTATTGACATTAACTCAAATCGAAATGAAATAATTGTTGGTTCTAAAAATGAATTGTTAAAGAAGGAAATTATTTTAAAGGATTTAAATTTTCTTACAGATAAAAATGCATTTAATGAAGAAATATTAGTAAAAGTTAGATCAACTGGAAAACTTTTAAAATCGAAATTAAATTTAAAAAAAGATAAAGCTATTTTAAATCTTTTAGAGGATGAATATGGAATTTCACCTGGGCAAGCCTGTGTATTCTATTCTAAAG
>CACEHK010000017.1 GCA_902559305.1 uncultured Pelagibacteraceae bacterium | reverse complement strand
CTTCAGGGCGCGCCATAATTGCATATCTTTTGAGCTTTTTTTAATATTGATGATAGGCTAGCTTTCTGCTTTACTTAGATTAATTCAAATTCAATTTTGAATTATTTGTTAACAAATAAATAAACAAGAGGAATAAATAATGTTTAAATTAATAAAACAATTGACTTCTTTAGCTGCAGTAGTTGCTATGTTGTTTGCTTTTACAACAGAAACTATGGCCGCAAAGAAATCAAAAACACTTAAAAACACTCAGAAAAAAGGTTTTGTGAGATGTGGTGTTTCTCAAGGTCTACCAGGATTTTCTAATGCTGACGCAGCAGGAAATTGGACTGGTGTTGACGTTGATGTATGTAGAGCAGTTGCTGCTGCAGTACTAGGTGACGCGAACAAAGTTAAGTTCACTCCATTAAGTGCTAAAGAAAGATTTACAGCTCTAACATCTGGTGAGATTGATATCTTATCAAGAAATACAACTTGGACACTTTCTAGAGATGCTGACATAGGTCTTACTTTCGTTGGAGTAAACTTCTACGATGGTCAAGGTTTTATGGTTAGAAAAAATTCAGGATATACATCTGTGAATGATTTCAAAAACGGTATTTCTGCGTGTACAAACCTAGGAACAACAACTGAACTTAACATGAGAGACTTCTTTAACTCTAAAGGAATTTCTTATGAGCCAGTAACTTTTGAAAAAGCTGACGAAGTTGTTGCTGCTTATGATGCTGGTAGATGTGATACTTACACTACTGATAAATCTGGTTTAGCTGCTCAAAGAATTAAATTGAGTGCTCCAGATGACCACATAGTTTTACCTGAAACTATTTCAAAAGAGCCTTTAGGCCCTGTTGTTAGACAAGGTGACTCTGTATGGGAAGATATCGTAAGATGGTCTTTGAACGTAATGATCGAAGCTGAAGAATACGGTGTTAATTCTGCAAATGCAGATTCTATGAAAACTTCTGACAATCCAGCAGTTAAAAGACTAGTTGGAGCAGAGGGTGAATTAGGTGCTGCTTTTGGTTTAGATAACGAGTGGAGTTTAAGAATTATTAAACAAGTTGGTAACTATGGTGAAAGTTATAAGAGAAATATAGCTGACACTGGTATTTTGCCTGACAGAGGTCCAAACGAATTATGGACAAAAGGCGGAATTCTTTACGTACCACCTGCAAGATAATTTTTATCTAATAATCTTTAAAAAGGGCTAGATTTTTCTAGCCCTTTTTTTATAGTACCTCATATTTAATTTATGAATTTTAAGCTAAACAAAATAATCCCACAATTAGCAACATTATTAGCAGTAATTTTAGTTTTTGGTTTTTTAACATACAACGCCCAAGTTAATATGGATAATAGGGGGATTGAGTTTGGTTTTGGTTTTTTAACTCAAGAATCTTCCTTTGATGTCCAATTTTCATTAATCGATTATGATGGATCACATTCTTACGCTAGAGCATATTTAGTAGGGTTGTTAAATACTCTTTTAGTTGCTTTTATAGGAATTATATTATCAACAATTCTAGGAGTAATAGTTGGTATAGCTCGGCTTTCACCAAACTATTTAATTGAAAGAACAGCAGCCTGGTATGTAGAATTTTTTAGAAATATTCCATTACTATTACAGATATTTTTTTGGTACTTCGCTGCACTTAGAGCATTACCCTTGCCACAAGATACAGAACCAATGTTTGGAGTTTTTTTCTTAACAATTAAAGGTTTGTTTGTGCCAAGATTTGTTTGGGAAAATCTAGATATATTTTTTTATTCAATAATTGCTGCTATAATTTCTATTGTTGTAATTAGAAATTACGCAAGAAAATTACAAGAAAACCAAGGAAAACAACTACCTGTATTTTCTATTTCAGTAAGTTTATTTATAATTTTACCATTATTAACATTTTTAATTGGTGGTGTTTCATTAAATTTTTCAGTTCCTGAATTGGAACAAATGTCAAATACTTCATTTAAATATAAAGGTGGACTTGGAATACCTCCGGAACTTATAGCTTTGACATTAGCTTTAGGTCTGTATACGGCAACATTTATCGCAGAATGTGTTAGAGCAGGTATACAAGGTATCAGCAAAGGTCAAAAAGAAGCCGCAGCATCTATTGGTTTAACTCCTAGACAAATTTTAAAATTAGTTGTTATGCCTCAAGCTTTAAGAATTATAATTCCACCTACTACAAACCAATATTTAAATTTAACAAAAAACTCTTCTCTTGCTGCAGCTATAGCTTATCCAGACTTAGTTTTAATTTTTGCTGGTACTGCATTAATGCAAACTGGAAGAGCTATTGAAATAGTTTCTATAACCATGCTTACCTATTTATCAATAAGTTTATCAATTTCAGTTTTAATGAACTGGTATAATAAAAAAATTGCAATTAAAGAGAAATAATGAACAAATTAAATTTTTTAAGACCTGATATTAAAAATCTAAATACTTATTTGTATTCAGGTATTTTTTTAATTTCTATTGCTATTTTAGATGTTATTTCAAATTCTTTTTTCAATACTAATATTACATCATTTTTACCAAATTTTATAAGCTTCTTATTACCTCTGGTATTAGGAACAGTAGGTTTGCATTTTATTAGAATTGAATTTTCAGGTATTAAAAATTTGGATTTGTTAAATAAAAATATTAATACAAATACATTTAATGCAGTTTTGACACTACTAATAACTTTTGCAGTTATAAAATCAATTCCACCATTCCTTAGCTGGTTTATTATTGATGCAACTATATCGGGAGATACAAAAGAAGCTTGCACGGGCACAGGCGCTTGCTGGACGTACATAAAAATTTGGTTAAATAGATTTATTTATGGAATGTATCCAAATGAACTTCAATGGAGAATAAATTTATCTTTTATTGCTTTAATTGGATTAGCATTCGTAGGTTTGATTCCTTCAGATAAAATTAAGAAATTTTTAACTTTGTATTATGTGGTAATTTATCCAATTATAGCATTTGTATTGATTTACTATTTAATCTCAGGAGGTGCTTTTGGTTTAGAGTGGGTTGAGACTGGCGCTTGGGGAGGATTATCTTTAACTTTCATAGTTTCCTTTTTCTGTTTAATTTTCTGCTTTCCTGTTGGTATGTTTTTAGCACTTGGAAGAAGATCTGATTTGCCAACAGTTAGATATATTTCAGTTGGTTTTATAGAATTTTGGAGAGGAGTACCGTTAATAACAGTTCTATTTATGTCATCTGTAATGTTTCCAATGTTTTTACCAGAAGATTTTTTTATGGATAAATTAGTTAGGGTAATTATTGCTATTTCTTTATTTGAGGCAGCTTATGTAGCTGAAGTTATTAGAGGTGGATTACAAGCATTGCCAAGAGGACAATACGATGCTGCTAAATCATTAGGTATGGGATATTGGAAAATGCATATTTTTGTAATTTTACCACAAGCACTAAAATTAGTTATCCCTGGAATAGCTAATACTTTTTTAGCACTAGTAAAAGATACGCCATTAATCTTTGTAGTTGGATTATTAGAAATAGTAGGAATGTTAAATTTAGCAAAAACTAATCCAAAATGGCTAGGTTATGCAATGGAAGGTTATGTTTTTGCAGCAATAATTTTCTGGATTATTTGTTATGCTATGAGTAAATATAGCTACAATTTAGAAATTAAATATAAAACTGATAGATAACAATGTCTGAACCAATAATTAAAATTGAAGGTATGAATAAATGGTTTGGAGACTTTCAAGTTTTAAAAAATATTGACTTAGCAGTTGAAAAAAATAAAAAAATTGTTGTTTGCGGTCCTTCAGGATCTGGAAAATCAACTCTAATTAGATGTATTAATAGATTAGAAGAACATCAAAAAGGTACAATTATAGTTGACGGAACAGAACTTACAGAAAATACAAAAAATATAGAAGCAATAAGAGCAGAAGTTGGAATGGTATTTCAACAATTTAATTTATTTCCACACCTATCAATTCTAGATAATTGTACATTGGCACCAATATGGGTAAAAAAAATGCCCAAAAAAGCTGCAGAAGAACTTGCAATGAAACAATTGGAGCAAGTTCAAATAGCTGACCAGGCGCAAAAATTTCCTGGACAATTATCTGGAGGTCAACAACAAAGGTGTGCGATCGCAAGGGCTTTATGTATGGAACCAAAAATAATGTTGTTTGATGAGCCAACCTCAGCATTAGATCCAGAAATGATCAAAGAAGTACTTGATGCAATGGTTAATCTGGCAAAAGCAGGAATGACAATGATTGTGGTAACACATGAAATGGGATTTGCAAAAGAAGTAGCAGATGAGGTTATTTTTATGGATGAAGGAATGATTGTTGAGAAAGCTGAAACAAAGGAATTTTTTGCTAACCCAAAAAGTGACAGAACTAAACTATTTTTAAGTCAAATACTATAACCTATAGTCAATTTTTTACTGCTAAATAGCCATTTATCTACTTGACAGGAATTTAATAAACTCGTTTTTTTAAAAAAAAAAAAATATTTTTTTATTGCAGTATGTCTAAAAACTTAGTTCAATCGTTTTCTAATAAAACATTTAGAGGGGTCTTAATGGAAGAAAATTTTAATAAACATTTAGGGAATAAACTAAAGCTTAGAAGATTAGCACTAGGTTTAACACAAACAAAAGTTGCTAAAGCAATTAATGTAACTTTCCAACAAATACAAAAATACGAAAAAGGAACAAATGGTGTTAGTTCAATTAGATTACTACAATTATCTAATTATCTAAAAGTTCCAATAAACTATTTTTTTGAAGATTTTTCAGAATATGCACTTAATTTAGAAAGATCTAAAGAAGGACATTTAAACGTAAATTATAATTTTTTAGTTAAATTATATTCAGAGCTAACTAATGAGCAAAAAATAAAATTTAACAAATCATTAGAAGTTTCCGGAAACAATATTTCTAAAGCTGTTTAATTTTGGCTCCTCGGGCAGGACTCGAACCTGCGACCAATTGATTAACAGTCAACTGCTCTACCAACTGAGCTACCGAGGAATGTAAAAATCTCAACTTACTTTTTTTCAAAATTAAAACAAGATTTATTTTGGAGGCCACGCCCAGAATCGAACTGGGATACAAGGATTTGCAATCCTCTGCGTAACCATTCCGCCACGTGGCCATTTAATTTCATATTAAATTAATTTGATCGTATTTGTATATAAAATATTTACAATTAGTCTATTAAATTAGTCACTAAAATTATTGTTAAATCATATTATTAAATTATAAACTTAAAATACCATGAGTTTAGATAAATATATACATTCAGATGTAGAGGATAATATTTACTCATATTGGGAAAAAAATGATTTATTTAAACCCCAAAAAAAAAATAAGAAAAAATTCTCAATAGTTATACCACCACCCAATGTAACAGGAAGTTTACATATGGGACATGCTTTAAATAACTCAATTCAAGATTTGCTAACAAGATATTATAGAATGAATAATTATGAAACTTTGTGGCAACCAGGAACTGATCACGCCGGAATTGCCACTCAGGCATTAGTAGAGAAAAAGCTAAATACCGAGAATATTAAAAAGAATGATTTAGGAAGAGAAAAGTTTATCGAAAAAGTATGGGAATGGAAAAATCAATACGGTGACATAATTATTAATCAGCTTAAAAAATTAGGTTGCTCATGTGATTGGTCGAGAAATGCTTTTACTATGGATGAAAATTTGTCAAAAGCAGTTATTAAAGTTTTCGTAGATCTTCATAAAAAAAAATTAATTTATAAAGCTGAAAAATTAGTAAATTGGGACACAGTATTAAAAACTGCTATATCTGATTTAGAGGTTGATCAAAGGGAAGTTAATTCTAAAATTTATTATATTAGATATCCAATAGACCGAACAAACGAATATATAACTATAGCAACTACTAGACCTGAAACTATGCTTGGAGATACAGCTGTTGCAGTAAATCCTAAAGACAAGAGATATAAAAAGTATGTTAATAAAATTGTAACAATTCCAATTGTTGGCAGAAAAGTTAAAATCATCGAAGATGATTATGCAGATCCAGAGCAAGGAACAGGAGCATTAAAAATTACACCCGCACATGACTTCAATGATTATGATGTTGGTAAAAGAAATAAATTAGAAATTATTAATATTTTTACTGAAGATGGAAAAATAAATAATAATGCAATTTCATCATACGTAGGTTTAGATAGATTTGAAGCTAGAAAAAAAATATTAAATGAACTTAAAGAAAAAGATTTTTTTGTTAAGGAAGAAAATATAAAAAATAAAGTTCCATATGGAGATAGATCAAATTCTATAATTGAACCTTTTTTAACAGAACAATGGTTTACTGATGCAAAGAAGTTATCAATTAAAGCAAAAAAAATAGTTAAAAATAAAAAGACAAAATTTTTTCCTGAGAACTGGTCAAAAACTTATTTTCAATGGATGAACAATATTGAGCCATGGTGTATCTCTAGACAATTATGGTGGGGCCACCAAATACCAGCATGGTATGGGCCAGATAAAAAAATCTTTGTTGAACTAAATGAAAGTGATGCAAAAAAAACAGCAAAAAAATATTATAAAAAAGATGTAAAACTTGTAAGAGATAATGATGTACTTGATACATGGTTTTCATCTGGACTTTGGCCTTTCGCAACACTTGGTTGGCCAAATAAAAATGAATATTTAAAAAAGTTTTATCCAACAACAGTTCTTGTAACAGGATTTGATATAATTTTCTTTTGGGTAGCTAGAATGATGATGTTTGGTATGGAATTTTTAAATAAAGAACCATTTAAAGATATTTACGTTCATGCGTTAGTTCGTGATGAAAAAGGACAAAAGATGTCCAAGTCAAAAGGTAATGTAATAGATCCACTTGATTTAATTCAAAAATATAGTGCGGACGCTTTAAGATTTACTTTGTTATCTATGGCTTCACCTGGTACTGACGTTAAGCTTTCTGAAGATAGGGTTAAAGGTTATAGGAATTTCTTAAATAAACTATGGAATGCAAATAATTTTTTAATACAAAACAAATGTAATTTAAAAAATGCAAAAAAACTTCCAAAATTAAAAGTTAATATCAATAAATGGATATACTATGAGCTTTTAGAAACATCTAATTTAATAAAGAAAAATATAGAAGATTATAGATTTGATGAAGCAGCTAAGAATGCTTATCATTTTGCATGGCATAAATATTGTGATTGGTATCTAGAATTATCAAAAACAATTCTTTTTTCAGACAATTTGAAAGCTAAAAATGAAGTTAAAGAGGTTGCTGCTTTTGTATTTAGACAAATACTTATTATGCTTCATCCATTTATACCATTTGTTACTGAGAAAATATGGCTAATAAATAAATTTGATAACAAAAATAAGAATTATTTAATGTTATCTAACTGGATCTCAGGTAAATCCAAAAAGGATAGTGATCACAAACAAGTTCAGCAGATAATTGATATTATTTCTGAGATAAGATCTTTTAAAAATGAGCTTAACGTAAGTCCTGGCTCATTTATTGATATATCTATTAATTCTATCAAAAAAAATAATCAAAATTTCATGATTAATAATGAAATTATTATTAAAAAATTAGGCAGAATTAATAATTTCTTTAAAAAGGATCAAAATAAACCTGCTGCGTCCTTAATTATATCAGGAGACCTATTTAAAATTTATTTTGATGAAAATGTTGATTTAAACGCGATTAAAGAAAACTTATTGAAAAGACAAAACAAATATCAAGAAGAAATGGATAAAATATCACAAAGACTAAGCAATAAAGGCTTTGTTCAAAGAGCACCAAAAGATATTGTTCAGCAAGAAAAAACTAATTATAGTAATTTAAAGAATGATATTAAAAAAATTTCTTTAACTATTGAAGGCCTTTAATGAAAAAATTTAATAAAAAAAAGCTACCTAGTAGACACACTTCTTTAGGACCTGATAAAGCTCCTCAAAGATCATTCTATTATGCTATGAACTTAACTGAAAAAGATGTTGCAAAACCATTTGTTGGTGTTGTTTCAACTTGGAATGAGGCAGCTCCTTGTAATATTGCTTTAATGAGACAAGCTCAGTCAGTTAAAAAGGGGGTACAATCTGCAGGTGGTACTCCAAGAGAATTTTGTACAATTACAGTAACTGACGGTATTGCAATGGGTCACGAAGGAATGAAATCTTCATTAATTTCAAGAGATGTAATTGCAGATTCAACCGAATTAACAGTTAGAGGACATTGTTACGATGCATTAGTTGGTGTTGCTGGCTGTGATAAATCTTTACCAGGTTTAATGATGGCAATGGTAAGGTTAAATGTACCAAGTGTTTTTATCTATGGTGGATCAATTTTACCAGGAAGATTAAATGGTAAAGATATAACTGTTGTAGATGTTTTTGAAGGTGTTGGTAAATATTCTTCAGGAAAAATATCAGAACACGCATTAAGAAAAATAGAATTAAAAGCATGTCCAACTGCTGGTGCTTGTGGTGGTCAGTTTACTGCTAATACAATGGCATGTGTATCAGAAGCAATGGGATTAGCTTTACCTTATTCTGCTGGAACTCCAGCTCCATTTAATAGAAGAGATAAATACGCTTTAGCAAGTGGAAAAGCTGTAATGAATTTATTAGCAAAAAATATTAGACCAAGAGATATTGTAACAAAAAAAGCATTAGAAAATGCTGCAACAATTGTTGCTGCAACAGGTGGATCAACAAATGCGGCTTTACACTTACCAGCTATTGCAAATGAAATTGGTATTAAATTTGATTTAATGGATGTTGCTAAAATATTTAAAAGAACTCCTTATCTTGCAGATTTAAAACCTGGTGGAAAATACGTAGCAAAAGATATGTGGAAAGCAGGTGGAGTTCCCATGTTGCTTAAAACTTTAATGGATGGTGGATATATACACGGTAATTGCATGACGGTTACAGGCAAAACTATGAAAGAGAATTTAAAGAACGTTAAGTTTAATTCTAAGCAAAAAGTTATGAGAAAATATAATAATCCTTTATCTAAAGATGGAGGCGTTGTTGGAATGAAAGGAAACTTAGCCCCAGAAGGTGCAATTGTTAAAGTTGCTGGTTTAAAAAGATTGCAATTTACGGGAAGAGCAAGATGTTTTGATACTGAAGAAGCAGCTTACAAAGCTGTTAAAAATAGAAAATATAAAGACGGTGATATTATAATTATTAGATATGAAGGACCAAAAGGTGGACCTGGTATGAGGGAAATGCTTCAAACAACAGGAGCAATTTATGGTCAAGGTAAAGGAGAAAAAGTTGCACTTATAACAGATGGAAGATTTTCTGGGGCTACAAGAGGTTTTTGTATTGGACATGTTGGACCAGAAGCATCTGTAGGTGGACCAATAGCTTTACTAAGAAACGGAGATATAATTGATTTAGATGCGAAGAAGGGGACAATTAATGTTCGTTTAACTAAAAAAGAATTAGCTAAAAGAAGAAAGAAATGGAAACCAAAGAAAATTAACTTTGGAAATGGAACACTTTGGAAATATGCGCAAACTGTAGGACCAGCTTATTTAGGTGCTCCAACTCATCCTGGTGGTAAAAACGAAGTAAAAACTTACGCAGATATTTAATGAAAATAAGACCTGTAATTCTTTGCGGGGGTGCTGGAACAAGACTTTGGCCTAAGCAAAAAAAACATCAAGCAAAGCAATTTATAAACTTTGGTAATTGGACTTTATTAGGCAAAACTTTAGAGAGAGTTAAAGCCTCTATTTTTGATACACCAATCATAAGTACTAATGCAAAATATTTAAGACAAGTAAAAAAACATTTAAAGAAACACAAAATAAGAAAATTTAAGATAGTTTTAGAACCAGCTAAAAGAAATACAGCACCAGCCATTTTAAGTACGGCATTAATAAAGGATATTCCAAATGAACAACCTTTAATGTTCTTGGCTGCTGATCATTTGATAGAGAAAGTTGGATTATTTAATAAAGCTATCAAAAAAAACCAAAAGAAACTTACTCAAAATAATATCTTCATTTTTGGGATTAAACCCACAATGCCTTCAAGTGAGTTTGGTTATTTTTTAACAAAAAATAATAAAGTATCTAGATTTGTAGAAAAACCCAAAGAAGCTAAAGCTAAACAAATAATAAGTAAAAAGGGTTATTGGAATTCTGGAATGTTTTATTTGAGAAAAGACTCAATAATTAATAATTTCAAGAAATACCAACCAAATATTTATCGAAACTGTAACAAAGCTGTAACAAAAGCAAAATATAAAAGTAATGTGTATTATTTAAACAAACAAGCATTTACTAAAGCAACAGCTAAGTCTTTTGACTATGCAATATTAGAAAAAACCAAAGATATAAATGCTATCAAATTAGATATTCCTTGGTCTGATTTAGGTTCTTGGAAAGAAATCTGTAAAATGTATGGACGAAATAAAAGACATTATTATAAAAAGAAGAATGTATTTCATAGACCTTGGGGTAGTTATGTAAATCTATTTAATGGAAAAGAATTCTTAATTAAAGAATTATATGTAAAACCAAAAGGTATATTAAGTCTTCAAAAACATCATCACAGAGCTGAACACTGGGTAGTAACCCAAGGTAAACCTAAAATTACGTTAGATAAAAAATATTTTACCATGAAACCTGATGAAACTATTTTTATACCATTAGGTGCAATCCATAGAATAGAAAACCCATATAAAAAACCAGTAAAAATTATTGAAGCACAAGTAGGCTCAATTTTAAAAGAAACTGATATAGTTAGATACCAAGATATTTATGGAAGAATAAAATAATTATTTTACAAGAAAATTCACTTTTTTATTTGATAGATTTAAATCAATTTTTTTATATGAACCAAAATTATCTCCATCAATTTGAACAGGTATCAAATCATTTCCATCAATTGTAATGTTTTGTGCATAAGTAGTAATAACATTTTTATTTTTACTTAAATCACCATTAAGAATTATTAAAAAAATTGAATATAATAAACTAATCCTAGTCAAATCTTTAAATATATAGGTGACTAATTTCTCTTCAAAAATATTTGTTTTATTTATTTTATGATGTCCAGCGTAATATTTGGTATTTGAAGATAATATCCAGTCTGCTTGATAAAATTGACCATCAAAAGTGACATTTAACTTTTTATTATTCATAAACAAGAAATATTGAAAACCTTTGATACCAAATATAATTTTACCTAGAATCTTTTTAATTTTTGAATTAATTGAATGAACAATTTTTGCATCCCATCCTATACCAGCCATTAAAAAGAAATAATTATCGTTAATTTTTACAAGATTAGAGGATTTATAATTATTAGAAACCAACACATTTACTATATCATCAACTTTTTTATTCATTGATAATTCAGCTTGAAGCAAATTTGCAGTGCCAGCAGGAATATAACCTATGGCAAAATCGTCTTTAAAATTAAAATCATTGTTAATTAATTCATTAATTGCAAAAGAAACTGAACCATCTCCACCAGCTACTATTAGTCGATCATAATTTTTTTTATTAAAATCTTTAAAAATTTTCTTAGCTTGACTTATTGTATTGGTCTCAAAGTAGTCTACAGAATTGTTTTTTTTTAATTTAGATAAAACTTTATTTATGAACTTTGATTTTCTTCCAGCAGAAGAGTTCAAATTGTAAATTAAACAATACAACATAATTAATCCTTAAAAAATTTTTAACAAATTTGTAACATTCAAATGAAATAAGAATTACATGATTCGTGTTACAGTTGTGTTAAAAAAAGGTTTTTTAAATGCCTAATATACTTAAATACAAAAGTATATTTATTTCTGACGTGCATTTAGGTACCAAGGGATGTCAGGCAAATAAACTTTTAGAGTTTTTTAAAAACTCAAGATCTGAAAATCTTTATCTTGTAGGAGATATTATAGATATTTGGGAAATGCAAAAAAAATTCTATTGGCCACAGGAACACAATGATGTAATTCAAAAAATTTTAAGAAAAGCAAGACATGGTACTAAAGTCTTTTACATTATGGGTAATCATGACGAAATGTTAAGAAAATTTATTCCAATGCATTTTGGTGACATTCATATGGTTAATAGAGTAATTCATGAAACAAATGCTGGAAAAAAATATGTTGTTGTCCATGGTGATGCTTGGGATGGTGTTATGAAACATGCTAAATGGTTATCTAAACTTGGATCAATAGCCTATAATTTATTATTAAAATTGAATGTAATAATTAATTTTTTTAGAAGGTTGAGAGGAAAAGAATATTGGTCTCTTGCAAAATTTTTAAAGTATAAAGTCAAAAACGCAGTCAAATATATTGGTGAATACGAAAAGACAGTCTCAGATTATGCAAAAAGAAAGAAATTTGATGGAATTATTTGTGGCCACATCCATCATGCCGAGGATAGAGATTTTAATGGGGTTAATTATTTAAATTGTGGAGACTGGGTTGAATCTTGCACTGCATTAGCCGAAAATTATGATGGTAGTTTTGAAATATTATATTGGGACAAAATAAGAGAACAATATTTAGATAATAAAGAAATAATTAAACCAATTAAAACCGAAGAATTAAAAAAAGCTTCATAGTTAATGAAAATTTTAATAGCGACAGATGCATATTTTCCACAAGTAAATGGTGTCGTAAGAACCTTACATGAAACAGGCAATGTATTAAAAGAACAAGGTCATATTATAGAATATATTACACCACATTTATTTTTAACTTTTCCGATGCCGAAATATAACGAAATTAGGTTGTCTATAAATGTATGGCCAAGAGTTGGTAGTTTAATAAAGAAAATAAAACCTGATGCAATACATATTGCTACCGAAGGTCCTATAGGGACGATGGCAAGAAGATATTGTTTAAAAAATAATCTAAAGTTTACTACGAGTTTCCATACAAGATTTGATAAATATCTAAAACTTTACTTTCCTATTATACCAGCAAAATGGGCTGAAAAATTCTTAGCAAACTTTCATAACAAGGCCGAGAGAATTTTAGTAACAACAGAATCCATGAGAAAAGAATTAATCGATATAGGTATAGATAATAATAAAATGATTACTTGGACCAGAGGGGGAAATCATGGAGCCTTTAAGAAACCTAAAAAAATTGAATTACATCACAAAAGACCAATTTGGATTTATGTTGGAAGAGTTGCAGTTGAAAAAAACATAAGAGCTTTCTTAGAATGTGATTTAGAAGGTACAAAAATAATAATAGGAAAAGGACCCGATTTAAAAAAATTAAAAGAAGAATTCCCTAAAGATATTTTTTTAGGAGAAAAAACAAATGGTGCACTTGCATCATATTTTGCATCTTCTGATGTTTTTGTATTCCCTAGTAAAACAGATACATTTGGAATTGTAGTTACTGAGGCTTTAAATTGTGGTACTCCTGTAGCTGCTTATCCTGTTCCAGGTCCTAAAGATATATTTGAAGGATCCAAAATAAATTGTTTAGATAATGATCTTAAAGTTTCAGCCCATAAAGCTTTGAAAGTTGATCGAAATGATTGTCTTGAATTTGCAAAAAAATTTACTTGGGAAGAAACAGCAAAAATATTTTTTAATAATATTTCACCAAATCATTAGTAAACTTTTATTAATTTATTTGCATTAAAAAGAGTAATGATGCAAAATTAACTTATCTAAATTTATGGAATATTTCATCATTCTACTTATAGTTGTTATAGTTTATCTCCTATATTTACTTAATCAAAAAAAAAACAAATCAATAAATACCGCTACAATAATTAATAAAAGAGAAGAAAAAACTAAAAGAGTAATTATTGATGAACTTGAGGATCAGTTTTTTGCATTAAATAAATTTAACATAATTAAATATGCCAATCCAAGTGCATTAAAAAGATTTGGAAGTAGTTTAATTGATAAAAACATTTCTTCTGTAATTCGAAAACCAGAATTAATAGAAAATATTGAAAAAGCTATAATTGAAAATAAAACAAAAAATATTGATGTTGAAATAGACTTGCCATCATATCAATTTTATAAGATTTATATCATCCCTGGCCCAACTCATTTATTTACTGAACCAGATTCTGTTGTGTTATTTTTTAAAGATTTTACTGAAATTACAAAAGCACAAAAATTTAAAACTGATTTTGTAGCCAATGTAAGCCATGAATTAAGAACACCTTTAATGGCAATCAAAGGATCTTTAGAAACTATTGAAGGTCCAGCGTCTGATGATGAAAAGGCTAAAAAAAAATTTATGAAAATAATCATTGATCAATCAAATAGAATGGAAAATTTAGTTAATGATCTTTTAATACTCACAAGAATTGAATTAGAAGAACATATAAGGCCAAGCACTTTAGTTGATATAAATGATCTTTTCAAAACAATCATCAGTAATTTTGAGATTATTTTAAAAAAAAAGAAATTAAACATTAATTTATCTCTCGCAAATCCAACAATTGTTATTGGAGATAAAAAAAAATTACAAACTGTTTTTTCTAATCTTTTAGATAATGCAATTAAGTATTCAAATGAAAACAAGTCTATTTTTATATCAAGCAATATTAGCGATGGTAAATTGTTAGAAAAAAATTTTATGATCAGTGTTAAAGACGAAGGTGTTGGCATTCCTCAAAGATTTATTTCTAGAATTACAGAAAGATTTTTTAGAGTAGATCTTGAACAAAGTAATAAAGTTGGTGGAACTGGTTTAGGATTAGCTATTGTTAAACATATAGTTACTCAACATCGTGGACACTATGAGATTCTAAGTGAGGAAAACCAAGGAACTGAAATTCAAATTTATTTGCCAGCGAAAACTTAAATTTAAAAGTATTATATTATAATAGTTTTAGAAGGTTTTTTTAACAATTCTTTACTTGATTAATGTTAATATTTTAATTAATTTTTTATATGGTTAAAATATTCAAAAATATTTTGATTTTTGCTTTTTTGTTAAGCTCTATAACAACAAGTGTTTTTTCTAAAGATATCACAACATTATTAAGAAATCAGCAACTTACAGTTTTTGATATTGGAATTTTTAGATTAGAAGCAGATTTAAAAACTTCATATCCTTCTATAAAAGATCATTTAGAAGTTACTGAAGCTGAATTTTATACAGACGTAGTTACCTCGTATTCTAAAAATTCAATTGATTTAATTGTTTCTGTTCCTATGAATAAAAATCTCAAGAAGGAAAATTATTTTTCAGATTCTTTTAGATGTAGGAATATTTTTAATTCTGTAAGAGATTTTTTATTGAGGAATGAGAATTTGAGTAATTATAGATATACTATGGCTACAAGTTATTTAACCTCTATATTTTCAACCCCAAGCTCATGGCCTAGCTGGAGATATGATGAAGAAATTAGACAAGAATTAGTAAACTTAGTAAAACTAGAAATAACTTTACGTCCAAGCAATGAACTCGCTCTTAATGAACAGGTAAACCCTGTTTCATGTATTGGTGGCCTAGAAACTGATATTGATCAGATAATTATATCAAAAAAATACAACTAAAAAGTTACCTTTTTAACAAAAGTGTAACAATTCTGTAATATTAAAGATTCAATAAATTTATACGAGTCAGTCATCTTTTAATTAATAAATAACGAAAGGATTAAAGATAATGAAAAAACTAACTATAGTAATTGCTTCTTTAGTTGCACTTTCAATTGCAACTGTTGCTCAAGCAAGAGATCAAATTAAGATAGTTGGTTCTTCTACGGTATTCCCTTATGCAACAGTTGTTGCTGAAAGATTTGGTGGTACAGGTTTTAAAACTCCTGTAATCGAGTCTACTGGTACTGGTGGTGGAGCTAAACTATTCTGTGCTGGTGTAGGTGAACAACATCCAGATATTACAAACGCATCAAGAGCTATGAAAGATAAAGAAAAAGCTCTATGTAAGAAAAATGGTGTAAATGAAATCGTTGAGATCGTAATTGGTAACGATGGTATTACATTAGCTTACAGCAAAGATGCAAAACCAGTAAACTTTACTAAAGAACATTTGTATTTAGCACTAGCTGCTCATACAGTTGTTGATGGTAAATTAGTTCCAAATATTTATAAAACTTGGGACCAAATTGACTCTAGTTTACCAAAACAAAAAATTTCAGTGATGATCCCACCAGGAACATCAGGAACTAGAGATGCTTGGAATTCTTTAGTAATGAAAAAAGGTATGACTAAAGAAGCTAAAGCTCTTTATAAAGCTGGTTTTGAAGCTGGAAATAAAAAATACAAAAAACCTCAAAAACTTTACAGAGAAGATGGTGCTGCTATTGAAGTTGGAGAAAATGATAGTTTAATCATCCAAAAGTTAACTCAAGATAAAGATATGTTTGGTTTCTTTGGTTTCAGTTATTTCTTAGCTGCAAAAGATAAATTACAAGCAGCAAGTATTGATGGTGGACAACCATCATTGCAGTCTATTCAAGACTACAGTTATGCTGTTGCTAGACCTTTATTCTTCTACGTGAAAAAAGCTCACGTTGGAGTAATTCCAGGCTTACATGAGTTTGTGAAAGAATTCACAACAAAGAAAGCTATTGGAAAAGGTGGTTACCTAGCAGACATTGGTTTAGTGCCATTAGACTCTAAGTTGTATAAAACAACTAGAACTAATGCTACCAAACTAGTTGCTATGGGTAATTAATTATTCCTCAGTTAACAAATGATTAAAAAGGGGGTCTTTTTAGACCCCTTTTTTTTAAAATAAGAGTAAAGTCCTCAATAAAGGAGATTCTTTGAACTTAATATTGTTTACATTTATTGTTCTTCTAGGTTTCACAAGTTATTATTTTGGACGTAAAAAAGCATACACAATTCAATCTACCAAAAAAAGATTAACTGCATTACCTCAATTTTATGGTTATTATCTTGCGATCTGGTGTGCAATACCAGCCTTTATAATTTTTTCTTTATGGGCAATTTTTGAGCCCACAATTGTAAAACTATTAGTTTTAAGTGATTATTCAAATCAAGGTTATCTTGATGATGAATTAAATTTAATATACGAAAAAACAAAAGCATTGTCTCGAGGTCAATTCACTGGAGAAATTACACCTTTTATTGAAGCTTCAGCTGAAAAATATTTAAGTCTTCGATCAATAGCTCAAAGTTCAAAAGTTGTTATAGTATTATCTGCAATTATTGCCTCTGTTGCTTATGCGTATAAAAGAATTTCATCTAATTCTAGAACAAGAGAACCAGTTGAAAAATTTTTGAACGCAGTTTTATTTACAGCTTCATTAGCCGCAATATTAACTACTGTTGGAATAGTTTTCTCACTTATATTTCAAACTATAGATTTTTTTAAAGTAATTCCATTATTTGATTTTGTCTTTGGAACTCACTGGTATCCAGCAAAAGCTTTTGTTAGAGATTCTTCTGAGGCTTTAGATCCGTCAATGTATTCTGATACTTTTGGAGCAGTCCCTATTTTTGCAGGCACATTTTTTATTGCATTTATTGCTATGTGCGTTGCTATCCCAATTGGATTAATGAGTGGAATTTATTTAGCTGAATATGCATCATATAAAGTTAGACAATACGCAAAACCTTTAATTGAAATTTTAGCTGGTATACCAACAGTTGTTTATGGTTTTTTTGCTGCCCTAACTGTTGGCCCATTTTTAAAAGAATTAGGAACCTCTATGGGTCTTGAAGTTTCAGCTGAAAGTGCTTTAGCAGCAGGAGGGGTAATGGGCATTATGATCATACCATTTATTTCAAGTTTAAGCGACGATGTAATTACAAGTGTACCTCAAAGTTTAAGAGATGGAAGTTATGCTATGGGAGCAACTAAATCAGAAACAATCAAGAGAGTTATTTTTCCTGCAGCATTGCCGGGGATAGTTGGATCTATTTTACTTGGTGTTTCAAGAGCTATTGGAGAAACAATGATAGTTGTTATGGCCTCTGGTTTAGCTGCTAATTTAACTTTAAATCCATTAGAATCTACTTCAACAATTACAGCTCAAATTGTAGTTATTCTAATTGGTGACCAAGCTTTTGGTGACCCAAAAACGCAAGCTGCTTTTGCTTTAGGTATGTCATTATTTTTAGTAACGCTTTGTTTAAATATTGTGGCCTTAAGAGTAGTTAAAAAATATAGAGAGAAATATGAATAAAAATAAAGAACAATTATTAAATAAAAGATACAAGGCTGAGCAGAGATTTCGCTTATACGGTCAAAGTGCAATTTTTATGGCACTTTTATTTTTAACAATCTTTATTTTCAAAATTTTTTCAACTGGCTATTCAGCTTTTCAAAAAACTTGGCTCATTGTTCCAGTAAATTTTGATGCTGAATTAATGATGTTAGATGAAAATCCAACAAAACAAGATATCGAAGATGCGGACTATTACGAAATAGCACTTCAATCAATGTGGAATTTAGACCCTAACGCTAATGAGGATCAACAAAATCAATTAAAAAGAATGGTTTCTTATTTCTTTGAAAGAGAGATAAAACAAGAATTATTAAAAGATCCAAATTTATTAGGAAAAACCAAAGAAGTTTACCTAACTGCATCTGATGACTTAGATCAAGTTTTTAAAGGTAATTATCCAAGAGATTTACCTGAAGACCAAAGAAGAGTAAGCGATTATCAACTAAAAATTTTTGATCAACTTGTTGCAAATGGTAATGTTGAAAGTAAATTTAATATTAGCTTTTTTACAAATGCTGACTCAAGAGAAGCAGAACTAGCTGGAATAGCAAGTTCATTTATGGGCTCAATTTTTTCTATACTTGTTTGTTTAATGATAGCTTTTCCTGTAGCGGTTCTAGCAGCAATCTATCTTGAAGAATTTGCCCCTAAAAATAGATTCACTGATTTTATTGAAGTAAATATAAATAACTTAGCAGCAGTTCCATCTATAGTTTTTGGTCTATTAGGGTTAGGCGTTTTATTAGCTATATTTCAACTACCAAGGTCTACCCCATTGGTTGGAGGTATCACTTTGTCCTTAATGACTTTACCAACAATAATTATAGCTGCTAGAGCATCTTTAAAAGCGGTTCCACCAAGTATAAGAGAGGCAGCACTTGCTATGGGAGCAAGTCGAATGCAAACCACAATGCATCATACAGTTCCTCTTTCTATGCCTGGTACGTTATCAGGAACAATAATTGGTTTAGCTCAAGCTTTAGGAGAAACTGCACCCCTAATTTTAATTGGAATGGTTGCTTTTGTTAACACGATACCTGGATCACCTATGGATCCTGCTGCAAGTTTACCAGTTCAAATTTATATTTGGGCTGAAAGTGCTGAAAGGGGATTTGTAGAAAAAGTTTCAGCATGTATAATGGTCTTACTTGGCTTTTTAATAATAATGAATTTATTTGCCCAAATAATAAGACATAAGTTTGAGAAAAAATGGAGTTAAAATGATAAAGATTAAAGCAAAAGATGTTGATGTTTTTTACGGAAAAAAACAAGCACTCTTTAATATAAGTTTAGATATTGAGGAAAATCAAGTAACGGCATTAATTGGTCCATCTGGTTGTGGTAAATCAACTTTCCTAAGATGTCTTAATAGAATGAATGATGTAATTGATATCTGTAGTGTTAAAGGAGAAATTTTAATTAATGACTTTAATATCAATGATAAAAGCTGTGATGTAGTAAGACTAAGAGAAAAAATTGGTATGGTTTTTCAAAAACCTAATCCTTTCCCAAAAACTTTATATGAAAATGTATCTTACGGTCCAACAATTCATGGTATAGCTCAATCAAAACAAGAAATGGATGAAATTGTTGAAACTAGCTTAAAAAAAGCTGCACTATGGGAAGAGGTAAAAGATAGGTTGCATGAACCTGGAACTGGATTATCTGGAGGGCAACAACAAAGACTTTGTATTGCTAGAGCAATTTCTGTAAGACCTGAAGTTATATTAATGGATGAGCCTTGTTCAGCATTAGATCCTATAGCAACAGCACAAATTGAAGAATTGATTGATGAATTAAAAAAAGAGCACACAATAATAATTGTAACTCATTCTATGGCTCAAGCGGCACGTGTATCTCAAAATACAGGTTTTTTTCATTTAGGACAATTGATAGAACATGGATCTACTGATAAAATATTTAAGAATCCTGATAATAAAAAAACCCAGGACTATATAACCGGGAGGTTCGGATAATGTCTGAAGCACCACATACAGTCAAATCTTACGAAGAAGAACTAAAAAATCTTAATGCTAATATAATTAAAATGGGAAGTGCATGTGAAGATTCTTTAGGTAAAGCAATTCAAGCCATTACAACAAGAGATACCAATATTGCAGAAGCTGTTATTCAAGAAGATGAAAAAATAGATAAATATGAGACTTTAATTGAACAGCAAGTTGTGAATTTAATTGCTTTAAGACAACCTATGGCAATTGATTTAAGAGAGACAGTAACGGCTTTGAAAATGTCTTCAGATTTAGAAAGAATAGGTGATTTAGCAAAAAATATATCCAAGAGAACACTTTTGCTTAACGAAAATCTTCCAAAGAACTTGGTAGACTCATTGAATAGAGTATCTACCAATGTTCAAAAACAATTAAAATCAACATTAGATGCTTATCTAGAAAGATCTGCGCCAATGGCAGTAAATGTTTGGGAAGGTGATGAGCAAATAGATGATCTAACAAATCTTTGTATGCAAGAAGTTATAAAATATCTTAAAGAAAATGAAAAAAATTTAGAAGATGGAACCCATTTATTGTTTGTAACTAAAAACATAGAGCGTATTGGTGATCATACTACAAATGTTGCAGAACAAGTTTATTATTTAGTTAAAGGCGAATATTTAGAAGGTGATAGACCCAAGGGAACAGAGCCAATTGTAACCGGAGAAAAATGATTTATGTCAGCTCATGTTTTCATAGCTGAAGATGAAGCATCAATTGTTAGTTTGTTAAAGTACAATCTTGAAAAAGAAGGTTATAAAGTCAGTCATTCAGAAAATGGAGAAGATGCTCTTAAACAAATAAAATTAAAACAGCCAGATTTAATATTAATGGATTGGATGTTACCAGAATTATCTGGTGTTGAAATTTGTAAAAACTTAAAAAAAGATAATAAGTTTAATGATATTCCTGTCATTATGTTAACTGCAAAAGGGGAGGAAGAAGACAAATTAAAAGCATTTGATACAGGTGCAGATGATTATGTAACTAAACCTTTTAGTCAAAAAGAATTGAATGCTAGAATTAAATCTTTATTGAGAAGATCTAAACCTCAATCATCATCAGACATTGTAGAATTTACTGATTTAAAAATAGATCGGATTACAAAAAGAGTTTATAGAAAAGATAAAGAAATTACTTTGGGTCCAACTGAATTTAAACTCTTAGATTTTTTTATCAAAAATCCAAAAAGAGTTTATTCAAGAGAACAACTCTTAAACAATGTTTGGGGAGAAAATATATATGTTGAGTCTAGAACAGTTGATGTTCATATTAGAAGATTAAGACAAGCAATTAACATACAAAATACAAAACCTTTAATTAGAACAGTAAGATCAGCTGGTTATTCTTTAGAATCTTGAAGATCTTTGGGTCTTATAAATTTTTTTAATACTCCCTTTTTCTCAACTTCATTCCAGGATTTAATATCAAACTCAATTTTTGCAAATGCTGCTGTTGGGAATTTATAATTCATTAGTTTAAAATTATTCGTTTTATGATTTTTTGTAAGATTTCGTACTAAATTTTTCACTGATGGTTCATGGTTTATAATCAAAATTGATTTATATTCACTGGATATTTCTTTAATTTTTTTTACAATTGCATTCTCATCAACTAAATATAAATCTTTTGAAAAATTAACTTTTTTTGGCTTATTAATTTTCTTGGATAAAATTTGAAAAGTTTTTTTTGTTCTTTTTGATGATGAAATTAATGCATAATCAAATTCAAATTTTTTTTTAACAAAAAATTCACAAATCATTTTTGCATTTTTCTTGCCTCTTTTAGTAAGTGGTCTATCAAAATCATTAATACTTAAATCATCCCAACTAGATTTTGCGTGTCTCATGACGTATAATTGATACATAAAATCTAAATATATGACTGCTTTAAAAAAACAACATAAAGAAGAGTTGAAATCTAAATATATAAATAGAGAGCTTTCTTGGTTAAAATTCAACGATAGAGTACTTTTAGAGGCGCAAAATATCGAAAATCCTCTTTATGAAAGAGTAAAGTTTTTATCAATTGCTGGGTCTAATCTAGATGAATTTTTTATGGTACGTGTAGCTGGGTTATATAGTCAAATAAAACAAGAAGTTGACTCACTAAGCTCTGATGGTTTGACACCTGAAGAGCAAATGGATGAGGTAGTGCTTGAAACTAAGAATCTATTAAAAAAACAGAACAAAATTTTTATTCAACTGATTATGGAATTAAAAAAAAATAATATCAATTTAGTTAAACCAGTTAATTTAAATACTAAGGATAAAAAAAAACTTTTAGAAATATTTAAAGAAGAGATTTACCCTTTATTAACACCATCAGCAATTGATCCTGCACATCCATTTCCATTTATAATCAATCAAGGAAGAGCAATTGTAATGAAGTTAAGAAAAAAAAAT
>CACEHK010000016.1 GCA_902559305.1 uncultured Pelagibacteraceae bacterium | reverse complement strand
AAATATATTCAGAAAAAGTTTCTGTTGAAGACTCAATTAATAGAGTCTCAGCAGTAAATTTAAATTCACCTAACAATTACCCTGCAGCAAACAATACAGCATTTGATGGATTTGCAATTAACTCAAAAGAAACTAACAAACTTAGTAAAAAAAAATCATTAAAATTTAAAATTATAAAAACTTTAGCTGCGGGAGATAATCCAAATATTAAAAAAATTCCCAAATTTTCAGCAATTGAAGTAATGACTGGAGCTGTAATAAAAAAACCTTTTGATACTATAATACCAGTAGAACAGGCACAATTTTTTTCAAACCGAACCAAATCTAAGTATTTAATTATAAATAAAAAAATAAAAAAAAATAATTTTATAAGATTTGCTGGGTCAGATTTTAAAAAGAGTGAAATTATAATTAAAAAAAGTGAAATTATAAATTCTCAACATATTTTGGCATTTAAAACATTAGGCATAAATAAGATAATGGTTAAAAAAAAACCAAAAATAGTTTTTTATACAACTGGAAATGAAATATCTAATAATATCAAAGTACCAAATTGGAAAGTTAGAAATTCAAATAGTTACTATTTAAAATCTCTTTTAAAAAATTTACCTTTTGATTTTGTAGAAAAGAAAATTTTGAGAGATAATGATCTAAATAAATTTCAAAACGAAATTAAAAAAAACTTAAAATCAAGAAATGATCTAATATTAACATCGGGCGCAGTATCAGCAGGTAAATTTGATTTTGTTCCTACGATTATTAAAAAGTTTAAATTAAATTATTCTTTTAAAGGCGCTTATATTCGTCCTGGAAAACCGTTAATGTTTGCAAAATTTTTAAACAATAAAGCTTTTTTTGGATTACCTGGAAATCCAATTTCTTCTGCTGCTTGTTTTAGATTTTTTGTATTACCATATATGTATTTTTCTATTGGCATAAATGAAAATAAACCCATAAATGCTAAGCTTAAAGACCAATTTATAAAGAAAAAAAATTTTACTAGATTTATTAAAGGTCAAATATCATTTTCAAATAAAGGAATAGCAGAATTTAAAGTACAAAAAGGGCAAGAGTCTTTCAGAATTAAACCATTTACCAAATCAAATGTATGGGGCTTGTTCCCCAGTGGAAAAAGTAGATTTAAAAAAAATGATTATATTCAGTGTTATACACTTACAGGTATAAATTAAATTAATATTAACCAACTAAAATTTGTTGTGGATTTAATTAATTGGTATTAGAAATTCATCATGGGAGATCTAAAAAATCCTAAATTAGCTATACCGGTTGTTTTAATGGCAGGTATATTTTGGTCTTTTGGTCCTTATGTTGTTCGTAATATAGATCAAGCTAATTTAGTTGCTTGGCAATATTTATTTACAAGAGGTTTGGTGATTTTTATTTTGCTTAATTTGTATCTTTATTTGGAAGAAGGATTAAGTTTTATTAATAATTATAAAAAAATAGGAACCTCTGGACTTGTTGGAGGAATAGGCTTGGCCTGTGCAATGATTACATTTATTTGGTCTATTACAAACACATCCGCAGCAATAACTCTTCTTTGTCTTGCCTCAATGCCATTCATTACAGCTTTATTAGGTTTTTTATTTTTAAAAGAAACAATATCTGTAAATGTTTGGGTGGCAATTGGAGTTGCTACTGTTGGAATTATTATTATGGCGTTTGGAAATCATGAAAAAAATACTTTAATGGGATTTATACTAGGAATAGTATCCGCAATAGGATTTTCAGTTTTTTCAGTAAGTTTACGATGGAGAAAAGAAACTCCAAAATTTACTACAGTATCAATTGCGGGCTTAATTTGTTTCGTTGTGTCTCTGATTGTAATTATAAATAAAGATTTAAGCTTAATTTCGTCGAATAAAAACCAAGCTTTGTTTGCTACACACGGAGCAATAGTTTGTTTGGGTATGATTTTATACGCAATTGCATCAAAAAATATTCCAGCAGCAGAATTAACTTTGCTTTCCTTAACAGAAGTAATAGCAGGAATTTTTTGGGTATGGCTTCCATGGCTTGGAATTAACGAAATTCCCTCAACAAATACAGTTATTGGTGGTTTTTTAATATTTTTGGCAATTTTTTATTATAGTCTTATAATTAAAACCAATAGACGGTTTATTGCATTAAACTAATTCAATGAGTTCCGAAAAAATAATTGTAAATAGCTGGAACGAGTGGGATCCTTTAAAACATGTAATTGTTGGAAAGGCTGATGGTTGCTGTATACCCGCACCCGAACCAGCTTTGGATGCAAAGGTACCAGAGGATTCAGATATGAAAGGACAATACGGTCCAAGAACAAAAGATACAGTTGATAAAGCAAATGAACTTCTAGATAATTTTGCTAACATGTTATCAAAAAGAGGAGTTAAAGTAGATAGACCACAGCCAATAGAATTTAATCAAAAAATATCAACACCAGATTGGGAAGCTGAAAGTATGTTTGGGTGTATGCCAGCTAGAGATGTAATTCTTACAGTTGGAAATGAAATGTTGGAAGCAACAATGAGTTATAGATGTAGATGGTTTGAATACTTAAACTACAGACCCCTTATTCAAAAATACTACAATTCTGATCCAAATATGAGACACGAGTCTGCTCCAAAGCCAAGATTAACTGATGCTGATTATAGAAAGGACTATCTGTCAGATAAAATAGGAGATCAAAAAAGACTTGAATGGACGGCAAAAAAATTTTTTGTAACTACAGAAGAAGAGCCCCTTTTTGATGCAGCTGACATACTAAGATTTGGGAAAGATTTAATTGTTCAGCATGGTTTCACAACAAATTTAAAAGGAATAGAATGGCTAAAAAGACATTATAAAGATCACAGAGTTCATGCAGTAAACTTTCCTGGTGATCCTTATCCAATACATATTGATGCAACTTTTACACCTATTAAACCAGGATTAATTATTAATAACCCACACAGAAGATTGCCAAAAGAACAGAGAAAACTTTTTGAAGATAACGAATGGGAAATAATTGATTCAGCTCAACCAGCACATAATTCTCCACCTCCATTATGTTATTCCTCAGTTTGGCTATCTATGAATGTTTTAGTTTTAGATCCAAAAACAGTATGTGTAGAAAAAAGTGAAGTCTATCAAGCTGAACAGTTAGATAAACTTGGAATGGAAGTAGTACCGGTAGATATGAGGGATGCATATGCTTTTGGAGGCGGACTTCATTGTTGTACAGCAGATGTTTATAGGGAAGGCAAATTAGAAGATTATTTTCCTAAACAATAATTAGCTAGGGTTTTGTTTTAAAAATTCAATATATTTTATAACTTCATCAAATTTTTCATCTTCTACATCTTTATAACTGGCATTAAATTTGCTTTTTACGCATATAGCTACATGAGCATAAGGATTTCTTCCTTTTGGGTGATTTGGATGATCAGGTAATTGTCCCTGTAAATAATCACCAGCTTCCTGTATCATTTTCCACAGTTTACTTGTGTTTTCTTTGTTCATTTTATTCTATTTTTTATAAGCTTTATATATTTGTTTTCTTTTTCAATTCCAATCCAATGTCTTTTTAATTTTTTTGCTACATAAGCTGTTGTGCCACTTCCCATAAATGGATCTAAAACGATATCACCTTTATTAGAGGAGGCAGTAATTATTCTTTCTAGCATAGCTTCAGGTTTTTGTGTTGGATGAGCTGCTTTACCACTTTTATCTCTAAGTCTTTCTTTGCCTTGGACTAAAGGAAAATTCCAAACATCTCTCATTTGTTTTTCTGATCCATCTTTCTGTTTATCGGGATTAATTTTTTTTAAATCTTTATAATTAAAGATCCATTTTTTTCCTTTTACTGCCCAAACAATTAGTTCGGTTGAATGGGTGTAAACACGCTTTGTCATATTAGGCATAGCATTGGTTTTTTGCCAGGTAATAATATTTTTAACAAGAAAACCTAATTTTTTTAAAACTACTAAGATTTCTCCAATATTGTGAAAAGTTCCACAAACATAAATGGAACCATTATCTTTCAAAGCTGCGTGACAACCCTTGATCCATTGTTCGGTAAAAGCGAAGTAATCTGGATCTGACATTTTATCCCATTTCTCATTGACCATAAACCAGTCTCCACCAGTTTTGTTCCCTTGCCACTTAAGAGCATTACCAGAAAGATTATAAGGAGGATCGGCAAATACTAAATCTATAGAATTTTTTTTTATAGTCTTATTTAAAATTTCTATGCAGTCACCAGAATAGATATTATTTATTTTCATTAATTATTATTTTGAAAATTATTTATAGTTTCAAGTATTTTTTGTGACCAAACATCACTAGGGTAATCAGTAGCATGTTTAACAATATTTTCAAAAAATAACTTTAATTCATTTTGAGTTATTACTTTATCTTTAGAATACAAATATTTGAATTTTTCTAGAAGCTTTTCTGTATGCTCAAATGATAGCGGCACAATATTTAGATTTCTACCTTCATACCCATGTGGATTGTGTCTTGTTGTGTAAAAATGAAATTGATTAATCATATCTCTATGAATAATTGGTGCCAAAAATAATAAAAATGTTTGAGTAACACTTGAATTATTTTCAAATTCTCTTGTGTGTCTAGATATAGATTGCATTTCACTTTCTCTTATTTGTGTTCTACCTGTTATGGTAGTTACCTCACCCAATACAGCAAAATCATCATAAAAACATTGAAGATCTGGTTGCAATGAAGGAGCTGTAGCTATTGGGTATCCATCGTCATCAAAAGATGGGGAATTGGATTTAATTTTTGTTGTAGTGTCCAATATATACAAAAATTTTAACATAAATCTTTCAGCGTCTATACCCATGCCAAATCTATAGTCTCTATCTTTTAATAAGTTTAAATCTTCTAATGTTGTATTAACAAACGCTACACTTTTTGCTTTTTCAATATTTTGTAAATTTAACTCTGGTTTTTCTTTTTCTATTGGAACAATATTTAGATTTTCAACTTTATTGCTTCCAATATAATTATAAAAATTATCTAAAGTATCTATTGTCTTAATAGTATTCTTTAATTGTATTATTTGTTCAATAATTTCATTTCTGTCTTCTTTCAAATTAAAATAAAATCCATTAAATCTAAATAGGCCAGTATATAAAAAATATCTTCTAAGATTATCTCCATAATCTTTAGAATTATTCATGCTAAAATCACTAAAATTATTATTTTTATATTCTTCTATAAAAGTTTTTTGCTCTCTTGGTTGATTAATTATTTTAAATTTTTTTCTAAATTCAACTATTTTATTAGCGTAATCATCTATCAAATTAAAATTTATTAAAGTTGGTACAAAAATATTAAATTCATTTTTGGTAATTCCAGACTCTGGCAATGAATTTTTTTTCATTATATGGTTTACTTTTTTAATTAATTTAATCGTAGCTATTAGGGGTATTGTTGAATATCCATCCTCTTCTTTATAATCACTTTGTTGTTTTAGATTTGGTAATTGCCATTTTAAAAGTGCTTTTAAAAATGACACCGTATCATTAACGTCATTACCTAATAACTCATGACCTAATTCTGTAATTTTTATAATGTTATTGTATCTTGCTAGAAAACCTAATTTAAATTGAGTGTCTATAGCAGTTCTACCTCTTCTGTAGGGGTCATCGTAATTACCATTTTCAACTATTTTTTTTGCCACTTCAAAACTAATATCTAAATCAGAGTCCAATATAGATTGTAAACTTTCTGGTAAAGGATTAGAGCTTCCTCTAGTTGGATCATATAGTCTATATTGAACTAATCTTATAAAAAATTCTAATTGGTTGTTTCTATTGCTCCAATCAGAGCCATCAAAGTGTTTTTTAAATATTGGAAGTTGTTCTTTTATTCTGTATGGAGACCTCGTAGTTGTACTGATTGAGATAAGTTTTTTCATTTTACTCTGCAATAAAATAATATTTCTTTATGGTTATCAGTTTTACTTTTTCCAGTAGTGAATGCTTTAAAATCTATTTGATTGATTTCAGTTTTACCCTTTTTCATTAAGATATTTTTAATTTGATTAAAGGATATTTTGGCATTTGATCTTCCATGTTTAGTATTTTCAGTATTGTTATAAGAAACTATTATATGTTTTGTATTAAGCTTTGTAATTAAATCTTGAAATTCAATTACAGCGTCTTTGCTACAATATTTACTTTTTATATGTGATCTATCCATTTTTCTAGCTTTCCCGAATACATCTGGTTTTTTCCATAAAGCCAAATTATCCAATAAATGATAAGTGTCTGAATACTGTCTAGAATTGTAGGGTGGATCTATATAAACAACATCACCTTTAATTTCATTAGCTAGAACATTTGAGTCCATACAATAAACTTTGTTATTTTTATTATTTTTGTAATCGATATTTGGAACTTGGAGCTCTAGTTTACCCCTGGTATCAAGATTTTCTCTATAAGCATCGTAATGACCTACAGTATTTGCAACTTTGTCTGCTGCATAAATAAGTGAAGTTATTAAAATGAATTTTTCATTAGCATTTGTTGATATTTTTTCAATTTTTTCTCTAATAGCTCCAATTTTAATAGCATTATATTTAGTGAAATATTTGTTGCCAAAATTTTTTGAAAAGTAATTAGCCTTATCAGTATTAATTGAATTTAAGTTTTCTATTTTTTTTAATAGACTAACTGGAGATTTATTTATTTCAAAGAAAGACTTTCCAATAACATAATTACTATAGAGTAAATCGTTAGTAATAATTTTAACTTTATTCGAATTAAAGCTATTCGCTACAACGCCAGTTCCAGAAAATAAATCAATAAAGGAGGAGTAATTTCCACATTTTTTTTTAACTAATTCTTTAATTGATTTAAGAAGTTTAAATTTATTTCCTAAGTACCTTCTATTTTGGATATTAAAGCTTTTCATTATGATCGATAAACTTGTACCATAATTAAAAAACCCTTATTTTACAATACGAGTTACTACTCTGTTTGATTATTGTCTAATGTTTCTGGGGTATCAGGGTCTAATTCTAATCCAGCTGGAGTAATTGTTGCTGGAACAGAAGTGTAGGTAGAGTCTGGATTTTCTGCGACGTCTCTTATCTTCATTCTATAAACACCAAAAATTCCAATTATAATATGCGCTATTATTAAAAATACAAAAAAGCCATTTATATCAAACCATTCCATAAACATAGAACAAATAATAGGTCCACTTATTGCTCCAATTCCAAATATAAATTGTAATCCACCACCTGCTGCTACAAATTTTTCTTTAGGTACGAAGTCATTGGTATGAGCAAGATTTAGAGAAAATAATGGCAGCATCATTCCTGAATAGAGACCAACTAAAATAAAAAATAAAATTTTACTAAATGGTATTTGTATCGATAAGTACATATTTGAAAGATCTTCACCACCAAAAATAATTGCAAAAAAAGAAAAAAAAGCGCCTAAAAAAGTAACAGCAACTATTGATTTTCTTCTATCAAATTTATCTGATAGATAGCCAATAGGACCTTGAAATATTACACCAGCCATAGTTGATATAAAAAGTAAGATTGAAGTTTCTAGTAATGTAAAATTTGCTTTTGTTGCGTATACAGCCATTAAAGAAAAAAAAGCTGAATGTATTAATCCAGTACAAAAAGAACTTACAGTTCCTAGTGGAGAAATTTCAAATAACTCTTTTACACTTATAGTTCCTATTTTTTTAAATTTAGGCGCAGATCTTTTTGTTAAAAGAATTGGCACAAGCGCTAATGACAATAATACTGAAACCAAAATAAATGGCTCATAATTTTTTGGATTACTTACATTAAGTAAAAGCATACCGATACCTAATCCAGTATAAAGAATTATAAAATATGCAGAAAGTAATTGTCCTCTATTTTTGTTAGTAGCTCTATCATTAAGCCAGCTTTCAGTTACAATGTAACAACTAACTAAACTAATTCCTGTAATAAACCTACTCAAAGTCCACATTATAGGGTTTACATAAACTGCAGCTAGTAGAGCACTCAATGAAGCTAAAGATGCAAAAGCCGCAAACACTCTAATGTGACCAACCTTTTGCACTAATAGAGGAGTGGTTTTTGATCCTAAAAAGTAACCTGTAAAATATCCAGACATGAATATACCTGTTGTAATTACACTAAAATTTTCAACAACTGACCTGATGCCCATCAATTGCATTTGAAGACCATGTGCAATCATTATTGTTCCAATTCCAATAAATAAAGCCCATGATCTTGTAACTTCTTTTTGCATATATTTGCCTACTTATTAGTTAAGTAAAATTTTGCAAGTAATTAGTTATGATTTATGTTTTTTTTAAGGCTAAGAATGAATGAATTGCAATTGTTAATATAATAATTGAGCCACCTAAAATAGTTTCTAAACTAGGCTGCTCTTTTATAATCATCCAAACCCAAATTGGACCTAATATAGTTTCAAGTAGAAAAAAAAGATTAACTTCAGCACCAGTTATAAACCTTGGAGCTATTGTCACTAAAACAAAAGGTATAGCTACACACATTACACACATTAAAGGAATAAAAATGATATCATTGTTAATTAATTCGAAGCTTTCTACAAAGAAAAAAGCAAATACAGCAACTAGCAGTTTTCCTATCACTGCAGACGGCACAAGATCTCTATCTTTGGCATATCTTGCTAAAGTAGCATTACATGCAAGACCTAAGGCTGTGATCAAACCAAAAAAATCACCTAAAAAGTTACCTAGATTAATTGAATCATAGAAGATATATACACAAGCAGCAAAGGTAATAAGTATAGCTATCCAAGTTTTTTTATCTGGAGCCTCTTTTAAAAATATAGCTCCTAATATAGCTGAAAGCATTGGAGCCAAAGCAATCATTACCAAAGTATTAGCAACATTAGTATTTTGTATAGACAATATAAAAGTAATATTGCATGCAGAAAAACTAAAAACATAAAATATTCCTGGATAACCTATTCCAAATAGTTTTTTTAAAAAATTTTTATTATAAAAAATTAACGTACCTATTAAAACAACTACAAAAGGTATTGCACCCCTATAAAATAACATTCCCCACGTTTCAATATTTGATAATCTAATCAGCAAAGAATCAGGAGTGATTAGAAAAACTCCAATAAATGCCAATAGAGAGCCTTTTTTTTGGTTAGATAATTTTTGTGTCATATTGAGATATTAAAGAAAACTTAATTAGAATAAGGTTTTCTTGAAAATATTCTTCTTACCATTGGTTCAAAATGTTCTAGTGGTAAAGATTTATAATTAGGATCAAAAGAACCTTGATCATACTTTTCACAAAAATCAATTGTAGCTTTATAATATTTATGATCTTTATACTTCTCTCTTTTGTTTCTATTACCACCTAAATGGTGTGCATAATAATATAATTGAAATTCTCCATGTTTTTCAATTATCCAATGTGTTTTTTCTGAAACATAGGGTTTTAAAATTGCTGCAGCATATTCTGAATGGTTCAAAGGAGCTAATTCATCTCCAATATCATGCAAAAGGGCAGCTACCACCATTTCCTCATCCTCTCCTGCTTTAAAAGCTTTGGTTGCACTTTGAAGTGAATGTTCTAATCTAGATATTTGGTAACCTTCCAAGGTTGCTGTTAACCCTGACATAAATTTTAGAACTCTATCTGCAGTTCCTTCAATATATTTTTTTTCATGTTTGTCTAAAAGTAAATAATCTTCTTTTGTACCATGTTTCATTTCAGTAAATTTTACCTTACTCATAACTAATTATTTGATCCAGTGCTTAGTAAAGAAAGTTGCGTAATTTTATCATCACCCAAGTTATCTATTGGTTTTACCGGATAATCTCCAGTAAAATAATGATCAGTTAATTGAGGATAATTTTTGTTTCTACTTTCAAATCCAATTGCTTTATAAAGACCTTCTATTGACAAAAATTTTAAACTTTTTGCTCCTATATATTTGCAAATTTCTTCATTATTTTTGTTTGCAGCTAAAAGTTCTTTTTTTGTAGGTGTATCAACGCCATAAAAATCGGGGTATCTAATTTCTGGACTTGCTATTCTTACGTGGACCTCTTTAGCACCTACATCATATAGCATTTTTACAATTTTATAACTTGTAGTTCCCCTAACTAAAGAATCATCTACTAATATAATTATTTTATTTTTTATTGATGTTTCGTTTGGATTCAATTTAAGCTTCACCCCAAGACTCCTAATTTTTTGGGAAGGTTCTATAAAAGTTCTTCCAACATAATGATTTCTTATTAATCCTAATTCAAAATTTTTTTTTGTTTGTTGGCTATAGCCCAAGGCTGCTGCATTACCAGAATCTGGAACAGGCACAATTATATCACCTTCAATATTATCTTCTTTAGCAAGCTCTACTCCAAGGTTTTTTCTATACTCATATGCAGTTTTTCCATTCAAAATACTATCAGGTCTAGAAAAATAAATATATTCGAATACGCATGGACGAATTTTTTGTTTAGGAAAAGGTTTTATACTTTTAAGTTTATCATCTTCTATTAATACAATTTCTCCATTTTCAACCTCTCTTAAATACTTTGCTCCAATTATATCTAAAGCACACGTTTCAGAAGCTAAAACATATGAGTTTTTTAGTTTTCCAATTACAAGTGGTCTTATTCCAAAGGGATCTCTAACTCCTATTAATTTTTTTTGTGTTAACATGACCAAGGCATAGCCTCCTTGGATCTGAAATAATGCATCTATTATCTTATCCTCTGTTTTTGATCTTTTTGATTTAGCAATTAATTGAACAATTGTTTCAGTGTCAGAGGTAGTATAAAATATTGAACCTTCTTGAACTAACTTTGATCTTAAAGTTATAGCATTTGTTAAATTTCCATTGTGTGAAACACTTATTCCACCTGCATTGGTATCGGCAAAAAAGGGTTGAATATTTCTTAATGTTGTTCCACCAGTAGTGCTGTATCTATTATGACCCACAGCATATTTTCCTGGTAATTTTTTTAAAACCTTTTCTTTGTTAAAATTATCTCCAACTAAACCAAATCTTTTTTCAGAATGATATTTTTCACCATCAAAAGTTACGATTCCACAACCTTCTTGTCCTCGATGTTGGAGAGCATGTAAACCAAGAGCAGTAACTGCAGAGGCATCATTTACATTACTTATGCCAAATACTCCGCATTCTTCTTTTAGTTTAGGTTTATAATTCTTGAACTTTTTCTTTAGCATCGTTGTAATTTTCTTGGTTAGGAAATTCTTCAATAAGATAACTACTACCTTTTTTAACAATTGGAAAGGTCAAGGATTTATCTAAATCTAAAGGCCACTTATCATGGTTATAAATTATACTTATAGTTGAAAAAATACAGACACATATAATATATGATCTTAAAAAACCAAAAAAGAAACCAAATACTTTATCTAAAGTTCCTAATCCGGAATAAGTAACAGCTTTTCCAATTCCTTTATTGATCATTAATATAATAAAAATAATTATTACAAAAATTCCTATGCCAAGAACAATATCTAAAAAATATTCGTTATCTATAATTCCGTCTACTAAAGGTTTAACTTTAGGAAATATTATAAGAGTTAAAACATAAGCCAATAACCATTTCGAGGCAGCCAACAAACTTAAAATAAAACCTTTTTTTGAACATTTTATTAAAGACAACAAAGTAAAAAATACATATATTAAATCAAAACTTGAAATTCCTTCAAAAAATTTAAAAAATTCCTGCATTAAAAAAATTATTTATTTCCAAAAGGTTGAAATACTAGCAATAGAGCTGGCAATAAGGTTAATACAGATATCATTGCTAATAACATTGCAATTCCAGTAAATATTCCAAAATATATAGTAGGAATAAAATTAGATAAGACTAAAATTGAAAAACCAAAAACAATAGTTATTGATGTATTTAATATTGCAACGCCCACTGTCGAATGGCATTTTTTTAATGTTAATTTGTAATCATTTATTTTTTTATATTCTTCCTTAAATCTGTAGATATAGTGGATACTATTATCAACAGCTATTCCTATTGTTATGGCAGCAATAGTTATGGTCATCATATCCAAAGGAATTTTTGCCATCCCTATAATGCCTAAAATAAAAAATGCAGCCATAAAGTTTGGAACTACTCCAATTAAAGATAATTTAATATTTTTAAATAAGATAAAAAACATCACAAATATTCCAATCATAACAAAACCAAGTGTTAAAATTTGTGATTTAAATAAACTCTGTAATAAATTATTAAATAAAATTAATACTCCTGCCAGTCTGTATTCTTCTTTTTTTAAACCAATTTTGTTTTCTAGATCATAGTTAATTTTTTTTATTAGATCATTTCTTCTTAATCCTTCTTTAGAGTCTTTTATTCTTAAATTAATTCTTGCTTCAGAGTCTTCTATTGAAATATAAGGATCAACTATTTCTTTTCTAATTGTTTCAGGAATTTTTGAATAAAGAACACCCATTTCAAGACTTCCTAGTGGCTTATTGTCGTTTAAAACTGTAGCAACTTGAATTATAGACGAAAAAGACAATACCTTCCCAACCGCAGGTAAGCCATCAAGATAATTATGGACTTTATCAATTTTATCTATTTTATCTTTTGTAAACCAATACTTTGAGTCATCTTTTTCAGCATCATTTTCACCCCATTCATCTTCCTCATCTTCAGTTTCTTTTTCTTTTTTAGGAAATTTTATGATCACTTCAAGTGGAGTGGTACCACCTAATTTTTCGTCAATAAGTTTCATGCCTTTGTAAATTTCTGTATTTTTACTAAAATAATTAATAAAACTATTTTCTACCTCAAGACGAGAAATTCCTATAATGCTTATAAAAAATATTATTGCACTTATAAAAAAAATTAAACTTTTATTATTAATTGATATTTTACCTAATAAATTTGTAAAAACTGAATTTCTATTTTCATTTACATTTACACTTAAATCAGAAACAAAACTAATTAAAGTTGGCAATAAACTAAATGTGACAACAAATGAAACAATTAAACCTATAGTCATCATCCAACCAAAGTCTATAATCGGTTTTATTTCACTAAAAATTAAAGAGAGAAACGCACAAATTGTTGTGAGAACTGTATAAAGTATTGGCCAAAACATTTTACTTGTTGTTTTAAGTATTATTTCTTTTTTACTTAGGCTTGGTTTTTCTTTAGCTAATTGTAAAAATCTCGTGCTCATATGTATATTCATCGCCATTGTTAAAATTAACATTAAGGCGATAAAGTTTGATGATATAACCGTAACTTTCCAACCTAACAAACCAAGAAGACCCATCATTATTACAACTGAGAAAAAACAACTGCTTATTGGAACTATTATCCAAACAATTTTTTTAAAAACAAACCAAAGTGTTCCTAAAATAAATACTAATACTCCTAAGCCAAAAACAATAATATCGCTTTTTATAAATGTCATCATGTCATCTGCAATCATAGGAATTCCTCCCAGATGTATTTTGGCGACTTTATTGTAAGATTTAATTATTTCTCTTATTTCAACAATATTCTGATGATTTTTTTTCTTTAATTTATCTTTATAAATTTCTATTTCTTTTTTATTCTTAACTTCTTTAGGAATTAAGTTTTTTTTTATATTTACAATTATTCCAGTTGTTTTACCATCTTCACTAATAACAAAATTTCTAAAAACTGGACTATTTAAAATTTCATTAAATCCTCTTTTTTTGTCAATTCCATCACTTTTAAGTGTACTAAAATTTTGTAATCTTTCTGTTAGCGTTTTGTCAGTGCTATTTAATAGAGGTATATCTAAAATAGTTACAACACTATGTACCCAATCTAAACTTTGAATTTTATACTTTAAACTAAGTAAATTATTTATCGAATTTTCTGAAATTATATTTTCATTTGGAGTAAATGTTAAAATAAGAAATTCTTTGGATTTATATCTTTCTGATATTTCTTGTAAATATTTTAAGTCTGGATCTCCCTCAATTAATAAAGTTTCTGAAGAAGCATCTAGTCTAAAATCCTTTGAAAAAAATCCAAAACTAGCAATACAAAGTAATAAAATTATAAAAATTATCTTTGGTTTTTCAATTATATTTTTTTGATAAAAATGTGAAAACATCTATTACCAACTTATATAATTAAAATTAGCTATTTTGAATATCTTTAAATCTGGTAAACATCTCTTCAAATTCAAGCATTATTGTACCAGTTGGGCCATGCCTTTGTTTGAGTATGAGAAGTTCAGCCAAATGTGAAATTTCATTCATTTTTGCCTGCCATTCTGCATGCTCAACAGTTGCAGCTCTGGGTTCTTTATTTTTTAAATAGTATGATTCTCTAAAGACGAACATTACAACATCTGCATCTTGTTCAATTGATCCAGATTCTCGCAGATCTGAAAGTAAGGGTTTTTTATCATCTCTAGATTCAACAGCTCTTGATAATTGTGAAAGTGCTAACACAGGAACAGAAAGTTCTTTTGCTATTGCTTTCAAACCTTGAGTAATTTCTGAAATTTCTTGAACTCTTCCATCTCTAAAATTAGCAGCTCTCATTAATTGTATATAATCAACTACCACCATATCTAAACCATAAAGTCTCTTTATTCTTCTTGCTCTATTGCTTAGTGCAGCAATACTAATTGCTGGTGTTTCATCAATGTAAAGGGGCAGTTCTGAAATATTTTTTGAAGTTTCAATAAATTTATCAAATTGATCTTCAGAAATTCTACCTCTCCTAATATCATTCGATTTAATTCTTGATTGTTCTGCTAAAATTCTAGTTGAAAGTTGTTCTGATGACATCTCAAGAGAAAAAAATGCAATAGTAGATTTTCTACCATCTTCTTGGATTTTTTTTGCTGCATTAAATGCAATATTTGTTGCCAAAGCTGTTTTACCCATTGATGGCCTTCCTGCTATAATTATTAAATCTGATTTATGTAATCCTCCTAATCTGTCATCAAGATCAGTTAACCCTGTTGGAACTCCAACAATCCCTTCATCATTTTTATAAGCATTAGAAGCCATTTCAATAGTCATTTTCATTGCTTCATCAAATTTAACTAATGAAGAACTAAATGATCCCTTTTCAGCTAAATCAAAAAGATTTTTTTCAAAATTTTGGATAATAGATTGACCATCATTATCCAAATCATTTAATTTTGCAGTATCAATTATATTTTCTGAAATTTTAATTAATTCTCTTTTTACAAACAAATCATAAATTAATTTTGAATATTCAATAGTTTGACGTGATGACGCTGAAAATTTTGTTATTTTAACTAAATAATCTGGAATATTTATATCATCTTTTTCATTTTCAAAATAATTCTTTAGAGTTATTGGATTTGCTAGCATGCCTCCATAAATTAATTTTTCAATAGCTGTAAAAATTTTTTGATGTAATGGATCATAAAAATTTTTACTTGTTACGATCATATTTATTTCATCAAAAGTTTCATTCGAAACTAAAATTGATCCTATCACAGACTGTTCAGCTTCAATATTGTTAGGAAGCTCATTGATTTCATTTTGAACAATATTGAAAGTTTTTGCCATGTAATTTGATATTTAAAATTAATAAATAATACAATATCAAATAATCGTTGGGGAAAAAATTGTATAATTATTTATTATCTTCTGCGACTACTTTAATAGATATTTGAGATTGAACTTCTGAGTGTAAATTTAATACAACTTCAAAACTTCCAAGGGATTTAATTTCTTTAACAGGTTGTATTAAAGAGGGATTTATATCTATCTTTTCTTTTTCTTTTAAAATTTTTGCAATTTCAGTTGGTTTAACTGACCCATATAGTTCTTTATTTTCAGTTGCTAATTTTTTAACTTCATACTCTTTTTTTTGAGTTTTTTCTTGGATTGACTTTGCCTCTTTCTTTTTTTCTAAGTCTTTTTTTGTAAGTTCAGATTTTATTTTTTCAACTTCTTTAATATTTTCCTTAGAGGCAAAAAGTGCTTTTTTTTTAGAAATAAGAAAGTTTCTTGCAAAACCTCTTTTCACATCAATTATTTCACCAATTGATCCAACTTTTCTAACATTTTCTAAGAGAATTATTTTCATTAAATTAATGCTAAATTTCTTGCTCTTTTAATTGAAATGGATAGCTCTCTTTGTTTTTTTTGACTAACAGACGTAACTCTTGATGGCATGATTTTTCCATTTTCACTTACATATTTTTTTAATAGATTTATATTTTTATAGTCTATTAAAGGCGCACCCTTTCCTGATAAAGGACATTTTTTTTTGTAATTAAATTTTTTTCCTTGAAATAAACTTAATTTAGAAAAATTACTTTGTTTTTTTTTGTTTTTATGAGTTTTTTTCATTTTTTCTTAATTTATTTTATCTTCTTTTTTTTTATCTGTATTGAAATATTCAGTTTTAAGGTCAAATTTTTTAACTTTAATTGTTAAATGCCTTAAAAGATTTTTATCCATTTTCTCATTTTTTTCTAATTCTGAAACTAGTTTCTCATCACCTTCAATTTTAAAATGAATATAATTCCCTTTTTTATTTTTTTTAATTAAGTATGACAAATTTAAAAGACCCCATTTTTCAGTTTTTATAACTTTTCCATTTAAATTTTTAACTATTTGGGAATATTTTTCCTCAATTTTCTTTAATTCTTGTGGACTTGTATCCTGCCTAGCTATAATTGTATGCTCGTATAAGTTCATAATTTAATCTTTCAGAAAAAAGGGATATACTATTATAAAAATTTAATTACAACACAAAAAACATTAAATTTTAACTATTATTTCTATGTTTTCAGTAATTTTTCCAGGACAAGGCTCACAGTCAGTTGGTATGTGTAAACAACTTTACGAAAATTTTGATTATGTCAAGGATTTTTTTAAATTAGCTGATGAAACTTTAGATTATTCAATTAGTAAAATAATTTTAGAGGGTCCTAAAGAAAAATTAGACTTAACAGAAAATACTCAACCAGCAATATTTCTTGTTAGCTATTCTATTTTTCAGATGATTAAAAGAGAGAGCAACATAAATTTGAATAAAGCCAAATACTTTTCTGGACACTCTCTTGGAGAATATTCTGCATTAGCAGCATGTGGAAGTTTGGAATTTCAAAATGCTTTAAAATTGTTAAGCTCTAGAGGCAAAGCAATGCAATCAGCTGTTCCTAAAGGAGAAGGAGGTATGTTAGCAGTTCTTGGAGCTGAAATTAATGATATAAAAATTTTATTAGAAGAAAATAAGAGTAACTACAGTTGTTATATTGCAAATGACAATTCTACGGGACAAATAGTTTTGAGTGGACTAAATTCTGAACTAGAAAAAATTATAATTGATTTAAATAAAAAAAATATAAAAAATATTAAACTCCCAGTAAGTGCGCCATTTCATTGTAAATTAATGCAAAAAGCTACATTTATTATGAAAAGTAAAATTTTAGATACAAATTTTGAAAAACCTAAAAACATAATTATTTCAAATGTAACAGCAACGGAAACACAAGAAATAGAAGAAATAAAGAAATTGTTAATAAGTCAAATAGAAAGTCCAGTCAGATGGAGAGAAAGTGTAATATATATGATAAAAAATGGAGTTACAGATATTATTGAAATTGGACCTGGAAAAGTATTGTCAGGTTTAGTAAAAAGAATTGATAGAAAAATTAATATAATAAATATAAACAAAACCGAAGATTTAAAAAATATAAGTTTTAATGATTAACTTTAAAAATAAAAAAATTTTAGTTACTGGAGCAACAGGTGGAATTGGAAGAGAGATAGTAAAAAAATTTGTTTCTTTAGATGGAATTGTTGCAGCAACAGGGACAAATGAAAAAAATTTAGATTTACTAAAGAAAGATTTTTCAAAGGTTAATGTTATAAAATTTGATATTTCAGACCATTCAAAAATTGAAGAGTTTATAGATGATGTTGCAAATAAATTGTCAGGATTAGACATCTTAATAAATAATGCCGGGAAAAATATGGATAATTTGTCTTTAAGAATGAAAGACGACGAGTGGAATAAAGTTATAGATATTAATTTAACTTCAACTTTTTTGTTAAGTAAGTATGCAATAAAAAAAATGTTAAAAAATAAATATGGCAGAATAGTAAATATTACTTCTGTAGTTGGACACACTGGTAATCTAGGACAATCAAACTATGCTGCTTCCAAAGCTGGTATTGTAGGAATGACTAAGTCTCTAGCAATAGAATATGCAAAAAAAAATATTACACTTAACTGTATTTCACCTGGATTTATTCAATCCAGGATGACTGATAGTATAAATGAGAGTGTAAAAGCTGTTTTAACATCAAGAATACCAATGTCCAAATTAGGGAAAGGTGAAGATGTGGCGAATTCAGTTGCTTTTCTATCATCTGATCAAGCATCATATATTACAGGCGAAACTTTACATGTTAACGGAGGCATGTATATGGCTTGACAAAAACATTTAATAAATTAATAACGACTTAACACAAAGGATTTTAATATGTCAGATGATATTTCGAGCAAAGTAAAAAAAATAGTAGCAGATCATTTAGGGATTGAAGAAGCAAAGGTCACAGATGAATCAAGTTTTATAGATGACTTGGGTGCAGACAGTTTAGATACAGTTGAACTAGTTATGGCATTTGAAGAAGAGTTTGGTTCTGAAATTTCAGATAGTGAAGCTGAAAAAATTCTTACAGTTGGTGATGCTGTAAAATTTATAGAAAGTAAAGCGAATTAAAATATCAAATTTTAAAATGTCCTCACAAAATGACGGGATAATTATTATATTATCATCACCGTCTGGTGCTGGAAAAACTACTCTTGTTAATAAAATCTCAATAGAAAAAAATTTTAAAATTTCAATTTCACATACTACAAGAAAACCAAGGACAAACGAAATAAACGGAAAAGACTATTTTTTTGTTAATGAAGAGAAGTTTAAGAATTTAATAGATAAAAAAGAATTTTTAGAACATGCAAAAGTTTTTGAAAACTATTATGGATCTACAAAAAGTAAGGTTATTGAAAATTTAAATAAAGGAGAAAATGTTATATTTGATATTGACTGGCAGGGCACAGAACAAATTAAAAATAAAAAACTTAATTATAAATTAATTACTTTTTTCATATTACCGCCTAGTAAAAATGAATTATTTAATAGATTAAGAAATAGAGATATGAAAGATAAAAACATAGTCGAAGAAAGAATGAAGCAGTTTAACGAAGATATTAATCATTGGGAAAGCTACGATTTCGTAGTAGTTAATGATGATCTAAACAAATGTTATAATGAAATAACTCAATTAATAGAATGCAAAATAAAAAATTCAGATTGTAACTATAGTAAAAAAAAAATTGAGAAACATATAGAAAAGCTAAAAGAATAATTTTTCATATTCTTTACAAATGTCAAAATATGTAGAAGGTTTTAAGTTTTGAGGTCTACTATTTAGATTTAAATTTAATTTTTTTGAAATTTCATCCTTATTTTTAAATATTATACTCATAGGCTTTTTTATCATTTTTCTTCTTTGATTAAAAAAAATGTTAGTTATATGTTCCAAGTTTTTTGGATTTTTAAATTTAACAAATTGTTCTTTGGGTTCAATTAGCAAAATAGTACTCTTTACCTTTGGTTTTGGAAAAAAACAATTGGGAGAAACATCTACAATTTTTTTTACATTCATTCTCCAGGAAGTTAAAATAGATAATCTTCCGTATTGCTTTTTGTTAGTGCTAGCAACAATTCTTTCGGCAACTTCTTTTTGAAACATTAGAATAAATCTTTTGAAAGTTTTATTTGTTTCAAAAAATTTAATCCATTTTATAAGGATTTGTGTAGAGATATTGTAAGGAAGATTACCGAAAACAATCATACGATCATCAGTCAATCTTTTTTCATTAACTTTTAAAATATCACTATTAATAACTGTTATTTTTTTATCAAATTTTTCTTTTAAATTTTTTACTAAATCTTTATCTTTTTCAATGGCAAAAATTTTTTTTGGTTTTTTAGACACAATCATTTGAGTAAGATTCCCAGTTCCAGGCCCCACTTCTAATACAGTATCTTTATCAGTAATATTACCTGCTTTTATAATTATATTAATAACATTTTTATCAATTAAAAAATTTTGTCCTAAACTTTTTTTAGGTTTATTTTGCATTAATTTTATTAAAAAAACCAAGAGCGTATTCAAAAGATTTATAATCTGATTTATTCATACCTATCATTTGATTATTAGTTCCGTGATCTGGAGATATTCTTACAAATGGCAAACCCAAGGTTATGTTTATGGCATTAAAATTAAATAATGTCTTTATTGGAACTAGAACTTGATCATGATACATACCTATAACAACATCAAATTTTTTTATATTTTTTTTGAAAAAGAATGTATCTGCAGAGAACGGACCTTCCACATTAATTTTTTTTTTTAATAATTGTTTTATAGATGGAATAATTATTTCTTTTTCCTCGCTAAATTTGTTTATACTTTCACAATGAGGATTTAAACCCAGTATAGCTATTTTAGGTTTTTTTTTTAATCTTTTTTTGAAAAAAATATCTATTAATTTAACTTTTGAAATAATTTTTTTTCTACTAATATTTTTACTTACCATTTTGATTGGTAAATGAGTTGTAATTGGAGAAACAGATAATTTAGAATTATAAATTAGCATTGCTATTTCTGATTGATTTTTGGTTTTTTTTGCTAAATATTCTGTAACACCTAAAAATTTTTTTTTTAAAAAGGTTTTTTTAGATACTGGTCCATTAATTATTCCTAATATTTTTTTTTTTTTAAATAAATTTAGACTTACTTCAAAACATTTGTTTATATAATCATTCGAATTAGTGGAAACTTTATCAAAAATTTTTTTAAATTTATAGTCAACGTTTATAAAATTAATTAGTCTGTTATTGAAATTTTTATTATTTATCTCGTCAAATTTTATCTTGTTAACTCTAAATGAATACTTTAGTTTTTTCATTTGTTTTTCAAAAAGGTCGACTGAACCAACAAAAATTAGAGGATATTTAATTTTATTAATAATTTTATTTTTATAAGATTTTAGAACTATTTCTTGAAATGTACTATACGGTTCTCCTAAAATAATAATTATTGGTTTATGACTCATCTATAAAAATATTCTTTTTAATTCTATTAAAAAACATTAATGAATAATTATTTAATTGCCTGTCTCTTTCGTAAGCAATTAATCTATCTAGCTCTTTTTCAACGTCTAATTCAATTTCTTTTTCTCTTTTGTTTTCAAGCTTTAAAATTAAGTATGAATTATTAACTTGAATAGGTTTTGTAATTTCACCAATTTTTATATTACTTATTTCATTAAGAATATTTTTTGATATTTGTGCTTTATTTACCCATCCTAAAGATCCACCAAACTTTGAAGAATCAGATATTCCAAATGTGTTTGCAGCATTTTCAAAACCGTTTACTTCTATAAAATCTAGTATACGTTTACCCTTTTGTTTTAGAGTTTCATTTGATTTTAATTCAAACATTATTTCTTTAAGATTAAATTCTTCTAATTTATTTTTTTTGATCTGATCTTTTAACTGATTTCTTAAATTTTCTTTATCTATTATAATATTTTTACTAAATTTTTGAAAAATTAATTGGTTCCATAGCGTTTCGATTAAAATTTTTTCTCTTATATCTTCTATTTTTAAACTATAGTTACTCAAGTAGATTTTAAAATCATCAATATTGCTAAAATTTAGATTTATATACAAATTTTCTAAAAATCTATCGGTCAATTCATAATTTTTTTTAAAATCCATTATTTTCTTTAATTGAATTTTTTTGATCTTTTCTCTTATAAGAGAATCTTTGGCTAGATCGTATAGTTGATCCTTATTAAGACTTTTTAATTTATTGTTAAGAGCAATTAAATAATTTTTTTCATAATTTATATCTACATTAGTAATAATTTCATTTTCAATTTTTAACTCAATGAAGACTTCGTTTTGTGAAAAAACATTTGTATTAAGAAAAATGAAATAATTTAATAAGATTGCAAAAATAAAATTTATTTTCATAACTATTTTAAATCTGGAGTCGATAATTCTCCAAATGGAATTATTTTTAATATAAAGAATATATTTTTATCATTACTTAAATCTTCAGCTTCATAAAAAGTCTTATTAAACTTTAATGCAGCTGTGAGACAATCATTATTATACTCATATATCAAATTATAGTAATCTGTTAGATTTTTATCTAGGTTTTTACTTGTTTCAAATAATATATTGGTATTTTTGTTTAAAGATATTTTTGAATTATTTGTTATATAGCTTTTATTACCCATTATATTATCCTCTTCTAAAAATTCAAAAGAAGTTACAAAGTTGTTTACTGTAAAACTTGTTTTTAATAAGTCATAATTTGAATATTTTAAATTTTTATTAAGAGAAAATTCATATTCTAAATTAAATAAATTAGATGGATTATAATTAAACTTTCCTATTATGTCTGATCTTTTATTTCCCAAAGTTGTTTTTTTTGGCAAATCATCATTACTGGTATTTCTTAAAACATTCGCTATAGCTAAATTAATTATTTCCTTTTCATCATTATTTTGGAAAGAGTACTCACTACCTAATGTCAATGACAATCCACCCTCAACTGTGTTTTTGTCACCGATTCTGTCTAATGAATAAATATTATTATAAGAAATCTTTCTGTCTAGATCTATAATATTTTTAGTTTTACTTGGACTGTATCTAGCAGATAAAATTGGAGTTAGTAATTTTATATTACCTTCATTTATTTTTTTTAAAGGGTATTTACTTTCATATAGGAATGTTGAAAATAATTGGTGTTTATTCCCATTTTTAAAACCAATATTATTTTTTAGATCTGAATTAACATTTCTTAAAAGAAATTTATAATTATTAATAAAACCATTTTTTGAAATTTTTTTGTTTGAATTAAAAATGAAATCATTAATCATCGAGGCTTCGTATTGATTTGTATTGAATTTTTTTTGGTATCCTTCCAAATAAAATTCTGATTGACCATAATTATTTAGATAATTTAAATTTTTTGATAAATTAATGTTTGGATATATGTATTCAAATCTATCTGATTTTGATTTATTTAAATCCTCGAAAACTTCTAAAGATGTACTTAAATAAGAATTTTCTGAACTTGTTTCAAAATTAAAGTAAGAGTTTAATTCAGATTTATTTTCAATAAGCTGTGAATCAATTTTATCTACTTTTAAATATTTATCATTATTAACTTTTTCTAAATTTAATTCAAATAAAGAGTTATTCTTTTTAGTTTTTAAATTTGAAAAAAAATGAGACTTTGAATTTTCATCTTCTTTTGCCAAACTAAAATCTATAATTGCATCAGAATTTTCAAAAGCCTGTCTATATTCTGTTTGCAATATTACTTTTTTATCAAAAAACATTTGTGGAGAAAATGTAAGGTCTTTATCATCAGAAATAACCTTATAATAAGGCACTTTTAGAGTTGTTCCACTAACACTGGAATTAATAATTGATGGAGCAAGAAATCCGGATTGACGCTTAACTGTTGGATCTGGGTGATAAAAATATGGAAAATATATTAGAGGTTTATCATAAATTTTAAGCCAAGCATCTCTATATTCAATAATTTTTCTTTGTTTTTTATGTTTTATTTCTTTTGCTGAAATTAACCAAGGTGGGCAGTTTTCTTTATTTTTTTTACAAGTTGTAAAAGTTCCATTATATATAGTGCTTTCATTTTTATTATCTGTTATTTTTTCACCACTTAGTCTTGGTTCATTTTCACTATTACCAAATAATGAATTATCAAAATCTATATTTAAATTATTTCCTGTAAAATCATAATTTTGTAAATTTAATTTTATTGATTTTAAAAAATAAGT
>CACEHK010000015.1 GCA_902559305.1 uncultured Pelagibacteraceae bacterium | reverse complement strand
CCAAATGTTGGAGGTTTTAATTCAAAATATTTTTGATGATAAACTTTCCAAAGCAATATTCTTAAAGAAACTATATTGGGCTTAAATAGTTTAAAAAGAAAAATATGATATCTTCCAAATTTTACACCCAAATTTCTTAAAACTTTTCTTTCATCTTGACTGAGCTTAAATAAAAATTCTTTTACATTTTCTCTTTTTATTACACCGTTATTTTCGTATAACTGATAAGCCAAGGCTCTTATTGATGTATTACTAATATCTATATCTCTCAAATCTAATAAACTATTTAGATCGGTTTTTATTTTTAAATCTATCCATTCTTGTAAAAATTTATTAAATTTTGATCTTTCTAAATCATTTATCATTTCATCTATAATTAAATTTATTTCTGGATTTAAATAATCTTTTCCTGGTTCAAGTTTTGCAATTGGAAAGCCTTGCCAATAAATTTTATAATCTTCTTTTAAGTCTATTAATTTTGTTTTTTTTATTTGTTCTATTCTATTCAGGATTTCTGGCTCAACATTTTGTTTTGCGGCCTTTTTTAGAGATTTTATATCAGTGTCTAACGCTCCAACTTTTAAATCTAATTCTAACTTTAATCCGTTTAATTTTCCTATAAATTGATTATTTATTAAAACTTTTTCATTTTCTAATATTTCTGTTTTAAAATTAATATCTTGTTTTAATCCTCTTGCTAAAACACTTGCTCTTTTATCTATAAAACTTTTAGTGAGTTCTTCATGTAGTCTATCTGATAATTTGTCTTCTAAATTTTTTGTCCTTTCAACCCAATAATCCTGGTTTTCTACCCAATTAACTTTGTTTGATACGTATGACCAGGTTCTAACATTAGCAATTCTGTTTGTTATTGAATCTACATTTCCTTCAAGTTTATCAAGCGTAGACAACTGTTGCTTCATAAAATTATTAGTAATTCTACCAGGTTTATCTCTTAAAAAATTAAAAACTTTTCCAACAACCTCTAAATGATTGCCGTAGGTTTTTTTTACAAAATCTGGAATTTGACAGCATTCCCATAACAATTTAAGTTCATTTTCGTTATTATAAATTTCTAACTTCTCAATATCTTTTAAAATATGTTTTAAAACCTTTTCATCTTCACATTCTGGTATTCTCTTTAACCATGGTTTTTTAGGTTTTTCATCTAAAGATTTAATAAGAATGTTGCCATTTTTAAAATTTAGATTTGGATTTCTCCAGTATACAGTGTGTATTTCATCAAAATTATGTTTCTCTAATAATTCAACTTCTTCTGGACTTAATTCACCACACTCTCCTGTAATTCCAAAGTTACCATCATTCAAATATCTCCCTGCTCTTCCAGCTATCTGTCCGATTTCAGATAATTTTAATCTTCTAAGTTTTTTTCCATCAAATTTTTTAATATCCGAAAAGAAAACATTATCTAAGTCCATATTAATTCCCATTCCAATTGCATCAGTTGCAACTAAGTAATCAACATCACCTGATTGATAAAGACTCACTTGTGCATTTCTTGTCTTAGGACTTAGCGATCCCATCACAATTGCAGCTCCTCCCTTTTGTCTTCTAATTAATTCTGCTATTGCATAGACATCTTCAGTCGAAAAAGCAATTATTGCTGTTTTTCTTTCAATTCTAGAAATTTTTTTGTGACCAGAGTAGGTAAGTTTAGACAACCTTCTTCTATCTACATATTCAATATCACCTTCTAGTTTTTCAATAATATTTTTTATTGAATTAGATCCCATAAACATAGTAAGCTTCTCGCCTCTAAGATTAAGCAGTCTATCAGTAAAAATATGACCTCTTTCATGGTCAGAGCACATTTGAACTTCATCTATACCTACAAAATCTAAATTTTTATCTACTGGCATTGACTCTACTGTGCACAAATAATATTTTGCATCGGATGGAATTATCTTCTCTTCCCCTGTTATAAGAGCAACTTTTTCAACACTTATTTTTTTAATAACTTTGTCGTATACTTCCCTTGCTAACAATCTAAGAGGAAAACCAATCATCCCAGATTCAAATGAAAGCATTGTTTCTATTGCCAAAAAGGTTTTTCCGGTATTTGTTGGTCCCAGAACAGCATTTATTTTACTTTTTTTCATTTCAATCTTTAGTATATTTTTTTTTTAAACTACCATATGTTGTAAGCTAAAAAGAACAAAAATAGTATAAAACATGACCGAATCATTAGGGAAAAAGTTCTCATTTTAAATTTTTTATAAAAAGACAGTAACATAATTCAAAATATTTAAATATATATTTTAATAATGAAAACAAAAAAATTATGGGAAGCTAGCAAGTCTCAAAAAAATAGTTCTAACTTATATAAATATGAAAAATTTTTGTTTTCTAAATATAAATTTAAAAAAACTCAAAGTTATTCTAAATTGCTCAAATGGAGTATTGATAATCCAAAAAATTTTTGGGTTTCAGTTTGGGACTTTTGTAAAGTCAAAGGAATTAAAAGTCCTAAATACAAGAAATCAAAAGTATTTTTCAAAAATAAATTTTTAAAAAATTCTAAGCTTAATTTTGCAGAAAATTTATTATCAAAAAATGATAATACTAAGGCAATTACTTTCATAAATGAAAATGGCTTTAAAGAGATAAGAACATGGAAAGAATTAAATAATAATGTTTATAAATTAATTACATTTTTTAAATCAATTAGAATAAAAGAAAAAGATAGAATAGCAGCATATATGCCTAATTTAATTGAAACCGTTGAGACTTTTATTGCTACATCTGCAATAGGATCGATTTGGTCTTCTTGTTCTCCAGATTTTGGAGTTAATGGTGTAATTGAAAGATTTTCTCAAATAAATCCAAAAATATTAATTTTGTGTGATAGATATTTTTATAATGGTAAAGAAATTAATGTTATTAAAAGATTACCATTTATCTTAAATAAAATTAAATCAATTAAATATGTAATAGTAATAAATTATCCAAATAAAAGATTATTAAAGTTTAACAATATAAAAAATATAAAATTTATCTCTTGGAAGTCAATTATGAAAATTAATCCAAAAAAATTTTATTTAAAAAAATTTAATTTTGAACATGAGTTAGCAATTTTATATTCAAGCGGAACAACAGGAAAGCCAAAATGTATTTGTCATAGATCTGGAGGAGTTTTATTACAACATTTAAAAGAACATCAGTTGCATAATGAAATTAAAGAAAATGATAACGTTTTTTATTTTACTACTTGTGGATGGATGATGTGGAACTGGTTAGTTTCAGTGTTAGCATCAAAAGCATCAATTGTACTATTTGAAGGTTTTCCAATGTATAAAAGAGATGATCTATTAATTAAATTAGCAAATAAAGAAAAAGTAACTCTCTTTGGTGTAAGCGCAAAATATATTGATGCATTAAACAAATCTAAAGTTTTGGAAAAAAAAAATTATAAATTAAAAAATCTTCGAACAATCTGTTCCACTGGCTCTCCTTTGTCAGAAGAAGGTTTTAAGTTTATATATAAAAAAGTAAAACGAAATGTTCACCTTGCATCAATATCTGGTGGAACTGATATTGTTTCATGTTTTGTACTTGGAAATATTTATGATCCAGTTATTTTGGGACAAATTCAAAACAAGGGTTTAGGTATGAATGTCGATATTTTTAATGATTCTGGAAAAGCAATTAAAAATAAAAAAGGAGAACTTGTTTGTAAAAATGCATTTCCAACTATACCTTTGAAATTTTGGAATGATAAAAATAATAAAAAATTTAAATCTGCATACTTTAATAAATTTAAAAATGTATGGTATCACGGAGACTATGCTGAATTAAAAAATTCAGGAGGATTTATAATATATGGTAGATCAGATGCAACGTTAAATCCTGGAGGAGTAAGACTTGGAACATCGGAAATTTATTCTGAAGTAGAAAAATTTATAGAAATAAAAGAGTCATTAGCCATTGGTCAATCTTGGAATAATGATATTAGAATTATTCTTTTTGTTATAATGAACAAAAATTATACTTTAGATGAAAATTTAGTTAAAAATATTAAACTAAAAATAAAATTAAATGCTTCACCAAGACATGTGCCTAGTAAAATTATTCAAGTTAATGATATTCCAAGAACAAAAAATGGAAAGATTGTAGAACTAGCAGTCAAAAATATTATTGAAGGTAACAATGTAAAAAACAAAGAAGCTCTCGCTAATCCTGAAATTCTTGAAAAGTTTAAAAATTTAAAAGATCTTAAATTTTAAATCAATATTGTAACTAAAATTAAAAATAAAAATATAGCTAAAAAAAAATATATAACTGACTTTTGTAAAGATACTTTCATATTTTGGTGGGCCGCGAAGGACTTGAACCCTCAACCTCAGAGTCCGTAGCTCTGCGCTCTATCCAATTGAGCTAGCAGCCCTTCTATATAATATAGATGAATAAGAAAAAATTTAAACAATAATTAATTGATATCTAAATAATTTTGTACTTTTTCTTTAATAACAATCTTTGTATCCAAAATCTACTATCTATATTTTGTCTTTTATTAGATTTACTTAATTTAATAATAAAATCTGTTAACTTTATTAACATGGTATATTTTACACATTTAAGAATGACTAAAAAAAGATATAAATATGTCTAAAATGAAACTTTTGGTAAATTTAAATAAATATTTATATGACAAATAAAATAATAGTCCCTGATATTGGAGATTTCGAAAATGTTGAAATCATAGAAATTTTAGTAAAATTAGGAGATAAAATAAATAAGAATGACCCAATAGTTACATTGGAAAGTGATAAATCTAGCGTTGAAGTGCCATCAACATTTGAAGGCAAAGTTGAAAATATAAATGTAAAAATTGGAGATAAAGTTTCGAAAGGTGACTCACTCATAGAGGTTTCAGGAGAAAAAATTCAAAATGAAAGCAAAGATACAAAAGTAAAACTACCTCTAGATACAGAAAAAATTATTCAAGAGGCTGAATCGGCCACAGTCAAAGTTAAAGAAGAAGAAAAAATCACTAGAGAAGAACCTAAAAATATAAAAGAAACAATTATACAGGTTTCAAAGGATGGAGATCTAGACCCAATAGAGACAAAAGAATGGCTTGAATCTCTTTCTGCAGTATTAGAGAAAGATGGAAAAATAAGAGCTCAATTTTTAATTAAAAAACTTATAGAGCACTCTTATAAAGAAGGTTCAGATTTAGTACTTTCTAGAAACACACCTTATATTAATACCATAAAACCAGAAGAAGAAAAAAAATCTCCAGGTGATCAAAATCTAGAGAGAAAAATAAGATCATTAATTAGATGGAATGCAGCTGCAATGGTTGTTAGGGCAAATAAAAAAAATCCAGAACTCGGAGGTCATATAGGAACTTTTGCATCTGCAGCGACACTATACGACGTAGGAATGAATCATTTTTGGAGAGCAAAAAATAACAAGTTTGGTGGTGATTTAATTTACTTTCAAGGTCATAGTGCACCTGGAATGTATGCTAGAGCTTTTCTTGAAGGAAGAATTAGTGAAAAAGAATTAGATTATTTTAGACAAGAGGTTAAGCCCGGTGGACTATCTTCTTACCCTCATCCTTGGTTGATGCCAAAATTTTGGCAATTTCCTACAGTTTCTATGGGATTAGGACCAATAATGTCTATCTATCAAGCAAGGTTCAATAAATATCTAATTAATAGAGGACTGTTGAAAGATGAGGGTAGAAAGATTTGGTGTTTTCTGGGAGATGGAGAAACTGATGAACCAGAATCTTTAGGGGCCATAGGATTAGCAGCAAGGGAAAAATTAGATAATTTAATATTTGTAGTAAATTGTAATCTACAAAGACTAGATGGACCAGTTAGGGGTAATGGAAAAATTATTCAAGAGTTAGAAGGAATATTTAGAGGAGCTGGATGGAACGTAATTAAAGTTATTTGGGGTTCTTATTGGGATCAATTGCTTGCTAAAGATAATTCTGGCTTACTAATTAAAAGAATGGGTGAAGCTGTTGATGGAGAATATCAGGCATTTAAAGCTAAAGGAGGAGCTTATGTAAGAGAAAGATTTTTTGGAAAATATAAAGAATTACTCGATATGGTTTCTCAAATGACAGATAGAGATATTTGGAAACTTAATAGAGGTGGACATGATCCACATAAAGTTTATGCAGCTTATCATTCTGCAATGAAAAACAAAGGAACGCCAACAGTAATTTTAGCAAAGACAATTAAAGGATATGGAATGGGTAAGTCTGGGGAAAGCATGAATACAACTCATCAGCAAAAAAAATTGGATGAAAAGGATCTTTTATATTATAGAGATAGATTCGATGTTCCTTTAACAGATGAACAAGTAAGAAATATTCAATATTATAAACCAAAAGAAAACTCACCAGAAATCAAATATTTAAACGAATGTAGAATAAAGCTAGGTGGTTATCTACCCGAAAGATCTTCATTTGCTAAAGCTATAAAAACTCCTCCACAAGATATATTTAGTAAAATGAAGGAGTCTACTGGAAATAAAGAAATGTCTACAACAATGGTATTAGTAAGAATGCTAACAAATCTTATGAGGGATAAAAATGTAGCACCAAGACTTGTTCCAATTATTCCTGATGAGGCAAGAACTTTTGGTATGGAAGGTTTATTTCAAAAAATTGGAATTTATGCACATGAAGGTCAAAAATACGAGCCTGTAGACTCTGAACAATTAAGCTCATACCGTGAAGATATAAAAGGTCAAGTTTTAGAAGAAGGTATAACCGAAGCTGGGGCAGTTTCGTCATGGATTGCAGCAGGCACATCCTACACAAATCATGATATTTCAATGATACCAATATATATATTTTATTCTATGTTTGGCTTCCAAAGAACAGGAGACTTTATTTGGGCTGCAGGAGATAATCAAACTAGAGGTTTCTTAATTGGTGCAACAGCAGGACGTACAACATTATCCGGAGAAGGCCTACAACATGGGGATGGACACAGCCATATAATGTCATCAGTTGTACCAAATTGTATTTCATATGATCCAACCTATGCTTATGAATTAGCAGTAATTTTTAGAGAAGGCCTAAGAAGAATGTATGAAAAGAGGGAAAATATTTTTTATTACATCACAACTATGAATGAAAATTATACTCATCCTGAAATGCCAAAAGATAAATATATAGAAGAAAGCATATTAAAAGGTATGTATAAATTTAAAGAATTTAATAAAAATAAAAAAATTAAAATTCAGCTATTAGGCTCAGGTGCAATTTTCAGAGAGGTTATTGCTGCAGCAGAAATCTTAGAAAAAGATTATAAAATAGATAGTAACGTATGGAGTGTTACAAGCTATACTGAGCTTAGAAAAGAAGCAATGGAAGTAGAAAGATATAATTTGTTGAATCCAGAAAAACCATCTAAAAAAAGTCATATAGAAGAATGCCTTTCTTCAACTGAGGGACCATTAATTTCTGCATCAGACTATATAAGGTTAAACTCAGATCAAATTAGACCGTTTATTAAAAAAAGTTTTTATTCATTTGGTACAGATGGATATGGCAGAAGTGATACAAGGAAAAATTTAAGAAAATTTTTTGAAGTTGATAAAGAACATATTGTAGCTTATTCACTTAGTGTTTTGGCAAAAGAACAATTAATTCCATCAAAATATGCAACTGAAGCAATAAAAAAATACAATATAGACCCAAATAAAACAATTCCCACAAAACTATAGATTATGTCTGAAAATAAAAAAATATTTGCTTCTCCGAAAGTAAGGAAATTTGCAAGAGAACTTGGAGCAAATATATCTGAGATTGTAGGATCAGAAAGATTAGGCAGAATAACTGAAGCAGATGTTAAAAATTTTGTAAATGAAAATTTAAATAAATCACAATTAAAAAAAGAAGATAAAGTTAAATCAGAATTTGACCATTCTGATTTTGGAGAAGTAGAAATAATCGATATGCCTAGAGTAAAAAGATTAGCAGCTCCACATCTTTCTAATTCCTGGACTACAATTCCACATGTTACTCACCATGATGAAGCTGATATAACTGAGCTAGAGGATTTTAGGGCAAAATTAACAGACCCAGTTTCAGGTGATAAAATTAAAATTACTCCTCTCGCTTTCATAGCAAAAGCATTAACTAATAATTTAAAGAAATTTCCTACATTCAATTCTTCTATCGATAATATCAATGAGGGGAAAATTACTTTAAAAAAATATATACATATTGGTATAGCTGTAGATACACCTCACGGCTTGATGGTTCCAAAAATAAGAAACGTGGATCAAAAGAAAATAAAAGAAATCGCTGAAGAATTAAAAAATGTAAGTGAACTTAGTAGAAATTTAAAAATAAGTAAAAAGGAATTTTTTGGAGGATCAATAACTATTACAAGTCTAGGAGGTATTGGTGGCACTTATTTTACACCTATAATAAATTATCCGGAAGTTGCAATTCTTGGTGTTGGAAGATCCTATAAAAAACAAATTTTTATAAAAGATAAGTTTCTCGCAAGAACAGTGTTACCAATATCTCTTTCATATGACCATAGAATTATAGACGGGGCAGAAGCTGCTAAATTTTGTAATTCATTAAAAGAAAATTTAGGAAAAAATTTTGCCTACAATCTAGCCTTTTAAAACTTTATATGTCCAAATCCCTATCATTAATTAGTGCTTTGCTCTGCACATTTATTTGGGGAACTACATTTATTGCCCAGGATACAGGAATGGATAAAATAGGACCTCTTACATTTAATGGAGCTAGATTTTTGATAGGCTTTTTATCTATTATACCATTTGCATTAATTTTTGAAAATTCAAAAATAATTAAGCAAATAAATAATAATAGAACTGAATTTTTTAAATTACTCTTCTGGATTGGTTTATTTTTATTTTTAGGTACATTTGTACAACAAGCTGCATTACTCTACACAGACATTGCAAACGCAGCATTTTTCACTGTTTTTTATGTGCCTATGGTTCCTATAATACTTTATATATTTTATAAAAAAAAAATACATTGGAGTATATGGCCTTCTGCAATTTTATGTGTTGGAGGAGTTTACTTATTGAGTGACTTTTCTAATGCGACAGTAAGATTTGGTGACAGTTTAGTTATACTATGCGCATTTTTTTGGGCTCTTCACATAATTTTTATTGGTAAATTTATTAAAATTTTTGATATACCACTGTTCTTTGGAGCACTCCAAGCACTTGTTGTTGCTTCATTTTCATTTTTACTTGGTTTTTTCTTTGAAAATATATCATTTGCAAATATTTTAAATGAGTCTTTATCAATAATATATGCAGGAGTGTTATCAGGAGGAATTGCATTTACATTACAAATATTCGCTCAAAAGAATATTGCCCCATCTCCATCTGCAATTATTTTTTCTTTAGAGAGTGTGTTTGCAGCTATAGCCGCCTGGATAATTTTAAATCAATATTTAGATATTAATAATATAATTGGATGTGTATTAATTTTAACGGGGGTTATTTTTTCACAAATATTACCCGAAACAAATAAAACTAATAATAAATAATTGAAAAAATTATTATAGATAAAATAATTCTGTAAATTACAAAAAATTTTAAAGAAAATTTTTTCATATATATTAAAAAATATTTAATTGTTAGATATGAAAAAATAAAAGATAATATTATTGCAATAATAAGAAAAAAATTAAATTCTAGATTTTTATCTACTACATCTTTCAAAGAAAGAACACTTGCTCCTACTAGGGCTGGTATTGATAAATAAAATGATATTTTCGTTGAGTCATGCCTATCAAAATTTAAAAATCTTCCAGCTGTAATTGTTATTCCAGCTCTACTTACCCCCGGTATTATTGCAAGAATTTGAAATATTCCAATTATCAAAATATTTTTAATTGTTAAGTCATTTTTTAGATTTTTTTTGATTTTAAAAGTATCTGCAAAATACATTAATATACCAAAAATTAATGTTGACCATGCAATTATTTTTAAATCCCTTAAAGAGTTTATTATATTTGTTGAATAAAAAATGTAGCCGACTATCAATAGTGGTATCGAGCCAATCAAAAGTAAACTTAATAATTTTTTATCATTCTTTATGTTTGATAAGTCCTTTTTAAAATAAAATAATATTGCTAGCAATGATCCCAAGTGAAGGCCCACATCAAATATAATTGATTGGTTTGAAAAATTCATAATATTTGAAAATATAATTAAGTGAGCTGAAGAACTGACAGGTAAAAATTCCGACACTCCCTGTACGAAAGCTAAAATAGTTAATTCTAAATAATATGAAATCATTTGGAGTTATTTCTTCCTAAACAATTTAAATTCAAAATAAAGCAATTACATGAATGCATAACAGACATGCATCTTTATATAAAACCTTATAAAATAAAGAAAATGAGATGATTTAAGGTCAGCATTTATTACCTATTTATCTATTTATCCATAAAAATTATGATATATGTTCCTCTGAAATGTCAGAAAAAATGCTTAAATTTGTTAAATTAGGTCAACAAAACCCACCTAAAAGAGGCGTCTCAGAACGTAAGGAAGATTTTAATGAAATATATAAAGAATTTATTAATGAAAAAGCAAAGGAACAATCAAGCAGATGTTCTCAATGCGGAGTTCCTTTTTGTCAAGTCCATTGTCCTTTAAGCAATAATATACCTGATTGGCTAAAACTTACTGCTGAGGGAAGACTAAAAGAAGCTTATGAATTATCTCAAAGCACAAATAATATGCCAGAGGTTTGTGGAAGAATTTGTCCACAAGATAGATTATGTGAAGGCAATTGTGTTATTGAACAATCAGGACATGGAACAGTTACTATTGGTTCGATAGAAAAATTTATTACAGAAAATGCATGGGAAAACGATTGGATTAAACCTTTAAAAATTAAATCAGAAAAGTCACAATCGATAGGAATAATTGGTGCAGGCCCAGCTGGTCTTGCTTGTGCCGAAGAATTAAGAAAAGAAGGATATAAAGTAACCATCTATGATAGATATGATAGACCAGGAGGACTTCTAATATATGGAATTCCAAATTTTAAATTAGAAAAATTTGTTATTGAAAGAAGAACTAACCTTTTAAAAGAGAGCGGTATTAAATTTATTCAAAATTTTGAAGTTGGAAAAAATGCTTTACTTAAAGATTTAAAAAAAAAACATGATGCAATACTTATTGCAACGGGTGTTTATAAAGCTCGAGAAATTGAAATCCCTGGAAACAGTTTAGATAATATATTTCCTGCAATGGATTTTTTAACTGCTTCTAATAAAAAAGGTTTGGGCGATAAAGTTGAACTATTTGATAATGGAACACTTAACGTAGAGGGTAAAGATGTAATCGTAATAGGAGGTGGTGATACAGCGATGGATTGTGTTAGGACTTCAATTAGACAAAATGCGCGTTCAGTAAAATGCTTATACAGAAGAGATAAAGAAAATATGCCTGGCTCAGCCAGAGAAGTTTCTAACGCTGAAGAAGAAGGTGTTGAGTTTATTTGGCTTTCTAGTCCAAAAAAATTCTTAGGAACTGGCAAAGTTGAGAATATTTTGATTGATAAAATGAAACTTGGAGATCCAGATGAAAGCGGGAGAAGAAAGCCTATAATTGAAAATAACTTAGAATTCAGTCTTAAAGCAGATATTGTCATAAAAGCTCTTGGCTTTGATCCAGAAGATCTTCCTTATCTTTTTAATGAAAAAAGTTTGCAAGTTACAAAATGGGGAACTATTAAAGCTGATTTTGATACAATGGAAACAAGTTTAGAAGGAATATTTGCGGCTGGAGACATAGTCAGAGGAGCCTCTTTAGTAGTTTGGGCAATTAAAGATGGAAGAGATGCAGCAATATCAATAAAAAAATATTTAAAAGCAGAAGATAGTAAGAAAAAAAAAGTTGCATGAAATATCTAATGGAAAAAAACTTAAATTTACTAAAGAAAAATAATGTTTATTCAGAAAACCAAGAACATGATGCATGTGGAGTTGGCTTAGTAGTTTCTACAGAAGGAAAAAAATCTAGAAAAGTTGTAGAGTATGGAATAGAGGCATTAAAAGCAGTTTGGCACAGAGGTGCAGTTGATGCAGATGGCAAAACTGGTGATGGAGCTGGAATTCATATTGAAATTCCCCAAGATTTTTTTATAGAAAAAATTGAAAATACTGGACACAATCATGATAGCTCAGAAGTTTGCGTGGGCATGGTATTTCTGCCTAGAAATAATTATTCAGCACAAGAACAATGCAGAACAATTGTTGAAAGTGTTCTTACTAAAAGTAATTTTAATATTTATGGTTGGAGGCAAGTTCCAGTAAATCCAAAAGTTTTAGGTGATAAAGCTGAGTTAACAAGACCTGAAATAGCACAAGTTTTATTTAAATATAATAACAAAGAAATTAATGGAAAAAAATTAGAGATAAAATTATATGAGGCAAGAAGAAAAATAGAAAAAGAATCTATTAATAATAATTTAAGTAGCTTTTATATTTGTTCATTCAGCTCTAAATCAATTATTTATAAGGGTATGTTTTTAGCAGAATCTCTTTCTGATTTTTATCCTGACTTAAAAGATGAAAGATTTATATCAAGATTTGCAATTTTTCATCAAAGATTTTCAACAAATACTGCTCCTAGTTGGGATTTAGCTCAACCATTCAGGGCCCTAGCTCATAATGGAGAAATAAATACTTTAAAAGGAAATATTAATTGGATGAAGGTTCATGAGCAAGAAATGTTTAGTCCAATATTTGAAGATATGGAAAATCTCAAACCAGTTATACTATCTGGTAATTCAGACTCTGCCTCTTTAGATAATGTTTTTGAACTATTAAATATATCTGGTCAATCTGCACCATTAGCAAAACTAATGCTGATACCTGATGCATGGTCAAAAAAAAGTAAAATTTTACCGCAAGATCAAAGAAAATTATTTAATTTTTTAAACAGCACAATGGAACCATGGGATGGTCCAGCAGCAATAGCCGCTACCGATAATGAATGGGCTATAGTTGCAAACGATAGAAATGGATTAAGACCACTTCGATATTCTTTAACAAAGGATAAGCTTCTTTTTGCAGGATCAGAATCTGGAATGATTGAATTTGATGAAAAATTAATATTATCAAAAGGAAGATTAGGACCAGGAGATATTTTGGGAGTTAAAATAGACAGTGGAAAAGTTTACACAAACAACCAAATAAAAAATTTTTTAGCTAAAGAATATAAAGATTTTAATAATCAAATAATAAATTTAGATAAAAAGTTTCAAATAAAAAAAGAAAAAAATATTTTTGAAGAAAATGAATTAAGAAAAAGGCAACATACCTTTGGGTTTAGTTTGGAGGATTTAGAATTAATTTTACATCCAATGGTAGAAGATGGAAAAGAAGCTGTAGGCTCAATGGGTGATGATACACCGTTGGCTGTTTTGTCTGATAAATATCGTCCTTTATATCATTATTTTAGGCAAAATTTTAGCCAAGTTACAAATCCGCCAATAGACTCTTTAAGAGAAAACAAGGTAATGAGTTTAAAAACAAGATTTGGAAATCTTGGAAATATTTTAGATTTTAACAATTTAACAGAAAAAAATATTTATGTTTTAGAGAGCCCAATATTATCTAATTCACAATTTGAAAATTTTTTATCATTTTTTGGCGATAATCAAAAAGTAATTGATTGTACCTTTTCTAAGGATGAAAATCTGGAAAGCTCGTTAAATAGAATAACCGAAGAGTCAGAAATTGCAGTAAGAGAAGGGATTACTCAAATAGTGTTGTCGGATAAAAGTATTTCTGAAAATAAACTCCCAATACCAATGCTTTTATGTATTGGAGCAATAAATACACATTTAATAAATTTAAAACTAAGAGGGTATGTCTCCATAAATGTACAAACTGGGGAGGCATTAGATACCCATTCATTTGCAACTTTAATTGGAGTTGGAGCCACAACTGTAAATCCTTATTTAGCTTTAGATAGTATTTATCAAAGATTTAGAAAAAAGCTTTTTTTTGATTTCACATATGATGAATGTGTAAAAAAATATGTAAAGTCAATTAATTATGGACTCCTAAAGATTATGTCTAAAATGGGGATATCTGTAATTAGTTCTTATAGAGGAGGATGTAATTTTGAAACAGTTGGACTAAGTAGAACTATTGTGAATGAATATTTCCCTGGAGTTTTATCCAAAATTTCAGGAATTGGTTTAACAGGTATAGAAAAAAAAATTAGAGAAAATCATGATAATGCATTTAAAAATACTTCAAACATTTTACCTATTGGAGGTTTATATAAATTTAGAAAAAATGGAGAAACACACCAGTATCAAGGAAGATTAATTCATCTTCTTCAATCAGCAGTGTCAAAGAACTCTTATGATTTGTATAAAAAATATTCAAAAGGAATACATGATTTACCACCAATTAACCTGAGAGATCTAATTGATTTTAGAAAAAGATATTTAGCAAATTCTGTAAATATTAATGAAGTTGAGCCAGTTGAAAATATTCTTACTCGATTTGGTAGTGGGAGTATGTCTCATGGAGCATTGTCTAAAGAGGCTCATGAGACTTTAGCAATAGCAATGAATAGAATTAAAGGAGCCTCTTGTAGTGGTGAAGGTGGTGAAGATAAAAAAAGATTTAAAAAATTAGAGAATGGGGACTCAGCAAGTTCAAGAGTAAAACAAATAGCTTCAGCTAGATTTGGTGTAACAATAAATTATCTAAATAATTGTAATGAGATAGAAATTAAAATTGCACAAGGAGCTAAACCAGGTGAAGGAGGTCAATTACCTGGTTTTAAAGTTACAAAAGAAATAGCAAGACTAAGACATTCTACTCCGGGAGTTACTTTAATATCCCCGCCACCCCATCATGATATTTATTCTATAGAGGATTTGGCTCAATTAATATACGATTTAAAACAAATTAACCCAAATGCAAGAGTTGGAGTTAAGCTGGTTGCTTCTTCAGGAGTTGGAACAATTGCAGCAGGAGTTGCAAAGGCAAAAGCTGATATTATTTTAATTTCAGGACATAATGGAGGAACTGGTGCAACTCCCCAAACAAGTGTTAAATATGTAGGTGCACCATGGGAAATGGGTCTAACAGAGGCAAATCAAGTATTAACTCTAAATAAATTAAGACATTCAGTAACATTAAGAACTGATGGAGGAATTAAAACTGGAAGAGATGTTGTCATAGCAGCAATGATGGGAGCAGAGGAATTTGGAATTGCTACTACTGCGCTTGTTGCAATGGGATGTATTATGGTAAGACAATGTCACTCAAATACTTGCCCTGTGGGTATTTGTACCCAAGATGAAGATTTAAGAAAAAAATTTAATGGAACAGCAGATAAAGTGGTCAATCTTTTTAATTTTATCGCTCAAGAGGTAAGAGAAATATTAGCTGAACTTGGTTTTAAAAATTTAAATGAGATTATTGGAAGAACTGATCTATTAAAACAAATTAGTAAAGGATCCCCTAATTTAGATGATCTTGATTTAAATCCTCTTTTTGTTCAGGCTGACCCAGGAGAAAATAAAAGATACTGTGAAAATAAATCTATTATAGCAGTACCAGAGACCATAGATCAAAAAATTTGGCCTGAAATTGAAAAATTAATAAATCAAAATAAAACTGTAAAAAAAGATTATATAATAAAAAATACAAATAGAGCAGTAGGAACTAGAATTTCTTATAATTTATATAAAAAATTTGGTGACAACAAATTAGAAGAAAATTTTATTACTATAAACTTTAGAGGATCAGCTGGCCAATCTTTTGGAGCATTTGGAGTTAAAGGTTTAAAATTAAATTTACAAGGTGATGCAAATGATTATGTTGGAAAAGGTTTATCAGGTGCTACTATTTCTATTCGTTTAAAAGATGACAGTAACTTAGTATCAAATCAAAATACTATTATTGGAAATACTGTTTTATATGGCGCTACTTCGGGCTTTTTATTTGCTTCTGGGCAAGCAGGTGACAGATTTGCAGTTAGAAATTCTGGAGCGACATCAGTTATTGAGGGGTGTGATTCTAACGGGTGCGAATATATGACAGGTGGAAATGTTATTATTTTAGGAGAAGTGGGAGATAATTTTGCAGCAGGAATGACTGGTGGAATGGCTTTTGTTTATGATGAAAAGAATGAATTTGAAAAAAAAGTTAATCCAGAAACTGTTGTTTGGCAAAGAATCGAAACTAAATATTGGAAAGATTTTTTGAAAGGTTTAGTAAACAAGCATTTTCAAGAGACAAAATCTTTCGTGGCTGAAAAAATTATAAATGATTTCGAAAAAGAAATTAATTATTTTTACCAAGTATGTCCAAAAGAAATGCTCGATAAACTAGAAAATCCTATAAATATTAAAGATAAGACTAATATTGCTGTCTAGTAGGATTTTAAAACAATTTTGTTTAATTCAAATATAATTTTATTTAGATACCTTTTGGAAGATAAACTATGATCACCATTTTTGATAACTACTAACTTTTTGTATGCTTTTTTGAAAATTTTAAGGATTTTTCTTGAATAACTTACTGGAACAACCTCATCTTTTTTTCCATGTATCATAGTGAGGTATATTTTTTTTAAAATTCTTTTATTTAAAACTTTATTTTTTCTTCCATCTTTAATTAATTGATAGGTTAAGGGATATTCATAGTTTCCATATTTTAAATTATATATTCCTTTAAGTTTAATTTCTTTTTTTATTTTTTTATTAAATTTTTTCCACATTAAATTTTCTAAAAATTCTGGAGCTGAGCCTATTCCTAAAAAACCTAAGATCTGGTCCTCAAAATATTTGAACTGATTTAAGGATATCCATGAACCCATACTAGAACCTACCAAAATAAATTTATTTTTTTTTACAATTTTTTTTATTAATATTTTTGTTTCATTTGACCATTTAGAAATGTTACCATTTATAAATTTACCAGATGATTTTCCATGTCCAGAATATTCAGCTGCTAAGAATCCAATTTTTTTTTTATTACAGTATTTTAGAATTTTATTTGGTTTTTCTCCTTCTAAATCAGACATGAATCCATGAAGAAAAACAATATAAGGCTTTTCTTTGTATTTATTGGATAAATATCTAATTTTTTTAGATGGGGTTATTTTAAAAAATTTAAATTTATTCATTAAAGTTTATCTAGATAAATTCTTAATATATAATTCTATCAAATGTCTTCTAAATTAAAAGTATTACAAGTTATTCCAAAATTAGGTTATGGAGGAGCAGAAACCGGATGTTATGATTTGGCACATTATTTACACGAACAAAATGCAAAATCGTATATAGTTACAAGTGGTGGTCCTTTAATAAAATATATAGACAAAAAAAAAGTAAAACTAATTAGATTACCTGTCCAAAGCAAAAATCCTATTCTCATTCTTTTTAATTCAATAATTTTGATAATGATTGTTTTAATTTTTAGAATTAATATTATACATGCTAGAAGTCGTGCACCAGCATGGTCAAGTTTAATTGCTGCTAGAGCAACAGGAAGAAAATTTGTTACAACATTTCACGGAACATATAATTTTAATTCTTCAATAAAAAAATTTTACAATTCTGTTATGGTAAAATCAGATTTAATTATAGCAGGATCAAATTTTATTTTTTCTCATATTAATGAGAACTATTCAAAATACTTAAATAAAAATCAAAAACTTTTAACTATATTTAGGGGAATCAACCTTGAATATTTTGATCCAGCCAAAATAAATGATAATGCAGAATTAAAATTAATTAAAGAGTGGAAAATAGACAAGACACTAAGTTTTTATCAAAAAAAAATTATTTTATTTCCTGGAAGGCTTACATCATGGAAAGGTCATGAAATGTTTATTGAAACTTTAAATATATTTAAACAAAAAAATCCTGACAAATTATTTTTTGTAATTATTCTAGGAAGTGATCAAGGAAGAAAAATATATAAAAAAAAAATTCAAAGACTCATTGAGCAGTACAGATTAATCCAAGATATACTATTTATTGAAAATTGTGATAAAATGCCTTTAGCGTATAAAGTTTCTGATATTGTAACTAATTGCTCTATTGAACCGGAAGCTTTTGGAAGAGTTGCTATTGAGGCACAGGCTATGCAAAAAGTTATACTTGCAAGTGACATTGGTGGATCCAAAGAAACTATCATTGATAATAAAACAGGCTTTTTGTTTAAAGCAGGTGATGCTAATTCATTAAGTGATAAACTAGCACATATATTTGAATTAGATGAAACTACATTGAAATCTATGGGTAATGAAGGTAGAAAAAATGTAATTAAAAAATTTAATGTTGAAAAAATGTGCTTTTCTACTTATTCAGAATATAAAAAATTAATACTATAATGCCTAATATAAAACTACCTGATGGAAAAAAATTAAATTTTAAAAGTAAAGTAACTGGTTTTCAAATTGCTGAAAAAATTAGTAAATCACTTTCTAAAGAAGCCCTAGTAATTAGTGTTGATGGAAATTTGAAAGATTTAAATTATGAAATAGATAAAGATTGTTCAATAAAAATTTACACATCAAAAGATAAAGAGGGATTAGAAACAATAAGACATGATACAGCACATATATTGGCTATGGCAGTTCAAGAAATTTTTCCTGGCACACAAGTGACTATTGGACCAGTCATTGAAAATGGATTTTATTATGACTTTGCAAGAAAAGAACCATTCACAGAAGAAGATTTAAGAAAAATAGAAAAAAAAATGTTAGAAATTGTTGATAGAGATGAGCCTACCCATAGAGAAGTATGGAAGCGGGATAAGGCTGTTGAACATTTTAAAAAAGCAGGAGAAATTTATAAGGCTGAAATAATTAGAGATATTCCAAAAGAAGAAGAGGTTTCAGTTTACTTTCATGGTAAATGGCATGATTTGTGTAGAGGACCTCATCTAATGTCTACTGGCAAAATTGGCAAATATTTTAAACTAATGAAAGTCTCCGGTGCATACTGGAGAGGAGACTCGAATAATGAAATGCTTCAGAGAATTTATGGAACTTCATGGTCATCTCAAAAAGAATTAGATGAATATTTAATTAGAATTGAAGAAGCTGAAAAAAGAGATCATAGAAAACTAGGTAAAGAAATGGATTTATTTCATTTTAGAGAAGAAAGTCCAGGCTCTGTTTTTTGGCACGAAAAAGGATGGAATTTATTTCAAAAATTAATTTCTTATATGAGAGCAAAACAAGATGCTGCTGGATATAAAGAAGTAAACACTCCTGAAATTTTAGATAGAAGCTTATGGGAAAAATCAGGTCACTGGGAGAAATTTGGAGCAAATATGTATACCTCAACTACACCAGATGAAAAAGTTTTTGCAATTAAACCTATGAATTGTCCAGGATGTGTTCAAATTTTTAATCAAGGTTTAAAAAGTTATCGAGATTTACCATTAAAAATGTCTGAGTTTGGAAAAGTGCATAGGTATGAACCCTCAGGTTCTCTTCATGGACTTTTAAGGGTAAGAGCATTTACACAAGATGATGCACATATATTTTGTACAGAAGATCAGATCACAGAAGAATGTTTGAGTGTCACAAATTTAATTTTAGAAATTTATAAAGATTTAGGTTTTGAAAATGTAATTTTAAAATATTCTGATAGACCTGAAATTCGCGTTGGTGAAGATAAAGTTTGGGATAAATCTGAAAAAGCTCTCCTTCAAGCCATTAAAGCTTCTAAACTTGAATACAGTATTAATCAGGGAGAGGGAGCTTTTTATGGACCCAAGATAGAATTTGTTTTAAGAGATGCAATAGGAAGAGACTGGCAATGCGGAACATTGCAAGTAGATTTAAATCTACCAGAACGTTTAGGAGCTTCATTTGTAGACAAAGATGGTACAAAAAAAGTACCAGTTATGTTGCATAGGGCTTTATTTGGATCTCTCGAAAGGTTTATTGGAATATTAATTGAAAATTATGCCGGAAAACTTCCATTTTGGTTAGCTCCATTGCAAATAATAGTTATCCCAGTATCAAGTGAATTTGATGAATACGCAAAAGAAATTAACCGAAAAATAAAAAGCAATGGAATAATTTCTGAGGTAGATCTAAAAAATCATAATTTAAACTACAAAATAAGAGATCACTCCTTATCAAAGATACCAATTCTGCTAATTTGTGGAAAAAAAGAAGTTGACAGCAATACAGTAACTATTAGAAGATTGGATTCTAAAAAACAAGAAAATATGGATATAGATTTATTTTTAAAAAAACACTTAGCTTTAAGCAAAGCACCTTCTAATTAAGTGGCGGACTTCAAACAAAATTATTTTCAAAGAAGATCTAGAGACCGAGGTCCTAAATCTAATAATAGAATTACCTCACCCGAAGTCCAAGTAATTTCAAGTGATGGAGAAAATCTTGGAGTTTTAAATACTAACGAAGCTATAAGAAAAGCAAAAGATGAAGGTTATGATCTAATCGAAATTTCTCCCAATGCAAATCCTCCAGTTTGTAAAATTATGGATATGGGTAAGTATAAATATGATGCTCAAAAAAAAGCTAACAAAGCTAAAAAAAAACAAAAAAAAATTGAACTTAAAGAAATTAAATTAAGGCCAGTGACCGAGGTTCACGATTATACTTTTAAGATAAAAAACGCCCAAAAATTTTTATCAAAGGGAGATAAAGTAAAATTTACGATAAAATTTAAAGGAAGAGAGCTACAACATTCTCATCTAGGAAACGAGCTTATGGATAAAATTAAGCTAGATATGGAGAAAATAGGCAAAGTTGAGCTTCAACCAAAATTTGATGGAAAGCAAATGATTATGGTAATTCAGCCATTATAATTAATAATAGATGTTGTAAAGTAATAGTATTGTTTGTATAAACCCTGACATTATGCCAAAGCTCAAAACAAAAAGCTCAGCTAAAAAAAGATTTAAAATTACTGCAAAAGGAAAAGTGGTAATGCCCCAAGCTGGCAAAAGACATGGAATGATAAAACGAACAAATTCTCAAATTAGAAAACAAAGAGGCACAACAATTATGTCAAAACAAGATAGCAAAATTGTTAAATCTTATATGCCCTACAGTTTAAGAGGTTAAAATGGCAAGAGTTAAAAGAGGTGTAACAAGTCACGCAAAGCACAAAAAAGTTCTCAAAGCAGTCAAAGGTCAATGGGGAAGAAGAAAAAATACTATCCGAGTTGCAAGACAAGCAATGGAAAAAGCGATGCAATATGCTTATAGAGACAGAAGAAATAAAAAAAGAGATTTTAAATCTTTATGGATACAAAGAATTAATGCAGGAGTAAGAGCAGAAGGCTTAACATATTCTAAATTCATAAATGGACTTATTAAATCAGGAGTCAAGTTAGACAGAAAAATTCTAGCAGAAATAGCATACGATAATCCAGAGGCATTTAAAAATATAGTGAAAAAGGCACAAGCTGCTTTAAACTAATCTTCTCTATTGTTTTTCTTAACTTTAGAAATAATCTAGTAAAATGTCAGATATTATAAAAATTAAGGAAGAGTATTTAGAAAAACTCAAAGATAATTTAGATCTTAATAAAGTTAATCAATTAAAATCAGAACTTTTTGGAAAGAATGGAAAAATTTCTAAAGAATTTAAAAAAATGGGCTCAATTCCTTCTACAGAAAGAAAAAAATTTGCATCAGATTTAAATTCAATAAAAGATGAGCTGCAAAGTTTAATTGAAAAAAAAATTCATGATATTGAAATTAATGAAATAAATTTAAAACTTCAAAATGAAAAAGTAGATGTTACTTTGCCAGAAAGAAGTTTTAATAGAGGTAAAATACATCCTGTATCTCAGGTAATAGATGAAATATCCTCAATATTTTCAGAAATAGGTTTTAGTGTTGAGGAAGGTCCTGACGTTGAAAATGAATATAATAACTTTACTGCATTAAATACACCAGACAATCATCCTGCGAGAGATATGCATGATACATTTTATTTAGATAATAAAAAAGAATATTTGCTTAGAACTCATACTTCGCCAGTACAAGTTAGAACAATGTTAAATGGAAAACCACCATTTAAAGTTATTGCTCCAGGAAGAACCTATAGATCTGATAGTGATCAAACCCACGCTCCAATGTTTCATCAAGTAGAGGGTCTTCATATAGATAAAAATATAAACATGGGACATCTTAAAGGATGCTTAAATTATTTTATAAAGCAATTTTTTGAAGTTAATAAAATTAAAATGAGATTTAGACCAAGTCATTTTCCTTTTACAGAACCATCTGCTGAGGTTGATATAGGTTACGAACTAAAGGACGGTAAAATAATTATAGGAGAAGGAGACAAATGGTTAGAAATTTTAGGCTGTGGAATGGTTCATCCTAATGTACTTAAAAATGTTAAGGTAGATCCTTCAAAATTCCAAGGTTATGCTTTTGGAATAGGTATAGATAGATTGGCGATGCTTAAATATGGAATTAATGATTTAAGAGCATTTTTTGAAACAGATTATAGATGGTTAAATCATTTTGGTTTCGATCCTTTAGATGTACCTTCAAGTTATAGAGGATTGAGTAGATGAGATTAACAATTGATTGGTTAAAACAACATTTAGAAACTAAATATAATGATAAAGAAATAATTGATAAATTAACTAATATTGGACTTGAAGTAGAGAGCTTTGAAAACAAATCATCAGAATACGATGAATTTGTTATTGCTAAAATTGTAAACTCAGAGCAACATCCAAATGCAGATAGATTAAGTGTATGCGATGTTGATATAGGAAAAAAAGAAATTGTAAAAGTAGTTTGTGGGGCACCAAATGCAAAAAAAGATTTATTAACCGTGTATGCCCCTCCCGGTGCAACAATACCAAAAAATCAGATTAAATTGTCAGTAAGTAAAATTAGAGGCATAACTTCATATGGAATGCTTTGTTCAGAATCTGAATTAAAATTATCAGATGAAAGTGAGGGAATAATTGAACTATCATCAAAAAAATATAACAATCAAATTGGTAGAAAATATTTTAAAAATAATAGTCCAAAGGTCATTGATCTTTCAATTACTCCAAATAGAGCTGATTGTCTGGGAGTAAGAGGAGTTGCTAGAGATTTGGCAGCGGCAGGTGCTGGAAAACTTAAAGAATATAATCATAATAAAATAAAATTTAAAGGAAACCAAAAAATAAAAGTAAAAATTACTAAAGAAAAAAATCAAGGATGTACAAAGTTTGGAAGTTGTTTAATTAAGGGAATTAAAAATGTCGAAAGTCCAAAATGGTTAAGAGATAAGATTTTAGCATTAGGTCAAAAACCAATCTCAGCAATAGTAGATATAACAAATTATGTAATGTTTGACCTAAATAGACCTCTACATGCTTACGATGCTGATAAAATTAATGAAGGTATTATTGTTAGGAATTCAAAAAAAGGCGAAAGCTTTGAAGCATTAGATAAAAAGAAGTATACGCTTCAAGATAATATGTGTGTAATATCAGATACATCAGGAGTTTTAGGTCTTGGTGGAATAATAGGCGGAACTAGATCTGGAACTGAGCTAGATACAAAAAATGTTTTATTAGAGTCTGCATATTTTAATCCAACATCTATAAGAAAAACTTCTAAAATATTAAACATAGATACAGATGCAAAATTCAGATTTGAAAGAGGAATTGATCCAGATTCAATTGAAGAAGGAATATTTAAAGCAGCCACATTAATACAAAAAATATGTGGTGGTGAAATTAGTAAATTAGACGTTCAATCAAATAAGTCTTTTAAAAAAATAACAATAAAATTCCCTATAAATTTATTTCAAAGCATTACAGGCTTTAAAGTTTCTGAAAAGGAAATAATCAAAATCTTAACTGACTTAGGATTTAATATAAAAAAAAAGAATAATAATCTAAATTTAATACCCCCTTCTTGGAGGCCAGATGTACTGCAACCAATAGATATAGTAGAGGAGATAGTAAGAATTAAAGGTTATGACAAAATCAAAACTGAGTTACCAAAAAAAAGATAGAACGATACCTACACTTAATACAGAACAAAAATTATTTCATTTTTTACAACGTTCTGCTGCATCAAAGGGTTATTTTGAAACTATAACTTGGTCATTCACTGACTCAAAGATCAACCAACTATTTAAGGAAGAAAAGAAAGAAGTAGAAATTGTAAATCCAATTAGCTCTGATTTAAATGTTTTAAGAAGTTCAATTTTTTCTAACCTGATAATGTACTTAAAAAAGAATTTAGATAGAGGCTTTAAAGATATTTCCTTTTTTGAAATTGGACCAATATTTATGGGTAATAAACCAGGGCAGCAAAAAACAGTATTAGCAGGTTTAAGATCTGGCAAAGTATCAAGGTATAATTGGATTGAAAATGAGAGATCAGTAGATGTTTTTGATGCAAAAAGAGATGCAATTCAAATTTTAGTTGAGATTGGTTTTAGTCAAAATAAACTCTTTGTAGACGATGTAGCACCAAGCTATTACCACCCTGGTAAGTCAGGAAGTATTTATTTAAATAA
>CACEHK010000014.1 GCA_902559305.1 uncultured Pelagibacteraceae bacterium | reverse complement strand
TAGACATGATGCTGTTGCATGGGGTTACGCACGAGGAGCTGATGCTATGGGTGTAGATATTATTCAAAATTGTGAAGTAAAGGGAATTAAAAGAAATGGGGATAGTGTTGAAGGTATAGAAACTACAAAAGGATTTATTAAAACAAAAAAAATTGGAGTAGTAGCTGCTGGTCATTCAAGTGTTATTGCAAATATGGTTGATTTAAAGTTACCTCTTGAAAGTAAACCTCTACAAGCATTGGTATCTGAACCAGTCAAACCGATCATAGACACTGTGGTGATGTCCAATGCAGTTCATGCTTACGTAAGTCAATCGGACAAAGGGGAGTTAGTTATTGGTGCAGGAACCGATGCTTATGTTTCATACACACAAAGAGGAAGTCACGATGTTGTTGAAGGAACTTTAAAAGCAATATTAGAGCTCTACCCTATTTTTAGTAGAATGAAAATGTTAAGACAATGGGGTGGTATTGTTGATATTTGCCCAGATGCTAGTCCAATAATTAGTAAAACACATATTAAGGGATTATATTTTAATTGTGGCTGGGGAACTGGTGGATTTAAAGCAACACCAGGATCAGGCGATTTGTTTGCACACACTATTGCTAATGATGAGCCACATAAACTAAATGCTGATTTTAACATAAATAGATTTGTAAGCGGTGATCTTGTTGATGAACATGGAGCAGCTGCTGTAGCACACTAATGTTTTTAATTAATTGTCCTTATTGTGGTGAAAGAGACCAGAGTGAATTCTCTGCTGGTGGTGAAGCACATATAGTTAGACCAAAACAACCTACTGAATTAAGTGATAATCAATGGGCAGAATTCTTATTTATGAGAAAAAATATTAAAGGAGTTCAATTTGAAAGATGGAATCATGCTCATGGATGTAGAAAATGGTTCAACATGGCTAGAGATACATCAAACGATAAAATTCATGCTGTTTATAAAATGGGTGAAAAACCTCCAATAAAATAATGAGCAAAAATTTAAGAACAACAAATAATAAGTTTATTGATCAAACATCCAGGATATCTTTTAAATTTGACGGTAATACATTATACGGCTTCAAGGGTGATACCTTAGCATCTGCTTTATTAGCAAATAATATACATCTTGTTGGAAGGAGCTTTAAATATCATCGTCCTAGAGGAATAATGGCTTGTGGTTCTGAAGAACCTAATGCAATTGTACAAGTTGGAAATGATCCTTCAATGACAGAACCAAATACAAGAGCAACTGAAATAGAATTATATGAGGGTTTAGAAGCATCAAGCCAGAACTGCTGGCCAAGTGTTAATTTTGATGTAGGCGCCGTAAACAATTTTTTCTCCCCTCTTATACCGGCAGCTTTCTATTATAAAACTTTCATGTGGCCTGCCAATTTTTGGAAATTATATGAATATTTTATAAGAAAATCTGCAGGTCTAGGCAAATCACCTACAGAGCCTGATAAAGATATTTATGATCATAGATATTTGCACTGTGATGTTTTGATTGTTGGTGGAGGTATATCTGGAATAATAGCTGCAAAAACAGCGGCTAAAAATAATTTAAATACTGTATTAATAGATGATAAAAATATCTTAGGCGGAACTACTCTTTTCCAAGAAAATGAATGCTTTAAAATAAATAACTCTTATTCAAATAAGTGGTTAAAAAATGAAATTGAAAGTCTAAAATCGCTTAAAAATTTAACTATAAAAACAAGAACATCATTAGCTGCATATCATAGCTACAATTATCTTTTAGCTAGAGAAAATTTAAATGAACATTTAGATATTAATGAAAAAAGAGATAAAATTCGTCAAAGACTTTGGAAAATCAGGGCAAAAAAAGTAATTATATCTACAGGGGCGATGGAAAGACCATTAATCTTCAACAATAATGATAGACCTGGAATTATGCTCTCATCATCTATCAAAAAGTACATAGACTACTACGGGGTTAAATGTGGACAAAAAATATCTTTGTTTACAAATAATGATACAGCATATGAAACTGCAATCTCTTTAAATAATAGTGGTGTAACTGTTAACTCAGTAATTGATATAAGAGATAAAACTAATTCGTTAATAGTTAATCAAGCTGAAGAATTAGGTATTAAAGTTCATTGGAAATCTTCAGTTGTTAATACAAATGGTTATAAAAAAATCAAATCTATTGAAGTTATGAAATTGTCTGACGATGGTACTGCTGTTGTAGGAAAAAAAATAAAAGAAGAATGCGATTGTTTGGGTATTTCAGGAGGTTGGACACCAAGAGTACATTTATTTACTCAGTCTGGTGGTAAACTTAAATTCAGAAATGAAGATAATGTTTTTATACCTGACCAATCGGACTTAGATCAAATAAGTATTGGATCTTGTAATGGTGATTTTGAACTTGATGAAGTAATAAAAAATTCAGTTAATTTAACAAATAAGTTTTTAAAAGTTAACAATAATGATTATGAAAATTTAGAAATTATTTCCTCAAAAGAAATTGACAAAAAAAATATTTGGCTACTTCCATCTGATAAACCTTTGAGAAAAACTAAACAATTTTTAGATTTTCAAAATGATTCTACTGCAAATGATGTAAAATTAGCTTTAAGAGAAGGTTTTAAATCAATTGAGCATGTAAAGAGATACACAACAACGGGTATGGCAACCGATCAAGGTAAATTATCTAATATGCATGCACTTGGAATTATAGCTGAAACTGCTGGTGTAAAAATGGGTGAATTGGGAACAACTACATTTAGGCCTCCTTATACCCCATTAACATTTGGAGCTATTGTTGGAAGAAATGTTGGTGAATTTTTTGATATTACCAGAAAAACACCTATGCATGACTGGCATGTAGAAAATAAAGCTGAGTTTGAAAATGTCGGGCAGTGGAAAAGAGCCTGGTACTATCCAGTAAACAATGAAAATATGTATGAGGCTGTGCAAAGAGAAAGTAAAGCAGCTAGAGATAGTGCTGGTATTTTAGATGCATCTACTCTTGGAAAAATAGATATACAAGGAACTGACGCATCCGAATTTTTAAATAGAGTTTATACAAATGCATGGTCGAAATTAGAAATAGGAAAATGTAGATATGGACTTATGCTTAATGAAGATGGAATGGTTTACGATGATGGAGTTACAACTAGATTGTCAGAAAACCATTATCTAATGACAACAACAACTGGTGGTGCTGCTAATGTTCTTTCAAAACTAGAAGATTACTTGCAAACAGAATGGCCTGAATTAGATGTGTATTTAACTTCAGTTACTGATCACTATGGCACTATAAGTATTTGTGGACCTAATTCAAAAAAAATTCTTTCAAAAGTAATTCCTGATTTAGATTTATCAGATAAAGAATTTCCACACATGTCATTCAAAAATGCATTAATCGATAATATTAAATGTAGAGTAATGCGTATTAGTTTTACTGGCGAACATAGTTATGAAATTAATATTCAATCGTCATACGCTAAATCTGCTTGGGAAAAATGCTTTGAGGCTGGTAAAGAGTTTAATATTACACCTTATGGAACTGAGACAATGCATTTACTCAGAGCAGAAAAAGGATTTATAATTGCAGGTCAAGATACAGATGGAACAATGACTCCTATAGACTTACAAATGGACTGGATAATTAGTAAAAAGAAATATGATTTTATTGGTAAAAGATCTTTATACAGAAGCGATACAATTAGAGATGATAGAAAGCAACTAGTGGGATTACTAACTGATGATCCAAAAGAAATTTTAGAAGAAGGCGCACAAATTGTTGCTGAAACAAATAAGCATCCAATTGAAATGCTTGGTCACGTAACCTCTAGTTATTTTAGTCCAAATTTAAATAAATCAATTGCACTTGCTGTAGTAAAAAATGGTAAAAAGCTGAAGGGTCAAAAATTGTATGTACCAATGAAAAACAAAACAATTAATGTAACTATAACAGAGACAGTTTTTTTAGACAAAGAGAATAAGAGGTTGAATGCTTAATTTTAATACTCCAATTATTGATACTAAAGAATATTCCGAAATAAAAATTTCAGAGATTGAGCCTATTCTTAAAATAAATTTGAGAGGCAAAAATAGAGATTTTATAACTAAAATTGGAAAAGAATTGTCTATAATTGCTCCTGTAGATCCTAATACATCTTCGAGTAATGAAAAATTAAATCTTCTTTGGCTAAGTCCAGATGAATGGTTTTTATACTCAAATGATAAAATTGATATAAAAGATGCTAATTTTTTAGAAGATAAACTCTTTAGTGAAATCTCTAAAGTAAAACTAGGTTCAGTTACAAATGTTTCTGATCATTGGATAATGATTAATTTAAAAGGTACAAAAACTTTTGAATTATTATCAGCAGGCTGTCCTTTTAATTTTAATAATTTTAAAAACACAAAGGGAGCAGTAACGCAAACTATAATTAATCATATTGATGTAATTATTCATAATAAAAATGTTAATAATTTAAATTTATTTGTTAGAAGATCCTTTTCAGCACATTTGTGGTCATGGATGAACGACAGCGCTAGATTTGTTTAATTTAAACTTAAAGTAATAAATTATTATAAAAAAATAGGAAATTGAGAAAAACCAATTAATACCTACCCATAACCAAAAGAAAGTTTCAAAACTCGCATTAATATATTTTGCAATATAGAATACTGAAATTGGGTTAAGAACATTTCTAAAAAAGTTAGAAATCATTGCATTTTCTGACTTTTTTAAGGCCATAAAAAAACCATTTGATAGAAAAAAAACAGGATAAGCAGGCAATACAAAGGCTGAAATTTTTAAATATCTTTTTCCATATTCAATTACTTCAGGGTCATTTGAAAAAAAACTTGTAATTACACTTGCAGATAAAAAAACTAAAGTACCCGCTGTAATCATTATAATAAATGCATATTTAATAGCTGTGAAATAAGTTTCTTTTATTCTAATAAGATTATTAGCTCCATAATTTTGGGCTATTATAGATATTATAGCTGTATTAATTCCAAGTATTGGAAGAAGAACTACTTGCTCTATACGCGTACCTACACCGTAACCAGCAACGGCATATTCACCAGATTGACCTACATAAGTAAAAATTATTGCAGCGGCTAAAGCATATCCGCATATAGATATTGTTATTGGCATTGATTGAAAAAAAATGTTTTTAAAATATAAAAATTTTGGTACAAAATATTCATTTGATATATTTCTTACTCTTTCATTATTAAGAACTTTAAATAAAATTATTAAAAAAGATACTAATTGAGAAATAATTGTAGCAATACCTATACCCTTAACTCCAAATGCAGGTATAAATAAAAAACCAAATATTAAAATAGGATTTAATATTACGTTTAATAGAAATGATAAAACTAAAACGTTTCGGTAGGTTTTTGTATCGCCTTCTGCATGAAGTAAGGAATTTAAAGAAACAACTAATATAAACAACAAAGAACCTGAATAAATAATATTAGTATATTCAAGTCCTAAAGATGCAACTTCTTCTGTTGACCCCATTAAAAAAAAAACTTGTTGAGAAAAATACAAACCTAGAAAAGTAATAAAAATAGAGATTAAAATTCCATAATAAATAATATGAGAAAAATAATTTAAAGTTTTTTTATTATCTTTTTCCCCAATGCTATTTCCTATTAAAGATGTACCGGCAACAGTCACTCCAATAGATGTCGCAATAATAATAAAATATATTGGGAATGATTTGCTTAACGCTGAAAGTGCTTCTGGAGATATTTTTCCTGCAAAAAAAGTATCAACTACATTATAAAGAGTTTGAAATAAAGTTCCTACCATTGCAGGAACAGCAAGTTTTCTAACCAGCTTAGGAATATTGTCTTTTAGCAAATCCATATTTAAAATTCTTTTTGGAATATATGTTTTCTTCCAAGTTTTTTTGCAACATTTATTTGCTTTTGTCTCATTCTAAATCTTTCTTTTTGCGAGATTGTAAGAGTATCGTGACAATTTGGACATGATACACCCTCTTCATACTTAAGTGATTTTTTATCTTTAATTGATATTGGACTTCTACATCCACTGCACATAGAATAAGTACCAACAGTCAATCCGTGTTTTAAAGAAATTCTACTGTCAAAAACATAACATTCTCCTTTCCACAAACTTTTGCTTATTTTTATTTTTTTTAAATAGTTAATTATTCCACCTTTTAATTGAAATACATTATTGAAACCTTTATTTTCTAAATATACGCTGGCTTTTTCGCATCTTATTCCGCCTGTGCAAAACATCGCTATAGTTTGTTTTCTATCTAACTTTTTAAGATATTTAGGAAATTCTCTAAATTTATCAATTTTAGGATTAATTGAACCTTTAAATGTACCAACCTTATATTCAAATGATTTTCTAGCATCAATCAATATTGTTTTTTTATTACTAATAAGTTTATTCCACTTAATTGGTTCAAGATGGTTTTTTGTTTTTCGTTTTAATATTTTTATTCCCATTGGAACTACTTCTTTTTTTATTTTAACTTTACCTTTATTAAATATTTGAAATTTACTTTTAGATAAATTTTGACTATCGAAGCTTATAAAATTTAAAACTTTTTTAATTTTATTTAGAACTAGGTCTAATTTTTTTTTCGAAGATGATATTGTTCCATTAACCCCTTCACTAGAAATGATTATTGTTCCCCTAATATTATATTTGCTGAAAATATCACTTAGTAATTTTTTATTTCTTTTGATGTTATGAATTTTTTTAAACTTATAGAAACCAGAAATATAAAACATTATAATTTTCTACAAACAGTTAAACCATCCCCTATAGGGATAATTAAATTTTCAACTCTTTTGTCTTCATTAACATAATTATTAAATTCTCTTATGCTTACGGTTAATCTATCTTGTTTATTATTATCAACAACTTCACCATACCATAAAACATTATCTATTAAGATTAAACCATCTTTCTTTATTAAATCTACTGAATGATTAAAATAATTTATATAATTTTCTTTATCAGCATCAATAAATACTAAATCAAATTTTTGCTTTTTATCATTTAAATTATTTAAACTTTCTAATGCTGGAGCAATAATTAATTTTATTTTATTCTCTTGATTAGCTTTTTTGAAAAAATTTACAGCTGTTTTGCTGGTTTCTTGGTTTTTATCTAATGCTATAACTGATCCATCCACTGGTAAAGCTAATGACATTGATAATGTACTTAACCCAGTAAAGGTGCCAATTTCTAAAATTTTTTTTATTTTGGAAGATTTAATTAATAAATGTAAAAAATGACATTGTGATATTGAGATTTGCATTCTTTTAATATCTCCTAATCCTTCATTATGTGTAATTATTTCTTTTTGAACAGGATGAAGTTTTATTGAATTATTAATTATATATTCTTCAATTTCCTTATTAACAATAAGATTTGAACCCATTTTACTTTAGTTTCTTTTTTAATATCTCATTAACCAATTGAGGGTTAGCCTTACCTCCAGAAACTTTCATTGCTTGTCCTACAAAAAAACCAAACAGTTTTTCTTTTCCAGATTTGTACTCTTTAACTTTATCTTGATTTTCATTTATTACTTTTTCTATAAGTTTTTCTAACTCCTTAGGGTCACTTTGTTGTTTAAGACCTTTTTCTTTGACTATATCTATAGGATTTTTATCTCCATCAGACATCATTTCAAAAACTGTTTTTGCAATTTTACCTGAAATTGTCCCGTCTTTTATTAAATTGATTAATTTTGATAGATTTTTTGCGCTTATTGGGCATTCGGTAATTTCTAAATTTTTTTCATTTAATAATGCAAATAATTCACCCGTAATCCAATTTGCTGAAAGTTTCACATCAGAATTTTTGATTACTTCTTCAAAATATTTCGATGTATCTAAATCAGAAACTAAAATATTTGCTTCATAAGAACTTAAATTAAATTTATCGATAAATCGTGATTTTTTTTGATCTGGAAGTTCTGGTATTTCTTTTTTAATACTTTCAACATAATCATTGCTAAATTCCAATGGTAATAAATCTGGGTCTGGAAAATATCTATAGTCGTGTGCATCTTCTTTAGATCTCATTGATCTGGTTTCATTTTTTTTTGTATCAAAAAGTCTTGTTTCTTGATCAATTTTTCCACCTTCTTCCAAAATATCAACTTGTCTATTTGCTTCATGTTCTATGGCCATTTGCATAAATTTTATTGAATTTACATTTTTAATTTCACACCTTGTTCCATATTTATCTTCACCCTGTTTTCTAACAGACACATTAACATCTGCTCTAAGTGAACCTTCCTGCATATTTCCATCGCAGGTTCCCAAATATCTCATTATAGATCTTAATTTTTTTATATAAACATTAACTTCTTCTGGTGATCTTAGATCTGGCTTACTTACAATTTCCATTAAGGCTACACCTGATCTATTTAAATCAACTAATGTATTTTTTGGGTCAATATCATGAATACTTTTTCCTGCGTCTTGTTCTAAATGCAATCTCTCAATTCCTACAGTTTTAGTTCCTGATGATAAATCAAGAACAACAGAACCTTCACCTACAATTGGGTCTTTATATTGAGATATTTGATATCCTTGTGGTAAGTCTGCATAAAAATAATTTTTCCTATCAAAAATAGATTTATTATTTATTTTAGCATTTAATCCAATTCCAGTTTTTATTGCTTGCTTAATGCAGAATTCATTAATTACTGGTAGCATTCCAGGAAATGCCGCATCAACTAAACTTACTTGTGTATTTGGTTCACTACCAAACTTAGTAGGTGATGTAGAAAATAATTTAGACTCTGATAGTACTTGAGCATGAACTTCAAGTCCAATTACTACTTCATATTTTTTCCCATTTCTCTCAATCAAGTAGTCTTTAATCATTCATCCACCATTCTTTTAAATTAAATTTAAAATTAATTTTATCCTCCATTGAATATGCTATATTTAAAATATTTTGTTCATCAAATGATTTTCCAATAATTTGAAGACCTAATGGATATCCTTTTTTATCTAATCCAGCAGGAATTGAAATTCCAGGTAAACCAGCCAGATTAACTGGAACTGTAAATATATCGTTTAGATACATTGAAACAGGGTCATTTGATTTATCTCCAACTTTAAATGCTGAAGAAGGTGTAGAGGGTGTTAATATTGCATCAACTTTTTTAAATACATTATCAAAATCATTTTTAATTAATCTTCTAACTTTTTGCGCTTTCAAATAATATGCATCATAATATCCTGATGATAGAACATAAGTACCAATCATAATTCTTCTCTTTACTTCTTCACCAAATCCTGCAGATCTAGTCTTTTCATACATATCAATTAAATTGTCACCTTCTGTTCTAAAACCATATTTTACACCATCATATCTTGCAAGGTTGGATGATGCTTCTGCGGGAGCAACAATATAGTAAGTTGGTAATGCAAATTTTGTGTGTGGAAGCGATACATCAATTATTTCAGCGCCACAATCTTTTAAGTACTTTTTTCCATCTTCCCATAGTTTTTCAATTTCTTGTGACATTCCATCAACTCTATACTCTTTAGGAATTCCAATTTTTTTACCTTTAATATCTTTTGACAAATCTTTTAAATACAGTGGTCTTTTAAAGTCTACAGAAGTCGAGTCCTTGCTGTCAAAAGAACTCATTACTTCTAATAAGAGAGCTGCATCTTGAACGTTTCTTGTCATAGGTCCTGCTTGATCTAAGGAAGATGCAAACGCAACTATTCCGTATCTTGAACAGCTTCCATACGTTGGTTTTAAACCAACTGTTCCTGTAAATGATGCTGGCTGCCTAATAGATCCCCCTGTATCAGTTCCTATAGTTGCTGGTGTTAATTTTGCTGCTAACGCTGATGCAGAACCTCCGGAAGAACCTCCTGGAACTAAATCTTTATCTATTGGACTAATGACATTACCAAAGTAACTTGTTTCATTTGATGAACCCATCGCAAATTCATCACAGTTTAGTTTGCCCAAAAGTATTGCACCTTCATTCCATAAGTTTTGTGTAACAGTTGACTCATAGGTTGGAATAAAATTGCTTAAAATTTTACTACTTGCTGTTGTTTTAACATTTTTTGTACAAAACAAATCTTTAACTGCCATTGGTATTCCGGGTAATTTTTTATTAAAATCAGGTTTTGAATCAAATTCCTTGGCTTTTTTTAATGCATTTTCAAAAGTTTCCTCATTATATGAATTTAAATGTTTAGATTTTTTTGATCTATCGACAAATGCTAAGGTTGATTCATTTGATGAGATTTTCTTATTTCTTATATTTGAAACTAATTCAGATAAACTTAGATTAATAATATTTGACATTATTCAACCACTTTCGGAACAACAAAGAAATCTTTATTTTCTTCTGGCGAATTTTTAAGAATCTCTTCTCTTATATTTTTAGATTTTATTTCATCTTTTCTAAGTCTTAATTTTGTTTCAGCTATGGAACTTAAAGGTTCTACATTTTCAGTCTTTAGTTCATTAAGTTGTTCAATCCACTTAAATATTGAATTTAAATCAGTCTCTAATTTCTTAGCTTTTTCTTCGTCTAATGAAATTCTAGATAATTTAGATATATGTTTAACTGTTTTAAGATCTATACTCATGTGATATTTAAATTAAGGGCAAATTATCATTAAATATGAAAATTACAATATGATGAACATTAGCAATATAAAGAACCATATTAATAACAAATCTAGACTAATAGGAGTTGATATGGGTTCTAAAAGAGTTGGTTTATCAATTTCTGATGAAGATAGAAAAATCGCTACTCCACTAAAAACGATAAATTATGAAAATATCCAAATCTTAATCGATGAGTTAGAAAAAATAATTAGTGAAAATAACATTCATGCTATAATATTTGGAAATCCTATAAATATGGATGGTACAGAAGGTAGTTCATCTCAATCAGTAAAGGATAAGGCAAAATTAATATCAGAAAAAATTAAAATACCAGTTTTTATGTGGGATGAGAGACTTTCTACAGTTGGAGCATTCAATATATCTAGTCAACTAGATATAAATGTTACAAAAAGAGTAAAAAATATAGATGAAAATGCTGCTACCTTTATACTTCAGGGTGTTTTGGATTTTTTAAATAATTAAGCTTGCATTATTCATAGTCTATAGCTATAGAGTTGGTTTTAATGGCAAATGTAAATAAAGCTATTAAAATCTCTCAAAAACATCTCCTAGGAATCCAAGATCTATCAATTTCTGATGTAAATATAATTTTGTCTGAAGCAAAACAATTTATTGGGTTAAATAAAAGTAAAAATAAAAAATTAGACATTCTAAGAGGAAAAACACAAATTAATTTATTTTTTGAACCTTCAACAAGAACACTAAGTTCATTCGAATTGGCTGGTAAAAGATTGGGTGCTGATGTTATGTCGATGAACTTAAATAATTCTGCAATTAAAAAAGGTGAAACATTGATAGATACTGCTATGACGTTAAATGCAATGCATCCAGATATTATAGTAGTTAGACATCAAGATTCAGGAGCATCAAATCTTTTGTCTCAGAAAGTAAATTGCTCTGTTCTAAACGCCGGTGACGGAAGGAGAGAACACCCTACTCAAGCATTATTGGATGCTCTTACTATAATAGATAGAAAAAAAAAAATTGAAGGATTAAAAATTGCAATATGTGGAGATATTGTTCATTCAAGAGTTGCTAGATCTAATATTTATCTTTTAAATATGTTAGGTGCAGAAGTAAATATTATTGGGCCTTCAAATTTAATGCCAAAAGATATTGATAAATTAGGAGTTAAAACTTTTTCAGATATGAAAAAAGGAATAAAAGATTGTGATATAGTAATGATGCTTAGACTGCAAAATGAAAGAATGACCAGTTCCTTCCTTTCATCTAATAGAGAATACTATGAATATTATGGTCTTACACCAGATAAATTAGAATTTGCCAAGGAAGATGCTTTAATAATGCATCCAGGTCCGATGAATAGAGGTATAGAAATTGACACAAAGTTGGCTGATGACATAAATAAAAGTGTTATAAAAGAACAAGTTGAGCTAGGTGTAGCTGTTCGAATGGCTTGTCTTAAAATATTTTGCGAATAATGAAAAAACAATACTTTTTAAACGCTAATATAATCGATCCTCTAAACTCTATTGATGAAGTTGGTGGTTTAATAATTAATGAAAATGGAAAAATAGAAGCTGTAGGAAAAAAGGTAAATAAAAATAATATTCCGTCTAGAGAAAAGTATATAGATTTAAAAGGCAATCATTTAATTCCGGGAATTGTAGATATGAGGGTCTTTGTTGGTGAGCCTGGATTTGAATATAAGGAAAATTTTAGAACATTAAGTGAAGCGTCACTATCTGGCGGGGTGACATCCGTAGTAACAATGCCAAACACAAATCCTGTTATTGACAATGTTTCAATAGTTGATTTTTTAAAAAGAAGAGGAAGAGATAAAGCAAAAATTAACATTTTTCCTACAGCAACATTAACAAAAAATCTTGAAGGTACGAATATGACAGAGTTTGGACTTCTACAAGCCAAAGGAATTGTTGGTTTTACAGACGGTTATAAAACAATTCAAAATACAAGATTGATGTCAAGAATAATGAGATCAGCCTATGATTTAAATTCTTTAGTTATGCAACATGTAGAAGACGAGGAACTAGCAAGAGACGGTATGGTAAATGATGGTATTATTTCAACACAACTAGGATTGCAAGGAATATCAAGTTTAGCAGAAAAGATTATTATAGAAAGAGATTTAACATTATTAGAAGAATTCAATTGTAGATATCATATATCACAAATATCTTCTGAAAAATCTCTTGAAGTGATTAAGAGGAAAAAAGAAATTGTAGATTTTACGTGTGGAGTTTCTATTAATAATTTATCCTTAAACGAAAATGATATAGGGGACTTTAGAACATTTTTAAAATTATCACCACCATTAAGAACTGAAAATGATAGATTGGCTTTAATAAAAGGACTAAGTAATGATTTAATTGATGTAATAGTGTCAGATCATAAACCTGAGGATGAAGAACAAAAAAGACTGACATTTGCGCAAGCTTCAACAGGAGCATCTGGTGTTGAAACCTTGTTACCTTTAGCTCTAGAGCTATATCATAATGAATCTGTGAAACTAAATAAAATAATTAAAACTTTAACCTGCAATCCAGCTAAAATTTTGAAAATCAATAAAGGAAATTTAAATATTGGTAATGATGCTGATTTTTGTATAATTGATATAAACAAGCCCTGGATAGTTAAAAAAGAAAATTTAATATCAAAATCTAAAAATACCTCCATAGAAGGAAGGAAATTGCAAGGTAAAGTAACAAATACATTTGTTAAAGGAGAAGAGCTGTTTAGAGTTTAATTATGGAATTAATTTTAATCACTACAATTTCTTATCTAATGGGTTCAATTCCTTTTGGCTTAATATTAACAAAAATTTTTTTAAAAAAAGATATCAGAAATGTTGGGTCAGGAAATATAGGAGCAACTAACGTTTTAAGAGCGGGAAATAAAGTAATTGGTTATTCAACTTTAATATTGGATGTATCTAAGGCAGTAATTCCAGTATTATATATTAAGATTATATATCCTGAACTAGTTTTTGTTTCATCTTTATCAGTATTTATAGGGCATGTATTTCCTATTTGGCTTAAATTTAAAGGTGGAAAAGGTGTTGCAACTTATGTTGGTATATTATTTTGCTTAAATTTTATGCTAGGATTGGTTTTTATTTTTTCATGGTTAATAATTTTTTTTATTTCAAAATATTCTTCACTTGGCTCAATATTGTCAAGTTTAATAATTCCAGTTTTTATTTTTTTAAATTCAAATTATGAAAATGAATATTTCTTCATAATAATGTTTGTTTTAATTTTATATACTCACAGAGAGAATGTTAAACGACTGATAAATAAAGAAGAATCCAAGTCTAAAATTTATTAATTTGACTATTGATCTATTTTTTGTGTAGTTTCAATAATTATGAATCTTGTCATAGTAGAAAGTCCAGCTAAAGCTAAAACTATTAACAAATATTTAGGAGGTGACTATACAGTTTTAGCAAGTTATGGGCATATAAGAGATCTTCCTTCAAAGAATGGCTCTGTAGATCCAGATGATAAATTTAAAATGATATGGGAAGTTGATAGTTTTTCAAAAAAATATTTAAAAGAAATAACAGATGCTGCAAAAAAATCAGATAAAATTATTCTTGCAACAGATCCAGATCGTGAAGGTGAAGCTATTGCTTGGCATGTAAGAGAATATTTGGAAGAAAAAAAACTTTTGAAAGATAAGAAAATTGAAAGAGTAGTTTTCAATGAAATTACTAAAAAAGCTGTAACGAACGGAATAGATAACCCTCGTAATATAGAATCTAATTTGGTTGATGCATATATGGCAAGAAGAGCTTTGGATTACTTGGTCGGATTTAATATTTCACCTATATTATGGACAAAACTACCAGGCTCAAAATCCGCAGGAAGAGTTCAATCTGTTGCTCTAAGATTGCTTACAGAAAGAGAGCATGAAATAGAACAATTTAAGCCTGAGGAATTTTGGACTTTAAATATAAATTTTAAAACTTCAAAAGGTGATATTTTAAATTCAAATATTGTATTATTAAATAATTCAAAAATAGAAAAATTTTCATTTAAAAATAAAGAAGATATCAACAATGCTATAGAAATAATAAAGAAATCAAATTATAGAATTTCTGATATTAGCTCGAAAATATTTACTAGAAATCCACTGGGTCCATTTACTACTTCTACGCTTCAACAAACATCTTCAAGCAAATTAGGTTTTGGAGCTTCTAGAACAATGCAGATTGCTCAAAGATTGTATCAAGGGATAGATATTGAAGGAGATACAGTTGGATTAATCACATACATGAGAACAGATGGTACAAATATATCAAAAGATGCAGTAGTTGATTTTAGAGATCTTATAAAAAATTCATATGGTGATAATTACCTGCCTAATGAACCTAATAATTATTCAGGCAAGAAAGCTAAGAATGCACAAGAGGCACACGAAGCAATAAGACCAACTGATATTACTAGAACACCTCAATCAATTAAAAAATTCTTAAGCACTGATCAAAATAAACTTTATGATTTAATTTGGTCCAGAGCTCTTTCATCACAAATGGAGCCAGCAAAATTTGATAGAAAAACTATTACAATAACTTCAGATGATAACTTGAACCAATTTAAATGTTCAGGATCAACAATAAAATTTGATGGATATTTAAAACTTACAAGAATTGATGAAAATGAGGATGAAAAGATTCTTCCAGATGTTAATAAAGAAGAAGTTTTAACAAATGATTTTGTAGATGAACAACATTTCACACAACCACCACCTCGATATTCTGAAGCAAGTTTAGTAAAAAAACTTGAAGAATTAGGTATTGGAAGACCTTCTACATATGCAAGTATTATTTCTGTTATATCGAATAGAGGTTATGCTGATGTAATAAACAAACGTTTTTTCCCTACAGATAGAGGGAAGTTATTATCAGCATTTCTAGAAAAACTTTTTTCTAAGTATGTAGACTATGGTTTTACAGCAGGATTAGAAGATCAACTTGACAATATTACAACTGGAAAAGAGGAATGGATAAAAGTACTCGATGAATTTTGGAAAGATTTCAACACAAATGTATCAAACGTTAAAGAAAAACGTACTCGAGAAGTATTAGATTTACTTAATCAAAGTCTCGGAGAATTAATTTTTGAAGCAGATGAAAATGGTAAAATAAATAGAAAATGCAAATTATGTGATACAGGTGAATTGAGTCTAAAAAATAGTTTTAGAGGTGGTGCATTTATAGGGTGTTCTAATTATCCAGATTGTAAATTTACCAGACCTTTATCTAAGTCTAAAGCAAAGGACCAATACGCACTAGCAGAACCAAAATTAATTGGTCAAAATGAAAATGGTAAGGATATATATTTAAAAAATGGAAGATTTGGACCGTACTTGCAATATGAAAAAATTGAAGAAGAAATATCTACTAAAAAGAAAAAAAAGAAAAATGACAACGATAATTTAAAAAATGTGTCTATTCCAAAGGGAATAAATATTGATGAAATTAATTTAGAAAACGCAAAGTACTTATGTTCTTTACCAAAAGTTATCGGCCAGCATCCTGAAAATGGAAAAGATATAACAGTAAATTCAGGTAGATTTGGACCATATTTAAAATGTGAAAATAAATCTGCAAGATTAGAAAATGTTGAGGAAATTTTTACAATTGGCTTAAATAGAGCAATAACTTTAATTGCAGAAGCTAAACCAGGAAGAATTTCATCATCTCTGATAAAAGATCTTGGCGAACATCCTGAGGATAAAAAACCAGTAAGGATAATGAAGGGTCAATATGGACCTTATATTAAATACAAATCACTTAATGCTACAATACCTGAAGAGAAAGATCCCTTAGAAATAAACATGGAAGATGCATTAATATTAATTGAGAAAAGAAAAGAATACGATAAGAATAAAAAAAATAAAAAAAGAAGGAAGTAAAAATCAAATATGACATTTGAAAATAAAATAAAAGAGTTAGGATTGGTTTTACCTAAAGCTACACCACCAGTTGGATCGTATGTTGCTACTAAAGTTGTTGGAAAGTTACTTTATATATCTGGACAAATATCAAATGATAAAAATGGAAAATTAATTCAAGGCAAACTCGGTAAAGATTTAAAAACTGAAGATGGATATAAGGCTGCAGAAAGGTGTGCTTTAAATATTGTAGCTCAAGTTAAACACGCTTGTAATAATGATCTGGCAAGAATCAAATCATGTATCAAACTTACTGGATTTGTTAATTCAACTGAAGATTTTATTGAACAACCAAAAGTAGTTAATGGTGCTTCAGATATGATAGCAAAAATTTTTGGTGAAGTTGGAATGCATACTAGAGCTGCAGTTAGCGTAAATAGTTTACCTTTGGGAGTAGCAGTTGAAGTTGATGCAATTTTTGAATTAGTTTAATTTATCTACCAATACTAAAATAATTAATTTTATCTGCCTTCATTTTTTCAGTAGAATAAATATTTCTCATATCAAACAATTTGAAATTCTTTTTTTTAATAATTTTTTTAAAATCAATTGATTTAAAATCATTCCATTCAGTATGTATAATAACCAAATCTGAGTTTACACATGCTGCTTTTATTGAATTTTTAAATTCAATATTTTTAAATTTTTTAAATTCTTTTTTTTCACCAGTTGGATCGTAATACGTAATTAAGGCTCCCTTTTTTAAAATAGCCGGAATCATTTTTAACGAAGATGATTCTCTCATATCATCAGTATTAGCTTTAAAAGTTACTCCTAAAAAACAAATTTTTTTATTTTTTAAATTTCCTTTTAATATTTTATATATTCTTTCTGTTAAAATTTTTGTACGGTTTTCATTGGAATTTATAACTGACTTTATTAAAGATAAATTAGATTTAATTTGTTTTGCAGTGCTTAAGATTGCCCTTGTATCTTTTGGAAAACATGATCCACCATAAGCAGGACCCGCTCTTAAAAACCTTCCACCAATTCTTTTATCTAAACCCATTCCAATAGATACATCTTCAACATTTACATTAAGTTTTTCGCACATGTTTGCTATTTCATTAATATATGTAATTTTAGTTGCTAAAAAAGCATTAGAAGCATACTTAATAAGTTCAGCAGATCTTCTTGATGTATTTAAATATTTTGCACCTTTAGAAATTAATGGTGAATAAAGCTGTTTTAAAATTTTGTTTGTTTTTTTGTTTTGTGTACCAATTACAATTCTATCAGGATATATAAAATCCCTAATAGCCTCACCCTCTCTTAGAAATTCTGGATTTGAAACTACTGAAAATAATTTTTTTTTTACTTTTTTTGATATAATTTTCTCAACTTTATCTCCTGTAGTAACAGGGACAGTAGATTTGGTAATTATAATTTTAAATTTATTAATATAATGACTCAATTCTTTAGAAACATTAAAAATTTGAGTTAAATCAGCAGCAATTCCATTTTTTTTTGTTGGTGTGCCAACGCAAATAAAAATAATATTAGATTTTTTGATGGAGCTTGGAAGATCTGTAGAAAAAGATAATCTTCCAGACTTGTAATTTTTTTTCACGAGCTCTCCTAAACCAGGCTCATAAATTGGTATAATTGAATTTTTTAAATTATTTATTTTATTTGTATCACTATCTACACAAATAACTTCATTACCGAGATCAGAAAAGCAAGCACCACTTACTAAACCTACATACCCTGCTCCTATCATGCACAACTTCATAATTTTGAAATCTCCATTGATGACTTAATATAACCTTTCATGCTTCCACAATCTAAATATTTACCTTTAAAATTATGCCCAATAAATTTTTCACCATCATGTATTAATTTTCTTATAGCATCAGTTATATGAATTTCACCTCCTTTACCTTTTTTTTGATTTAGAAGTTTTGTAAATATTTTTTTTGGTAATATATACCTGCCAATAACTGCATTATTTGATGGTGCAGATTTAATACTTGGCTTTTCAATAACATCATTAATAATAAAATTATTTTTATTTATATTGAATTTCTTTGAATAAATACCCCATCTACTAACTGTTTTTTTATTTACACGCATACTTGCCATAACTGAACATTTTTTTTTGTAATGTATTGAAATCATATCCTTAGAACAGTTTCTTTTAATTATTAAATCATCAGGTAGTAACATCAAAAAATATTTATCTTTAATTTTTTTTTTAGCTTTTAAAACCGCATCTCCAGTTCCCTCTGGATTATTTTGATATACAAATTTAATCATTTTTTTATATTTTAAAATTTTTTTATATTCAGCATTAATTCTTGAATCCTTTTTTTTTTTAATAATCATTTTATAAAATTTATCATTATAAAAATATTTTTTAATAATTTCTTTTTTTTTTGATATGATAAAAATAATTTCTTTAATACCTGCATTCACACATTCTTCTAAAATATATTCAAGACCTGCCTTACCGTTTATAGGCAAAAGTTCTTTAGCGTAAACACTTGTTAAGGGTAAAAGTCTTGTGCCATGTCCAGCCAATGGTATTATTGCTTGTCTTATCATTAGAATGTATTAATTAAATGGAGTACCATAAATGATAATTTTTAAAAGTATAAATAAATTAAATAAAGAAGTTAATTTTAAGGCAAAGGTTGGGTTTGTTCCAACAATGGGCTCATTACATAAAGGACATATTTCATTAATCAAATCATCTAAGAGAATCTGTAGTAAAACTTTAGTGAGTATTTTCATAAATCCTTCACAATTCAATAAGATCCGTGACTTAAAAAAATATCCAAAAAATTTGAAGAAAGATGTAAAAATTCTAAAAAAACTAAAAGTTGATTATCTATTAACACCAAATGTTAACGAAATTTATTCAAGCAAAAAAGATAAAAAAATTAAATTAAATCATAAAGATAAAATATTATGCGCAAAATATAGGCCGGGACATTTTGAGGGTGTGTTGGCTGTAATTAATCGGTTTTTAGTTAATTTTAAGCCAAAATATGTTTTTCTCGGTGAAAAAGATTATCAACAATTATTTTTAATTAGAAAATTTATTAAAAAAAAATTTAAAACTAAAATTTTTCCATGTAAGACAGTACGTGATGATAAAAAAGTTGCACTATCATCAAGAAATATTTTATTATCTAATGAAGATATAAAAAAGTCCTCAACTATAGCTATAATGCTATTAAAATTTAAAAATCAATTAAAAAAAGATTTATTATTTAAAAAAAACTTAGATAAAATTCTTTTTAAAATAGATAATATAAAAGATATTAAAATTGAATATTTAGAAATAAGAAATAAAAATAATTTATCTACAAACTACAATAAAAATAATTTAAAAATATTCTTGGCTTATTATAATAAAAATGTAAGATTGATTGATAATTACTAAATTTAGTAAAAAAAGTAAGCTCCGATTCCTAAAAATGATAAAAATCCTATTACATCCGTTATAGTGGTAACAAAAACACTTGAAGATATAGCTGGATCTATATTCATTTTCTTTAACGAAACAGGAACCAATATTCCAAATAGACCAGCGACAATCATATTTAATATCATTGAAATTGATATAATTAAAGAAAGTGTTGTATCATTAAACCACAACTGAACAACAATAGCACTTATAATTGCAAATATAATTCCATTTAAAATTCCAATTAAAAATTCTTTTATAATATTTTGTGAAAAATTATTTTTTGTTAATTCATTTGTAGCAATAGTTCTAATTGTTACGGCAAGCGTTTGCATGCCAGCATTACCACCCATTGAGGCAACAATTGGCATTAAAACTGCTAATGCAACTACTTTTTCAATATCTTCTTGGAAAAAACCAATAACAACAGAAGCAATAATGGCTGTAAATAAATTAAGTAAAAGCCAAGTAAATCTTCTTTTAGTTTTTTTTAAAACTCCATCAGTTACTTCTTCATCTCCAACACCAGCTAATCTTAAAGCATCTTCTTCAGCCTCTTCCTTAAGAACTGTTAAAATGTCATCGCTAGTTATCATTCCAACAAGCTTATTATTTTTATCTACGACACAGGCAGAATTTAAATTATAATTTTCAAATAAATGACCAACTTCTTCTCTGTCCATATCTACTGGGATCGATAATTGTGATTCACTCATTATAGAAATCATTTTGGATTCTCTTGAAGTTCTCAAAACTTTTGACGATGGTACCGTTCCTATAGGTTTAAATTCATTATCAACAATAAAAATTTCTAAGAATTCTTCTGGTAAATCTTTATTTTCCCTCAAATAATCTATAGTTTGACCTACTGACCAATTACTAGGTATTGCAGTGAACTCTCTTTGCATAATTCTCGCTGCTGAATCCTCGGGATAACTTAAGCTTTCTAAAAGAACAAATCTATCTTTTGGTGGTAACGAACTAAGAATTTCATTTTTGTTTTTCTCGTCTAAATTCTCTAAAATTTTAATTGAATCATCTGATTCTAAATTTTTTAATATGTATACGATTGAATCTTTTGATAAATATTTAATTACCTCAGACTGGACAGACTCATTTATTTCAACAAAAACCTCAGGATCTATTTTAAAATTATTTAATTTAATTAAATTTTCTCTATCATTTTCATTAAGATGTTCAATAATATCAGCTGCATCAGCTGGATGCATTTCTTTAAACGAGTTTGAAATGAATACAGCATCATTATTTGCAATTTTATCAGTTACAACCTTGATATATTCCTTATTAAATTCAAAATTGACTTTTTTATCTTTTATTTTTCTTATTAAAGTCATAAAAAACCTTTATTTTTATATGGCACTATTAATGGATAATTTTTATATTACAATTCTTTAATGAGTATAGAGATAAAAAAATCAATAAATCCAGTAAATTATTTAGATGCTTTAAAATTTTTAGAGGAGAGAGTGGAAGATATAAATAAAAATGAATCAAATGAATTAATTTGGATATTAGAACATCCCTCTACTTTTACTGCAGGAGTAAGTTTTAACAAAAAGGATATATTGGATAAGTCAATAAAAGTCATTGAAACTTCAAGAGGTGGAAAAATAACTTGGCATGGACCAGGACAACTAATTTGTTATTTTGTGATTAACCTAAATAATAGAAAAAAAGATATAAGAAAATTTATAAATATAATAGAAATATCAATTATCAATTCATTAAAAAAATTTAATATTGATTCGTTCAGTGATAGAAAAAATATTGGTATATGGACTAAATTAAATAATAAAGATAAAAAAGTTGCGGCTATAGGCATTAAAGTAAAAAAATGGATTGCGTATCATGGATTTTCTATAAATGTAAGTAATGAATTATTAAATTATAAAAAAATTATACCTTGTGGGATAAAGGATAAGGGGATTACTACTTTAGAAAATATTAATAGGCAAAACTATAATAAACTTTCTGATGAAATAATTAAAAATTTAACTTTTAATTTAAAAAATTAAGTCTTTTTGTTTTAATTAATTTTTTAAAATAATCAGGTAACAAAGCTTTAAAAGTGTACTTTTTATTATTTATAATAAACATAATTTTATATGAATGAAGCATTAATTGTTTTTTTTTAGTTTTTAAATTTTTATCATAAGTATATTTATCATCTCCATATATTGGATGACCTATAAGAGAAAGTTGTTTCCTTAATTGATGTTTTCTTCCAGTTATTGGGTTCATTTCTAGTAATGTACAATTAGAATTCTTGTCGATAACTTGATAAGTGGTTTTTGATTTCTCAAGTATTTTTTTCTTTCCTTCAAATCTTAATAAATCTTGATTGAATATTCCTTTATTTTTTTCTAGTTCACCATAACATATAGCCAAATAGGTTTTATGAATTTTTCTTAACCTAAATAAAGTTGTAAATAATTTAGCTGTATCTCTATTTTTTGCAATTATAAATACTCCAGAAGTATCTTTGTCTAACCTATGTACTGAATAAGGTTTGTTGTTTTCAAATAATTTACTTTTAGAGAATATATCGATAAGATTTTTTTTTGATTTAGTTCCACCTTGTACTGAAATACCTGCTTCTTTATTTACAACTATAAAATTTTCATTATTATCAATAATTAAGTCCTCATTCTCTTTTATAATTTCACTTGAAGGGTTAAATTTAATTTTTTTTACAGCAGGTCTTTCATGAAAATTAATATCATAAACATTAATAATATCATTTGTATTTAATTTTGTTGAACTTTTTATTTTTTTTTTGTTAAGCTTAATTTTTCCTGCTCTGAGAGATTTTTCAATTAAACCTTGTGGAACCTTACCTAGATTGTTTCTAATCCATTTATCAATTCTTATACCATCGTAAGAGTCATCTACGCTATAAGATTTATTCATCTAAATTGTGATGCTATACTGAAGCTACTTTTTTTTCTTCAGGATTCTGTTTTGTTTCTTTTTTTTTTCTATCTACTCTTTTTGCTTCAATATCCCTATCAACAAACTCTATTATTGCTAGAGGTGCTTTATCACCATATCTATAACCAGCTTTTACAATCCGAGTGTATCCACCTTTTCTACTCTCGTATCTTTTTGCTAAAGTTTTTTTAACTTTATTAGCTGATTTAATATCTTGTAATTTTGAAACTAATATCTTGGTATTTTGTAAATTATTTTTTTTTCCTAGAGTTATTATTTTGTCAGCTTGTGGTTTTAATACTTTTGCTTTTGGTAAAGTTGTGGTTATTTGCTCATATTTAATCAAAGAATTAAGCATATTTTTAATTAATGCTTTTCTGTGTTCAGACGTTCTATTTAGTTTTTTGTATCCAAACTTATGTCTCATTATATAGCTTCTTCTAGTTTTTTTGATAATTCAGCGATATTATCCGGCGGCCAGTTTGGTATTTCCATGCCTAAATATAGTGACATTGTATTTAAAACTTCTTTAATTTCGTTTAAAGATTTCCTTCCGAAATTAGGTGTTCGTAACATTTCACCTTCTGATTTTTGTACTAGATCACCAATATAAATAATATTATCATTTTTCAAACAATTCATTGATCTTACTGAAAGTTCTAACTCGTCAACTTTTCTTAATAAATTTTTATTAAATTCAGGTTCAGTTGGTTTGTCTCTAACTATTACTTCCTGAGGTTCATCAAAATTAACGAACATTCCTAATTGATCCTGAAATATTCTTGCAGAATATGCTACCGCATCTTCAGCTGAAATAGATCCATTAGTTTCTACTTCCATAGTAAGTTTATCATAATCTAAAGCTTTTCCTTCTCTAGCTGTGCTTATTGAATAAGAAACCTTTTTTACTGGACTAAACAAGGAATCTATAGGTATCAAGCCTAGTGGTGGTTCTTCAGGTTTGTTTATATCAGCAGAAACATAACCTTTTCCATTACCGACCGTCATCTCCATATGAAAATTTGTATTTTCATCTAAATTACAAATAACTAAGTCAGGGTTTAATATTTCTATGTCAGATACCGGAGTTATATTTGATGCTTTGATTTCACCTGGGCCTTTTGCATCAAGAATAATTTTTTTTGATCCTTCAATATTACTCTTTAAAGCTAAAGATTTAACATTCAAGACTATATCAGTAACATCTTCTCTTACACCTTTAATTGATGAAAATTCATGTAGAACACCATCAATTTGAATTGCAGTTACAGCAGTTCCTCTTATTGAAGATAGTAAAATTCTTCTTAAAGAATTACCTAATGTTAATCCATAACCTTTTTCTAGCGGTTCAGCTATAATTTTTGCATAAGATTTATCATCACTCAATTTAATATCTAATTTTCCAGGTTTAATAAGTGATTTCCAATTTTTTATATTAACATTTGTAGTTTCCATCTATACTCTCCTTTTTTTTGGTGGCCTTGTTCCATTGTGTGGCATAGGCGTTGTATCTTTAATAGATATAATTTTAAAACCTCTCGCCTGTAATGCGCGTAAGGCTGTCTCTCTGCCAGACCCTGGGCCTTTAACTTCGACAGATAATGTTCTCATTCCAACATCTAGTGCTTTAGCGGCAGCAGCGTCAGCAGCAACTTGAGCTGCATACGGTGTTGATTTTCTTGATCCTTTAAAACCTTTTTGACCTGCTGAAGCCCATGAAATTACATTTCCATTTGTGTCAGCTATAGAAACAATTGTATTATTAAAAGTTGATTGTACATAGGCAATACCATTTAAAATATTTTTTTTTGCTTTTTTCTTTTTTGAATATGAACTTTTTTTAACGACCTTTGATTTCTCTGTTGAGGTTTCTTTTATTTCTGTTTGATTTTTTTTGTCTTTGTTCATTATTAAAATATTATTTTTTAAGAGGGGTTAGTTTTTTACCTGCTATAGCAATTGCTTTCCCTTTTCTGGTTCTGGCATTACATCTGGTTCTTTGACCTCTTACAGGAAGTTTTTTTCTGTGTCTTGAGCCTCTATATGTAGCTAAATCAATCAATCTTTTTATGCTTAGAGAATTTTCCCTTCTTAAATCACCTTCAACAGTAAAATGCTTATCAATATATTCTCTTATTTTAAGAATTTGGTCATCGCTCAACTGATTAATTCTAGTAGATTTATTTATATCTAGTGCATTGCAAATTTGATCTGAAAACTGATCTCCAATTCCATAAATATAGGTAAGACCTACATGAACTAACTTGTTTTGAGGGATGTTTACACCTGCTATTCGAGCCATATATTGTGATTAAAATTTAGCCTTTTATATAAGAAGATGATTCAATGTCAACGTCTTAAACATTAAGTATTTCCTCAATTTTTTGAGAAATATCATTTATTTCCATGGATCCGTCAACTTCATGAAAGTTCTGTTTTTTTGAATAATAATCCAACACAGGTTGAGTTATTTTCATATAAGTATCATATCTTTTCAAAATAGTACTGGCATCATCATCTGATCTTTTTTCTAAAATTTTTCTTTTCTCTATTCTTTTTACTATTGTATCTTTGTTTACATTAAGAAAAAATATATGTTTTATTTCTTGATTAGATTTTTCCAACAAAATATCAAGGTTTTTAGCTTGATTTAAAGTTCTTGGATATCCATCAAAAATAAGTTTGTTCATTTTTTTTGTGTCAAATATTATTTGCTCAAGAAGTTTATTTACTATTTCATCTTCAACAAACTTTCCATCATTCATATGGTTAATAATTTTTTTACCAATTTCTGTGTCTTTTTTAATTTCATCTCTTAGCATATCACCTGTTGATATTTGAAAGTTATTTAATTTTTTTACTAAGAATTTAGCTTGTGTTCCTTTTCCAGCGCCAGGTGGTCCAAAGATTATTATGTTCACTTTAATAATTATTTACCAAATTTAGTTTTTTTCATAAGCTGTTCATACTGGGAGCTCATTAACCTAGTTTGTATTTGTGTTACAGTGTCTATTGCTACAACAACTACGATTAATATTGAGGTTCCGCCTAAATAAAAAGGTATTGGATAATTTGCAATTAAAAATTCAGGCATTAAACATACGAGAGTTAAATATAATGCACCTATTGTAGTTAATTTAGTTAATATGTTGTCTATATATAATGCTGTACTTTCGCCAGGTCTTATTCCTGGTATAAATCCACCGTACTTT
>CACEHK010000013.1 GCA_902559305.1 uncultured Pelagibacteraceae bacterium | reverse complement strand
TTATTATTTTATCATCAGAGAATGATTTTTTTCCCAAACTTAAACCTATATTGCCATCTTTATCATTTTTAATCTCAGCTTGACCTAGTTTTGCATCTTGAACAGCTTTTTTTAAATCATCTGTAACAGTTCCTAATTTAGGATTTGGCATTAATCCTTTGGGTCCAAGTATTTTACCTAATTTAGATAGTTTAATCATCATTGAAGGAGAAGATATTAATTTTTCAAAATTTAATTCACCAGACTTTATTTTTTCAATTAATTCATCTCCACCTACAATATCTGCACCAGCATCTTTAGCAGATTGGGATTTAGTTTCTTCGCAAATAACTGCTACTTTAATATTTTTACCTGAGCCAGAAGGTAGGTTAACAACAGATCTAAGATTTATCTCACTTTTTTTTTGTTTATTGTTAATTTGTAAGTTTAAATCTAAAGACTCATCAAATTTTGTCGTACAATTTTTTTTAATGATTGGAATAATTTTTTCAATAACATCAGGTGCTAACTCTTTAGTTTTTTCTGGTAATTTTTTATATCTTTTTGATGACATTATTCTTTTACCTCAATACCCATTGATCTAGCAGAACCTGCAATAATTTTTGATGCTTCTTCAACGTCGTGAGCATTTAAATCTGACATTTTTTGTTTTGCTATTTCTTCAACTTGTTTTTTTGTTATAGAAGCAACAATGTTTCTTCCTGGCTCTTGTGATCCACTTTTTAATTTAGCAGCTTCTTTAATGAAATGTGAAGCCGGTGGTGACTTTATAATAAAATCAAATTTTTTATCTTTATAAACAGTAATAACAACCGGAACAGGCTTTCCCATGAAATTTTTTGTTTTCTCATTAAAAGATTTACAAAATTCCATTATATTTATTCCTCTTTGACCAAGAGCAGGTCCAACAGGTGGTGCTGGATTTGCTTGGCCACCTTTAATTTGTAATTTTACGTAACCACTAATTTCTTTTTTTGCCATTAACTAACCTTTTCTACCTGATTATATTCTAAATCAACAGGCGTCGGTCTACCAAATATAGAAACTGACACCTTAAGTCTAGATTTTTCTTCATCAATATCTTCTACTAGGCCACTAAACGATGCAAAAGGCCCGTCGATAACCTGTACTTTTTCTCCAATTGAATATTCAATTCCTGATTTTGGCTGGGCCACTCCATCTTTGATTTGACCTAAAATTTTTTCAATTTCTTTATCTGATACTGGTACTGGGATACCTTTTGATCCTAAAAAACCACTTACTTTTTTTATCCCTTTTATCATATGATATAAGTCATTATCCATTTCACTTTTTATCAAAACATACCCTGGAAAATATTTCTTTTTTCTTTGGACTCTCTTTCCTCTCTTAACTTCTGTTATATCATGTGTAGGAACAACTATTTCCTCTATTTTTTCTGATACTTTAGCTTTTGAAGCTTCCTCTTTAATTAACTGAGCAACCTTATTTTCGAAGCTTGAATGAGACTGAACAATATACCAATTTTTCATAATTATATGCTAATCTTTAATATTAATTCTAAGAAAAAGTTTAAAAATTGATCTAAAAGTAAAAAAAAAATGGAAGCTACAATTGCCATTGCAACTACCATTAAAGACCCTTGCAATGTTTCTTTACCAGTCGGCCAAGTAACCTTGAAAGCTTCTTGTTTTACTTCTTGAATAAATTTTAAAGGGTTTTTCATAATCTATTATTCCTATTTGGCAGGAGCGGAGGGAATCGAACCCCCAACCTCCGGTTTTGGAGACCGGCGCTCTACCAATTGAGCTACACTCCTATAGGAGCTTACTCTATAATCTTAGTTACTACTCCAGCTCCTACTGTTCTTCCACCTTCCCTAATTGCAAAATTTAATTTCTCACTCATAGCGATCGGTGTAATTAATTTAACTGTAAATTTAGCATCGTCACCAGGCATAACCATTTCTGTTCCAGATGGTAATTCAACTTCACCGGTTACATCAGTAGTTCTAAAATAAAACTGTGGTCTATACTTTGTAAAGAATGGTGTATGTCTACCACCTTCCTCTTTTTTAAGAACATATGCTTGAGCTTCAAATTTAGTATGAGGAGTAACAGAACCAGGTTTACATAAAACTTGACCTCTTTCGACATCTGTTCTTTCTACACCTCTTAAAAGTGCTCCAATGTTATCTCCAGCTTCACCTGAGTCTAAAAGTTTCCTAAACATTTCTACTCCAGTACATACAGATTTTTTTGTTTCTCTAATACCAACTATTTCTATTTCTTCTCCAGTTTTTATAACTCCTGACTCCACTCTACCAGTAACAACCGTTCCTCTTCCTGAAATAGAAAAAACGTCTTCAACAGGCATTAAAAAAGGTTTGTCTTTTGGTCTGTCAGGTTGTGGTATAAAATCATCAACAGCTTTCATAAGTTCAAGTATTGCTTTTTTACCAATCTCTTCATCTTTTCCTTCTACTGCTGCCAAAGCTGATCCTTTAATAATTGGAGTTTTATCGCCCGGAAATTTATAAGAAGTTAATAGTTCTTTAATTTCTTCCTCAACTAAATCAATTAGTTCTTTATCTTTAACTTGGTCAACTTTATTTAAAAAGACAACAATTGCTGGTACCCCAACTTGTCTTGCTAAAAGTATATGCTCTCTTGTTTGAGGCATTGGACCATCCGCAGCATTAACAACTAAAATTGCTCCATCCATTTGTGCTGCACCAGTTATCATATTTTTTACATAATCAGCATGTCCTGGGCAGTCAACGTGTGCGTAGTGCCTTTTATCAGTTTCATACTCTACGTGAGCTGTTGAAATTGTAATTCCTCTCTCTTTTTCTTCAGGTGCTTTATCAATTTGATCATAAGCAACAAAATTCGCACCACCACTTTCAGCTAATACTTTAGTTATAGCGGCCGTTAAAGTTGTTTTACCATGATCGACGTGACCGATTGTACCGATGTTACAGTGCGGTTTATTTCTTACAAACTTTTCTTTCGACATTATATTTTCCTCTTTATTTCTTTTTTTTCTTTTTTTTTAAACTTTTTGGAGCGGGTAAAGGGAATCGAACCCTTACATCCAGCTTGGAAGGCTAGCGTTCTACCATTGAACTACACCCGCATCACCCAAGTTCACTCCAATGTAATTTAATACTATATTGAATGGTGGAGGGGGAAGGATTCGAACCTTCGAAGACCGAAGTCAACGGGTTTACAGCCCGCCCCATTTGACCGCTTTGGTACCCCTCCTTTTCGCAGGGGAAGCGTCCCCTTGTTCAATAAAGCTTTAAACAACAAGCGGTTTATATATTTTTATTGCATAAATGCAATACGAGAATTAATGAGAAAATGAGTAAAAAAACGTATAAAAGCATTGAAATTTATGAATAAAAGAACTTTTTTTATCGTTAGCAAACATACAGTTATGGAAGCATTAAAAAATCCAAATCGCAAGGTTTTAAGGGTTTTTTTAACTGAAGAGAGTAAAAAAAATATTTTTAGACAAAGTAAAAAAAATCTACTTAAAGATATTAAAATTTATTACAGAACAAAAAAAGAATTGGATAAATATACTGGTAAAGAAAATATAATGCATCAGGGCTATGTTGCAGAAGTAGAGCATTTAGAGGATTTAACATTAAAAGATTTTATTAAAAATAAATCAAATTTAAATTTAGCATGCTTAGATGAAGTCTCAGATCCTAGAAATATAGGATCAATAATTAGAAGTGCTGCTTCATTTAAGTTAGATGGAATTATTGTAAAAGACAGACATTTTCCAGACGAAAGTAAATTGATGTACAAATCTGCAAGTGGTTGTATGGAACATATAAATATTTTTAAAGTATCGAATATAAATACTACTTTGAAATTTTTAAGAGAAAAAAACTTTTGGATATATGGATTTAACGCTAAAAGTGAAAAAAACTTTATGGATGTTGATTGGAAAGGTAATAATGTTCTTTTATTCGGGTCTGAAGGTTATGGTATGAAAAAACATACTGAAAAATATACTGACTTTTTAGTTAAAATAGAAATCAATCAAAATATAGAAAGTTTAAATATATCCAATAGTGCAGCAATAGTATTTCATCATATAATGAAAAGGAAAAAAAAACTTGATTAGTTTAAAGAATATTAATAAATATTCATCAAGCCCTTGTAGCTCAGCTGGTAGAGCAATTGATTTGTAATCAATAGGTCCGCGGTTCGAATCCGTGCGGGGGCACCATCAACTAGTTTCTTTTCTTATTTGCTCAATTTTAATTTTATTTTGCAGACTTCTATTTGAATCATAAAGTAAGTTAAATTTAATTTTTTTATTAATTTTTACAGTAATAGTTTTTGCATTTCTTACTTCTAAATTGTCAGCTACTGCACTGATCGGTCTTTTTTTTGAATTTAAATTTTTAATTTTAACACTTGATTGTTCACTTATGATTTTTCCTTTCCATCTTCTTGGTCTAAATGGACTAATAGGTGAAATAGAAAGTTTTCTTGAGTTTAAACTGAGTATTGGTCCATGAACAGATAAATTATAAGCAGTACTACCTGCTGGAGTTGATACTAATACACCGTCTGAGATCAATTTTTTAATGATTGTTTTTGTGCCAGTTTGTATTAATAAAGACGCAGCCTGTTTGCTTTGTCTCAATATTGAGACCTCATTAATTGCAATTGATTTTTTTGTTAAACCATATTTATTTTTAACAACCATCTCTAAAGGTGAAATAGTAATCATTTTTGCCTTTGAAAGATTTTTAATTGTATTTTTTGGAGAAAATTTATTCATTAAAAAACCGTAATTACCTGAGTTTATTCCGTAAAAAAATTTTGATGAATTTTTGTATTTTTTCAATATTTTTAGCATGAAACCATCTCCTCCAATTACTATTAGTAAATTTGATCTAAGAGATTTGTTTTTTTTTATATTCTTTGAAACAAATGCTTTTATCCTTAAAGAATTTTTATTTGTATCTGAAATTATTATTTTTTTGTTCATTGTTTTGGTGCCCTCGGCCAGACTCGAACTGGCACTCCCAAAAGGGCAAGGATTTTAAGTCCTTTGTGTCTACCAATTTCACCACGAGGGCATGAGTTATTTTCATGAGTATTTATGCTAATATTTATATTTCAACAAGTGTAATAAGTAAAATTTTTATTCTTTTACACTTCCGGCAGTTAAACCGCTCACAAGATATTTTTCAAAATATACAAAAATTAAGAGTACTGGTACAGTGACTATGACTGATCCAGCCATTAAATATTGACGTGGAGTCTCAGCATCTCCACTTAAATATTGTATAGCTCTTGATAAAGTAAAAGATTTAGGGCTATCTAAAAACATCAAAGAGAAAAGGAATTCATTCCATGCTATCATAAAAACGTAAAGAGCAACGGATGCAATTGCTGGTAAACTTAATGGAATAATAATTTTTAAAATTATCCCAAACCAATTTTGACCATCCATAATTCCTGCATCTTCAATTTCTTTAGGAATGCTTTTGAAATAACCTTGCAACATATAAATAGCCACCGGTAAAGTAGTTGCTGTATAAACTATCAATAAGCCAAAAATTGAATTTCTTAACCCAAATTGACTAAACACAGTATACAAGGGGATTACTAAAACTATAGCTGGAAACATATAGATAATTAAAATTGAAGATGATAAAAAATTTTTTCCAAAAAAATTTAATCTTGCGACTGCATAAGCTGCAGGTATTGCAAATAACAAAGTTATAATAACAGTTCCAATTGAAACAGCTGAGCTTATTAAGATATACCTACCAAAATTATAAGTTTCAAAAATTACAAAATAAGATTTAAATAACTCAGTTAAACTTTTAGAAAAATCTAAACTAAAATCTAAGGGATTAACTAATAAAGCTATTTGAGTTTTGAAACTTGTAACCAACATAATGTAAAACGGAAATAAAATTACAAAAGCAAAAAAGACAATGCCAAATAGAGTAATAAAATCAAAAGTAACTTTTTCAGTTATGAAATCTTCTTTTAAAGATTGCATAGTATACTTCTTTAATTTGTTAGTAAAAAATAAAGTTATTAAGAAAACTCCGAATATATACCAATATGGAGACGTTTCATTTAAGTAAAAATAGAAAATTGAAAATATAAAAGATAATGAAATAATTTTCATTAAATGATTAATTTTATTTCCAATTAATACGAAAGATAAAGATAAAAAAATGCCAATTATAAAGATTTGTGCGATATTTAAATTAGTAAAATTTAAACCTTGAAGTGTAGACATAACTTTCCATATAGATAAAATACAAGTAAGAAAAAATGATGAAATAACCAAAAATAATGCTAAAGATTTAAACTTCATTTGCTTTTTTTCCAATCAATCTAAAATATATAATCATAAAAGAGATAAGTAACATCACTATGACTATTGAAACCGCAGAGCCCATACCGATATCTGAAACAGCAAAACCTTGTTGATAAACGTTAATAGGCAACGTTCTTGTTCCTGATGCTCCACCTGTTAATAAAAAAATATCCTCAAATTTATTAAAGTTCCAAATAAATCTAATCATAAACAAAATAGAAATTATTGCTGTAATTTGAGGTAGCGTAATATGTATAAATTTTTGAATTGGGCTTGCTCCGTCTACATCGGCTGCTTCATACAAAGTTTGTGGTATAGCCTGAAGTCTTGCTAAGATAAATAAAAAAGCTAATGGAAAATAACGCCATATTTCAAAAAAAATAACCGTTGTCAATGCGAGCCTTAATTTAAATTCAAAACCCAAAATATTCATTGTTATATATTTTTGACCCAGTAAATTAATTGGTGTCTCTAAAACATTAAAATTAACCAACAATGCATTTAAAGTTCCACTATTAGGATCTAATAACAATGTCCAAGTATAAGCCAAAGCAACCACAGGACCTACATATGGAAAAAGTAAAATACCACGCATATAAGTTCGACCTTGAATATTTTGATTAACTAATTGGGCTGCCAAAATTCCAAAAATTATTGCTCCCACAGTGCCAAAAAAAGTGAAGTAAAATGTCGTTAAAAGCAATTCAACAAAATTATTTTCATAAAAAACTTTTTTAAAATTATCTAATGTAAAATTTGTTGTAAGCAGTGGATTGTCTGCTTTTCCACTTAAAATTGGTTTTTTTGATTTAATTAAATCTTTATCAATTTTTTCACCATTTATATTTTTTATTATTAATTCAAAATTCTCTCTGTACTTTGCTTCCCAATTTCCAAAATCACATATGATTTTTTTGGATTTAAAATTACATCTAGCATCTAAATTTATTGGTGAAATATTTTTTGGGAATTTATCTTGTAATTTAACACTTCTGATTTCCTGAATTAATGAACTGTTACGTAATTTATAAATAACTTTTAATTCAGATCCGTTATCAGAAATTGTTTTTACTATTTTTTTAGCTCTGGGTTCTGGAATTCTAATATCTTTTAATTCAATATCTTTAAAACTTATCCACACATTTGCAAAAATAGGAAATAATACAATTGCAAAGACTAATAAGACTGCAGGTAAAACTAAAGCGTACGCAGTTCTTTTTTCTAATTTTGATAATGAAATACTCATAATAAAAAGCGGATAATAAAGTATTATCCGCTTTTTATAAATTTATTATTTTAAAACTTAGCTAATTCAGCGTTAATTTTCTTAACTGCTTCATCAACTGAGATTTGATCATCAATATATTCTCTAGTGATTCTATTTAAGAATTGAGAATTGATGATTTTCGATGCTCGAGAAAGTTCACCCTCTTTGACGCCCCATCTATTTGCAGTATCCAAACCAGCAACAATGTTATCAATAACATCTGCAGAATAAAGATCTGTTAATGGAGCTTTCCTATCAACACCTACGGGTAATTTACTCCAAGCTTTTGTGTAAGCTTTAGGATCACTCTTATTTCCTCTTCTTACTGGAAATTTTCCCTCTGGAGCTATTCCTAATGTTGCTGTGTAGCCTTCACTCATTGAGTACTCTATGAATTTTTTAGCTTCATCAGTATCTGCATCCGCAGTTATTCCAAAGTATCTTACATCGGCCCAAGCAGCACCTTTTTTATTATTAGGTCCGCTAAAATTAGTAATAAAACCAGTTTTAGATGCAAGTTCAGGTGATGTTGGGTCACTATTTATTGTTGGAGGAGCAGAATCTCTTAAACCTGCTAATTCATCCATAATAAATGGAGACCAAATAATCATTGGCGTTTTTCCAGCAAAATATAAAGCTCTAGATTGTTTCCAGAATAATTCTCCTGGAGGACTTGCTTTAGCAATTACTTTGTAAAATTCTAAAGAATTTTTTAAAGCTTTACCTTGCTTTCTAGTTCCACCCTTTTTAACAAAATTAACTCCATTAGCTAAAAGTACATGTTCAAGTACTTGGCTCATAAAATTTTCATCTGTCTTAGTAGCGGCTACAAAACCAAACATATCATTGCTTGATAACGCGTTAACAGCTTTAACTATATTTGCATATGAAGTTGGTGGCTCTAAACCAGCTTTTTCAAATAGATCTTTTCTGTAAACGACCATTTGAGTCCAGCCATCAACTGGAACAGCTGCAATTTTTCCACCTTTCTTAGCCATGTTTAATGCACCAGGTGCGAAAGTTTTTTTTCCTAAAGACTTAACAACATCGTTATTCGCATCGACATCTAATATGCCTGCTTCAGCCCATGGTAAAACATATTGTAGTGTGTGGTAAATAACATCTGGAAGATCTCCTGCTGCTGCTGCTGCAGTAGCTCTAGTTCCAAGATCTTTTTCTTCAATAGGTATTACTTCAACTTTAATACCAGTTTTAGACTCGAAAGATTTAGCCATTTCCTCTTGTTTTGCCATTCTTTCTGGTTGGACTTCAGTCGTCCAAAGTTTAATATCAGCAAAACTAGTATTTGAAATTAAAAATACTAGTACGGATATATTGATTATCAGTTTTTTTAACATTGTCTCCCCTATTTGTTTTTTTACTTTTAAAAACCGCACAATTTTTTCATTGCGATAAATCTAGCATTGTAATAAATTTTTAACAACATTTAAGGTTAATTAAAAATCACTCAAAATGTCAGAAATTATAATTAAAAATCTCAATAAATCATTTGGAAATAATAAAGTTATTAATAAATTTAATATAAGTATAAATGATGGAGAATTTATCGTTTTGGTAGGTCCTTCAGGTTGTGGAAAATCAACATTACTTAGAATGATTTCCGGTCTTGAAACAGTTGATGAAGGAGAAATTTTTTTAGATCAAAAATTAATAAATAATTTACTTCCCTCTAAACGGGAAATTGCAATGGTATTTCAATCCTATGCTTTGTATCCACACATGAATGTTTTTGAAAATATGTCTTTTGGATTAAAAATGGAAAAAATTGATAAAAAAGAAATTAATCAAAAAGTTAATGAAGCCGCTGCTACACTTCAAATTGAGGATTTACTTGAGAGAAAACCTAAGCAGCTTTCAGGTGGACAGAGACAAAGGGTTGCTATTGGTAGAGCAATCACAAGGAACCCAAAAGTTTTTTTGTTTGATGAACCGTTGTCAAACCTAGATGCTGCTTTGAGATCTGAAATGAGAGTTGAAATATCTAAACTACATAAAAAGCTGAAATCAAATATAATTTATGTAACTCATGATCAAATAGAAGCAATGACACTAGCTGATAGAATTGTAGTTCTTAATAAAGGAATTATTGAACAATTTGGCACACCAACTGAGATTTACGCTGATCCAAATAATATTTTTGTTGCAGAGTTTATTGGTTCTCCAAAAATGAATATAATTAAAATTAATAAAGAACAAATTGTTAATTCAAACACAATAGAAATATTTAATAATAAGATAACTTTTGAAAATTTTGAGTTTAAAGACAGGGTCTATCTAGGTGTTAGACCTGAAGATATCAGCGTTAAAAGTGACCACGATATTAAATTAAATGTTAAAGTTGACCTTATTGAAAATTTAGGGTTTGAGAAAATTATTTATGCTAAACTATCAGAAAACCAAATTATAATTAAATCATCAGAAAATATTAATAATCATTCACTAAAGATATCTTTTTCAAAAGATAAGATATTATTTTTTGATAAGGATAAAAATAGGATTAGATAATTTATTTAAATAAAAAATATTATTAATGTTAACTCAAAAAGACCAGAAAAAGATAAGATCTAAACTAAATAGTATTTACAAAAAATTTTTATCTAAAAATGATATTAATAGTTTTAAAAATGAAATAATTGAAATAATTAGAGATTTTAATAAAAAAAATCCAAAAAGAAAAAAGAATATTTCAGAAAAAACTTCATTAATAATTTGTTATGGAGATAGCATTTATTCAAATAAAAAACATTCAATAAAAGTTTTTAAAACTTTTTTTCAAAAAAAATTAGAGAAATATTTTAATACAATTCATTTTTTACCTTTTTATCCTTCAAGTAGTGATAGTGGTTTTTCTGTAAAAGATCATTATAAAATTGAAAATAAAATTGGTAATTGGTCTGATATAAAAAAGATTTCAAAATCAAATGACATAATGGCTGATATGGTAATTAATCATTCTTCAGCAAGAGGATTGTGGTTTAGAAACTTTTTAAAAAACAAAAAACCAGGTAAAGATTATTTTTTAACTGTAGATTCTAAATTTGATACTTCAAAAGTAATACGACCACGAGATCATAAATTATTAAAAAGAATAAATATTTTTAATAAAAAAGAATACCTTTGGAGAACTTTTAGTGCAGACCAGATAGATTTGGATTTTAAAAATCCATCATTACTTCTAAGATTTGTAAAGATAATGTTATATCTTATCCAAAATGGTGTTACAGTTTTAAGATTAGATGCTATTGCTTATCTTTGGAAAGAAAGCGGCACAAAATGCATAAATTTAAAACAAACACATGAAATTATAAAACTATTTAGAATTATAATTAATCTTCTTAATGTTCAAAGTATAATCATTACTGAGACTAATTTACCTGAAAAGGAAAATTTAAGTTATTTTGGTAAAAATGATGAAGCTAATTGGATTTATAATTTTTCATTACCACCATTATTAATTCACGCATTTTTATTTGAAAACAGTTCGTATTTAAATAAATGGAGCAAGAATCTTCCTGATACAAAATATGGAAATAGTTACTTGAATTTCATAGCTTCGCATGATGGAATAGGTATAAGACCCACTGAGGGGATTTTTGGCAAAAAAACATTAAATAATTTCATTAAAAGATTAAAAAAAAATGGATCAAAATTCTCATTCAGAAAAGTTCAAAATAAATCAAAAAAAGTCTATGAAGCTAATATAACTGTTTTTGATGCACTTAAAAAGTCAGATTATGATCTAAAAGGAAAATTTTTTTTAGAACGATATGTTTCTGCACATTCAATTATGATTTCTTTTGAAGGAATTCCTGCTTTATATTTAAATTCTTTGTTTGGAAAATCTAATGATGAAGCAAAATATATAATGACTGGAAATAATAGAGACATAAATAGATATAAATGGAGTTATAAAAATATTTCAAAAAAACTTAATAATAAAAATTCAAAACAAAGCATATTTTATAAGAAAATTTCAAATTTACTTAGGGTTAGGAGAAAACAAAAAGCATTTCATCCAAACGCCTCAAGACACAATATAAACCTTGGCTCAAAGTTTTTTCATTTAAAAGAATAAGCATTGATAAAGATCAAACCATAATTTGTATAACAAATTTATCTTCAAAAATTCAAAGAGCAAATCTAAATAAAACCTACCATAGTTGGAATAATCTTATTGGGTCTAAAATTGAAATAAACAACAAGCTTTTAATATTGAAACCCTTTGAAACAATTTGGTTAAGTAATAGATAGACATTTTAAGTCATTTGTCATCTATCAATCTACTATTTTTTTAATTCGATAAATTGCAAATACTCTTTCTTCATTTCTCAGACTGCAGAAAGCTTTTATGCATAATCTATCATAAAAGCTTTTTCTCCTTTCTACCATCTCAAATCTAATTGGTTTAATGGTTCTAATAGAAGGTAAATTCTTATGATTAATATAAGAGATTTTAACAGACTTATTTTCTAATATTGCATCCTGAAGTTTGTTAAAATTATCCGTATATTCATTTCGCATAGGTTATTTTTTATCCTCAATTTGAATTATACAATCTGGTCCAACCTTAAGAGTGAATGATTTTATCATATCCTTAAAATCTTCCTCCATATCAAGCATTGCTCTTTCTTTATTGGCTATATTATTTTCAAAAAACTTTTTCTCTTTACCCATGAGCTCATTCATTTTGATCATAGATTGATATAGATTTCTCACTGGCAATTGAAAAGATGGTCCCATTATATGATCCCAAAGTCTTTTCATCATTTTTGGAGCATCAAAATCTTTCTTAGATTTATACTCATTTATTAAGTTAACCCTTATGAAACTAACCACAGTATGAATTATTTGATAGTTCATAGGAATGATTAAAATTCTTTTTCCATGTCTTTCAACATAACCATCTAGATCTTTATTATAATCTTTTGGCATAGCTGTAGTTATTAATACGCCGTAATTAATATTCTTATCTTTCATGTCACTTAATAATTTGCTAACCCACTCTTCTTTAAAAGATTTATGATCTTTGCTCTCAAAGTAGACTTGAGCAAGTTTTTCATTATCTTTATTATTGATAGTTAATATGCAATCAGCACCCTTTGCGCCTTTCTTCACTTCTTCAACAGTGTCATTGGGAAATTTATCTCTAAGATAATCTTCTATTAACTCCTCTTGGACTTCACCCTGAAGTTCAACTGACTTTTGTTTTACTTGTCTAGTAAGTTCTTCAATCTTAATTTTTGCTCTTTTTCTAAAGAGTTCATCTTCTTTTCTTTCTTTTGCCCTTAAATCCTCTGACTTTTTAAGTTCAGATTCATTTTTTTCTTTATATTTTAATTCAAGAAGTTTTTCTTTTTTCTTAAGATCTTCTTGGTGTTTCATTTCTATTTTTTTCTTATTTTTTTCAGCTTCAGTTACTTTGTCTTTAAGTTCTTTTACCTCTCTCTTTTTATCATTTTCCAAGTCTAAAGCCTTTTTCTTTAATTTGTTTTCAATTTCTTTTTCTTTTAGTTTTAAATTGGCAACTATTTTTGCCTCATTCTCTTTTGAACTCTTTTCTAAAGTTTGTTCCTTTTGTTTTAGTTTGGAAGCCATTCTTTTTTCTATATTTTTTTTCTCCTCTTCTGCTTCTTCAAGTTTTGAATTAAGTTCCTGGAATTTAAATTTGTTTTTCTCCTGGATTTTTAAGGAAAGTTCTTTTTCAAGATTTTTCTCTTTAAGTTTAAAATCAAGATTATACTTTTCCTTTAATAATTTTTCTTTAACTTTTATTTCATCTTGATATTTTTGTTCTTTTTCCTTCAAATGTTTTTGTAATGCCTCATCTGCAGAAAAAGTTTCGTTACAGTTTGGACAAGTTATTGTTAATTGGTTCATATTATCTCCTTTAATTGTTTAATTAAGAATCAAATCCTTCTCAGAATTCCATTTATTAGTTTTATGTTGTATTTCCTCCATTTTACTTTTAGCCAAATATTCAATCACTTTACTGAATGTTAGTTCAGCTTGAATTATATTGCCTTTTCTTAACCATTCTAAAGTTTCATATGTTTCTCTAGGTATGCTTACTGATTTATATTTATTTGGGTCTGCCATTTTATCTCCTTTGTTTAATTGAAATCCCCCGCTCCTTTACAGGGGATATTGTTGATGGTTTATTCACTTTTGTTCCTTAAGCTTAAAAATATTCCCCCAATTATACCTGCTGCAATTGGAGTGAAATGTGATAAAGGACCTAAGAATGCAGTTAAATTTGTACCCATCCTAGAAGCAGCATAATCTACAACTGCAAATCCTATGAAGAGCACTCCTAAATAATCAAATACTCCGCTAGGTAAATCAATCATCATTTCATCATCACTATTTTTTTTCTCTACATTTATTTTCTTCATTTTCTCCTCTTTGTTAGTGTTTAGGATTAAGAGGAATTCACAAATTGTAGAAAGTAAGGCTATAAAAACCTAGAAAGATCAAATTGCTCATTTCCTCTTAATCTTTTATGAGTTCAATAAAATCAAACTCACCCCAATTATAATCACTTAAAAATTTTTTACCCGTAGGTTAACTTTAGACTTTGCCTACGAATAAATTTCTAATAATCTCATTATATGAATAAGAAAAAAGGTTACCCAAGGAACCCCTATTCTTTTGAAAGAGTTTTAAAAGATTTAGCTGATGATATTGGTTATGAAAATATTGAGACAGTTATTGAAAAAAAGAGAAAAGCAATAGAACATATTAGTAATCCTAATTTTAAGGATCGACAGCTTCATATACAAGATGGATTAGAATTGGATATCCATTGCAAAAAGATTGGAAAAGGCACCCCTTTTCTAACAGCTTATGAAACTTTGCTTAGAAAAGAAATTGAAGATAGAAAAGATCACGACACCAGTGATGAAATAATCAATAATTTATTAAGATTAGGTGAATCAATAGGAGATGTAATGGAAGAAACCAGAAAAGCTCTTGATGATGATAAAGTAGATGAAAAAGAAAAAGAACAAATTTCAATAGAGGTTATAGAATTAGAAAAAAAGATCGCAGAATTAAAACTCAAACTCAATTTAGGTGAAAAAACAGACTATAAAAGTCAAAAAAAAAGAGAGTTATAAACTCAACTTTTAATTTCAACACGAGGGCATTAATGCTTTTATTAGATACTTTTTGTCAAGTTTACAATCTTTATAACCGCCCTTTACAATATTTAAATATCTTTCAGTAGGATAGGTAAATTTAGTTTTTTTAGTCATGGTATATGTCATTACTTTCTTTCCATAATATTTAAAGTAGTATTTTTTATATAAAATTGGGTAATCTTCATAGATATCAAGTTTTTTTTCATCACTTTTAGATATTTCAAACAACGCTCCTGGTACAGAGAAATTTTTTTTAGGTTGAATATCTGCAGCCCTATATCTGCTTCTAAAAGTTAATTGAAAATTCTTTAATATTGTTTTTTTTAAAAATTTAGAATCTTTACATCTTTTTTTCATCTGAAAATGATTAAGATTACTTCCATAAGCAAAATAAAGCATATTAATTCTTATTTACTAAATCAATTTTTTTTTCTTTTACAAATTCTAATATTTGGGTTTCGCAAATATTTATTTTTTTTTGGTCCTCTGATCTAATAACTATAGATACACCTAATTTACCTGCTTGAAAGAATGGATAACTTCCGATTTCAACATCTTTATTATTATTTTGAACTTCTGTTAAAGATTTTGCAATTTCACTTTCAACTGTTCTTAAACTAATAGTGTGGCTTAAAATTGGATCACCTCCTACTATATCATTTTTTAGTCCACCCAGCATCGATTTTAAGATCGAAGGAACACCTGGCAAACAAAAAACATTTTTAACACTAAAACCTGGAGCTCCACTTGTTGGATTTAATATTAATTTTGCGTTTTTTGGCATCCAAATCATTTTTTGTCTTCCCTCATTGAATTCTCCTGGCTTATAGTATTTTTCAAGAATTTTATATCCTTCTTTATGTATTTCATATTCAATGCTAAATGCTTTTGCTATTGATTGAGCTGTAATATCATCATGCGTGGGACCTATACCGCCTGAGGTGAAGACATAATCATATATTTTTCTTAATGAATTTACTGCATCAACAATTTTTTCTTCTATATCTGGAATTGTTCTTGCTTCTTTAACTATCACTCCTATTGAATTTAACCATAATGACAAAGTACTTGTATTTAAATCCTTAGTTCTACCTGACAAAATTTCATTCCCAATAATCAATATTGCAGCATTTGTTTTTTTAGACATTTCTTATATATATTTTAGATATGGAATTTACCAAGCCTTTAATTAAAGGCAAATTAGTTAAACGATATAAAAGATTTTTTGCTGATATTAAAGTAAATAAAGAAACTTTAACAGCCCATTGTCCTAATACAGGCTCTATGATGGGATTGTTAGATAAAAATAATCATGTTTGGGTTTCAAGAAATGATGATCCAAAAAGAAAACTCAAATATACATTAGAGATAATTAAGGTAAAAAAAAAACTAGTAGGAGTTAATACACATTTTGCAAACAAAATTGTAGCTGAGGGTCTTAATAATAACTATTTTAAAGAATTTAAAAAATTAGATCACATTCAATCAGAAGTTTTTTATAATAAAGATACTAGATTTGATTTCTTGGTTAATAAAAAAACATTTATAGAAGTAAAAAATGTTACTTTAACTAGAAATATTAATGAGTCAGAATTCCCTGATTCTCCAACATCAAGGGGCACTAAACATCTAAAAACATTAATGGATGCATCTAAAAAAGGCTATAAAACATATGTTTTATTTTTAGTTCAAATTGAAAATATAAAATATTTTAAAATAGCAAAAGATATAGATAAAGATTATTATGAAAATTATTTACTAGCTAAAAAATCAGGAGTACAATTTCTTGCTTATGCGTGTAAAATTAATCCAAAACAAATAAAAATAGATAAAAAAATTAAAATTATTAATGAGTGACTATACTGAAAAGTTTGAAAAGATGCGTGCTGCTGGAAAATTAGCAGCAAAAACTTTAGACATGCTAACTGAATATATAAAACCAGGAGTTACAACTAATGAACTAGATAATCTTGGTTATGAATTTATTAAAGATCATGGGGCATACTCTGCTCCACAATTCTATAGAGGGTTTAAAAAGTCTTTGTGCACTTCATTAAATTATGTTGTTTGCCATGGTATACCATCCGATAGAGTCTTAGACGACGGAGACGCAATAAATATTGATGTAACAGCAGTATTAGATGGCCATTATGGTGACACAAGTAGAATGTATACTGTGGGAGATGTTTCAGTTAAATCTAAAAATTTAATCGATGTCACTTACAATTCTATGATGAACGCAATTAAAATTTTAAAACCTGGATTAACTTTAGGTGATATTGGCTATGAGATCCAATCATATGTTGAGAAAAAAGGCTTTAGTGTAGTAAGAGATTTTTGTGGTCATGGAATTAGCACTATATTTCATGAACCTCCTAATATTTTACATTATGGTAAGAAAAATACTGGAATTAAGATTTATCCAGGAATGACTTTTACGATAGAGCCTATGATTAACTTTGGAAAATATGATGTAAAATTACTAAATGATGGATGGACTGCAGTAACAAAGGATAAATCACTGTCAGCACAGTTTGAACATACTGTTGGAATTACTGAAAATGGATATGAAATCTTCACAGAATCTGCTAAAGGTTATTCTAAGCCTCCATACAAATAATTAATGATTAATAGATATTCAAGAAAAGAACTTACAACAATTTGGTCTGAGGAGAATAAATATAAAATTTGGCTTGATGTAGAAATAGCTGCAGCTCAAGCAATGGAAAAATTAGGTCAAATACCAAAAGGTGTTTCTGCAATAGTTAGAAAAAAAGCAAAAATAAATGTAGCTAGAATTCATACAATAGAAACTAAAGTCAAACATGACGTTATAGCTTTTCTTACATCAATTACAGAAAAAGTAGGAATTGATGCAAGATATCTACATCAGGGAATGACTTCATCAGATGTACTAGACACAAGTTTTAATATTCAATTAGTTCAATCAGGAAAAATATTATTAAAAGATATAGATCTAATTTTAAAAATATTAAAAAGACAGGCACGAAAACATAAATTCACACCTTGTATTGGAAGAAGTCATGGAATTCATGCTGAGCCAATTACTTTTGGGTTAAAGTTGGCGTCTTTTTATGAAGAATTCAAAAGAAATAGGAAAAGATTAGTTGATGCTATTGACGAGGTGTCTTCTTGCGCTCTCTCTGGGGCTGTGGGAACTTTTGCTAATATAAATCCAAATGTAGAAAAGCATGTTGCAAAAAAACTTGGTTTAAAAATAGAGCCAATATCTACTCAAGTTATACCAAGAGATAGACATGCATTTTATTTTTCTGTTTTAGGAATTATTGCAGGATCAGTTGAAAGAGCGGCAACAGAAATTAGACATCTCCAGAGATCTGAGGTTTATGAACTTCAAGAATATTTTTCTAAAGGTCAAAAAGGATCTTCTGCAATGCCTCACAAAAAAAATCCTATTTTAAGCGAAAATCTAACTGGATTATCTAGAATGGTAAGAAGTTATGTGACGCCTGCATTAGAAAATATAGCACTTTGGCATGAGAGAGACATTTCGCATTCTAGCGTTGAGAGAAATATAGGTCCAGATGCAAATATTACGTTAGATTTTGCTTTAAATAGACTGGCAAATATTTTAGATAAAATGATAATTTATCCAAAAAAAATGATTCAAAATATTAATTTAACAAAAGGATTAATATTCTCACAAGAAATAATGTTAGAACTAACAAAAAAAGGATTGAGTAGAGAAAAATCCTATAAGATTGTTCAATCGTATTCAAAAAAATGTTTTTCTGAAAATAAAAATTTATTTGATTTAATATTAAAAGATAAATTAATAATGAGCAAAATTAGTAAGTCTAAATTAAGTTCAATTTTTAATTACTCTTCACACTTCAAAAATGTAAATTTAATTTTTAAAAGAGTATTTAAATAATGAAAAAAGGTAAAAAACTTTATGAAGGAAAGGCAAAAATAATTTTTGCTACTAGTGACAAAAATGTTGTAATTCAGCATTTTAAAGATGATGCAACAGCATTTAATAATCAGAAAAAAGCAAGTATAGAAGGAAAAGGAATTTTAAATAATAGAATTTCAGAGTACCTACTTTCGTCTCTTTCAGCAATAGGTATAAAAAATCATCTTATTAAAAGATTAAATATGAGAGAGCAGCTAGTTAAGTTTGTAAATATTATACCAATTGAATTTGTAATTAGAAATATTGCTACTGGGTCTTTATCAAAAAGATTGGGAATTGAAGAGGCAACAGTATTAGATTATCCATTAATTGAATATTGTTTAAAAGACGATAAACTTGGAGATCCAATAATTTCTCGTGAACATATTTTAAATTTTAAATGGTTAAATTTAATTGAACTAGATTTAATTAATGAACAGTGCTTAAGAATAAACGATTATCTTCAAGGTTTATTTAGAGGTGTTGGAATTAAATTAGTTGATTTTAAAGTGGAGTTTGGAAAAACAAAATCAGATGAAAAAATAATATTAGCTGATGAAATAAGTCCTGATACTTGTAGATTGTGGGATCAAGATACTGATAAAAAATTAGATAAAGACAGATTTAGAAAAGATTTAGGTGATGTAGTCGAAGCGTATCAAGAAGTTGCTAGAAGACTTGGTATTCTTCACGAGCAATCAAACATAAGGCCTGTAAAGTTTCCTAAACCAACTGCAGTAAAAATTAAAAAAAATAAATGAAACTTAAAGTAATTGTTACTCTAAAAAATGGAGTACTTGACCCACAAGGTAAAGCTATACAGCAAACACTTAATGGAATGAATTTTTCTGAGGTAAAAGAAGTTAGGCAAGGTAAATATTTTGATATTGAAATTAATACCAATGATGAAAATAAAGCCAAAGATAAAGTCGAAGAAATGTGTAAGAAACTTCTAGCTAATTTAGTTATTGAGGATTATAAAATTTTGTAAATAGTGAAATCTTCTGTAATTATTTTTCCTGGATCTAATTGTGATAGAGATATGGATGTTGCTCTAAAAAAATTTGGTTTCAAAAATCAAATGGTTTGGCACAATGATCAATCAATACCAAAATCAGACTTAATAGTTTTGCCAGGTGGTTTTTCATATGGCGACTATCTAAGATGTGGAAGTATAGCTTCAAAATCAAAAGTTATTAAATCTGTAATTGATTTTGCTAATTCAGGAGGTTTGGTTTTAGGAATTTGTAACGGTTTTCAAATCTTGACGGAAACTGGTCTGTTGCCAGGTGTTCTTCTACAAAATAAATACCAAAAATTTATATGTAAAAATGTGCATGTAAAAATAAATGATAAAGAGAATAAGTATTTTAAAAATATCAAAAAAGAAGTTCTAGAGTTACATATTGCACATAATGAAGGAAACTATTTTTGTTCTGAAGATGAAATAAAATCATTATATGATAATAATCAAATTGCAGTTACTTATTGTGATGAAAAAGGCCAAGAAGATGAAAAATTCAATCCTAACGGTGCTTTAAAAAATATAGCAGGAATTTTTAGTAAAAACAAAAATATCCTAGGTATGATGCCACACCCTGAAAGAATGATAGATAAATATCTTTCAAGCAATGATGGTAACTTTTTCTTTGAAAACTTGATTGAAAATTTAAAATAATGGAAGTTAACGAACAAATTGCAGTAGAGCATGGTTTAAAAAAAGAGGAATTTAAAAAAATTTGCGATCTACTTAAAAGGACACCAAACTTAACTGAACTTGGAATTTTTTCTGCAATGTGGAACGAACATTGTTCTTACAAATCATCAAGAATTCATTTAAAAAAACTTAATACAAAGGGGAAAAAAGTTATCCAGGGACCAGGTGAAAACGCTGGGGTTATTGATATAGAAGACGATGATGCAATAGTTTTTAAGATTGAAAGTCATAATCATCCATCTTTTATAGAACCTTACCAAGGAGCCGCAACAGGTGTCGGCGGAATAATGAGAGATGTTTTTACAATGGGTGCCAGACCTATTGCAAATTTAAATTCAATACATTTTGGTTCACCACAACATCCTAAAACAAAAAATTTATTAAGAGGAGTTGTTAAGGGTATAGGAGGTTATGGAAATTGTATGGGTATACCAACTGTTGGTGGGCAAACATACTTTGATGAATCTTATAATGGGAATATTTTAGTTAATGCAATGACATTAGGTTTGGTTAATAAAAATAAAATCTTTTACTCAAAAGCTGCAGGTATAAACAAACCTGTAATATATGTTGGGTCTAAGACTGGTCGTGATGGTATCCATGGTGCAAGTATGGCTTCAACAATTTTTGATGACAAAATTGAAGAAAAAAAACCAACAGTTCAAGTTGGAGACCCTTTTACTGAAAAATTATTACTAGAGGCATGTTTAGAGTTAATGTCTGGAAAATCAATTATATCTATTCAAGATATGGGTGCTGCTGGACTGACTTCCTCTAGTATTGAAATGGCATCAAAAGGAAATTTGGGAATTGAATTAAATTTAAATAAAGTTCCATGTCGTGAAGAGAAAATGACTCCTTATGAAATTATGCTTTCTGAAAGTCAGGAAAGAATGTTAATTGTTTTAGAAAATGGCAAAGAAGAGGAAGCTAAAAAAATTTTTGATAAATGGAATTTAGATTTTTCAGTAATTGGAAAAACTACTGATACAAAAAAAATAGAATTATTTTTTGATAATAATAAAGTTGCAGAGATTCCAATAAATATATTAGCTGAAAATGCTCCTGTTTATGAAAGAAAGTGGAAAAAAACAAAACTTCCACAAAAAATAAATTTTAATAAAGATGATTTCAAAAAATTAAAAATTAGTGAGGTTCTTAAGAAAGTTTTAAGTTTACCAAATATTTCTAGTAAGGAATGGATCTGGGAACAGTATGATCATACAGTGATGGGTGATACTATACAAAAACCGGGTGCTGATTCAGGTATTATAAGAGTTCATGGAACTAATAAAGCTGTTGCAACCTCAGTAGATTCTTCTGCTATATATTGTTACGCACACCCTCTTACAGGTGGGAAGCAAGTTGTGTGTGAAAGTTGGAGGAATTTAATTTCATGTGGATCTAAACCAATTGCTATTACTAATTGTTTAAACTTTGGTAATCCTGAAAAAGAAAAAAATATGGGTGAATTTGTTGAATGTGTTGAAGGTATTAATGAAGCTAGCAAATTTTTAAATTACCCTATTGTATCTGGAAATGTATCTTTTTACAATGAAACAAAAGATAAAGGTATTAAACCAACCCCTACAATTGGTGGTGTCGGTTTACTTAAAGATTACAAAAAAATGATCACTATGAACCTAAAAAATAAAGACAATTTAATTTTAGTAGTTGGAAAAACTGAAGGTCATATAGATCAAAGTGTATTTGCAATAAATATTTTAAATGAGAAGAAAGGACCTCCACCCGTTGTGAATTTATTTAATGAAAAAAATAATGGAGAAACGGTATTAAGGTTAATTGATGAAGGATTAATTAACTCTGCTCATGACGTTTCATTGGGAGGAATCATTACTGCAGTTTCAAAAATGGCAATTAAAGGAAAAAAAGGATTTAAATTAAATAATTTGAAAGTTTTAATTAATAAATTTGATTATTATTTTGGTGAAGATCAAGGAAGATATATAATTGAAATTGAGCCTAATAATTTAACTAAAGTTCAAAAAATCTTAAAAGATAACTCTGTACATTGTGATGATATTGGAATTGTAACAGAAAATGAGATAATAGTAGATAAAGAGCCAATTCTACATATTGACGATTTAATTAAATCTAATAAATTTTGGTTAAAAGACTTTATGGATAAATAATATGGCAATGGATTTAAAAGAAATAGAAAAATTAATAAAAGAAGCAATGCCCGATGCAAAAATAGAAATACAAGATTTAGCTGGGGATGGAAATCATTATTCAGCAACAGTTACGTCATCTACATTTGCAGGAAAAAGCAAAATTGAACAACATAAAATGGTATATAATTCACTAAAAGGAAGAATGGGAAATGAATTACATGCATTAGCAATTAAAACTAAGGAGTAATATGGATCAACAAACAAATGAATTAATAAGTAAAGAAATAGATACAAACGAAGTTTGTCTTTTTATGAAAGGAACACCTGATGCTCCACAGTGTGGATTCTCAATGGCAGTTTCAAATATGTTGAAAATTTTAGAGGTAAATTTTAAAGGAGTAAATGTATTAGAGAATGAAAAAATTAGACAAGGAATAAAAGAATTTAGTGATTGGCCTACAATACCTCAATTATATATTAAGAAAGAATTTGTTGGTGGATGCGATATTGTAAAAGAAATGTATGAAAATGGTGAGCTTAAAAAGGTTCTTGAAGATAAAGGTATTAATTTTAAAAAATAACTATCTTGAATAATATTCAATAACAAGATTTGGTTCCATTACAACTGGATAAGGAACTTCTTCAAACTTAGGCACTCTTACAAATTTAACTTTTTTATTTTTTTCATCTAATTGTAAATATTCAGGCACTTCTCTCTCTTTATTTGCAAGTGCTATATCAATTAGAGCTAGCTGTTTAGACTTTTCTCTGATTTCTATGTTATCTTCTTCTTTAACTTGATAGCTAGAAATATTAACTTTCTTTCCATTAACTCTGACGTGGCCATGATTTATCAATTGTCTTGATGAAAAAATTGTATTTGAAAGCTTAGATCTATAAATTACTGCATCAAGTCTTCTTTCTAATAAACCAATTAAATTTTCTGCAGTATCTCCTCTTTTCATAATAGCTTTTTTGTAAACATTTCTAAATTGTCTCTCATTCATATTGCCATAATAAGATTTTAGTTTTTGTTTAGCATTTAATTGAATTCCATAGTCTGAGGGTTTAGCAGATTTTGTTTGACCGTGTTGGCCTGGTGGGTACGCTCTTGTGTTAAATGGGCTTTTTGGTCTTCCCCATAGATTCACTCTTAGCCTTCTATCAACTTTGTGTTTAGAGTTTAATCTTTTTGTCATTTAATAGGACGCTTTATAAACTTAAGATCAATTTTGTCAATCAGGCTTTTTTTTTAGCCAAACTAGCAAATACGCTTGATAAAATACGAGTTTCTTTTTCAGATAAATCCATTTTATAAAATATAGTTCTTAAATTTTCTAACATTTTAGGTTTTTTTTCTGCTGGCTTAAAAAAGTTTATTTCCTCAAGATGCTTAATACATAGATTTGCCATTGATTGTATATTTTTCTTTGATGCAGATTTAATTTTCTTTGATTTAGAATATTTAGATTTTTTATTGTTTAATAATTGAAAAACGGTATGTGCAACAATTATCAAACTATGTGATAAATTTAATGATTTAAATTTGTTATTACTAGGTATTTGTAATACATAATTTGAAAAACTAATTTCATTATTTGATAAACCAGAAGCTTCAGGTCCAAACAAAAAAGCAATTTTTTTATTAAAATCTACTTTGTTTAATTCGTTTAGCTTAATATGTTTAATATTTTTATTCCTAAACCTTGAAGTTGTAGAGATTAAAAAATCAATATTTTTCATTGCTGGTTCTAATGTGTCGTAAACTTTACTTTTTTTTATAATTTCTTGAGCTCCAACAGAGGTAGCAATTATTTTATCATTAGGAAAAGTTGATTTAGGGTTTACTACTATTAATTTAGAAAAATTAAAATTTTTCATTGCTCTGGCGCATGCACCTATATTTTCAGATAATTGTGGTTTATGTAAAATAAAAGAGATGTTATTAAACATTAAAGACTTGCAGGTGCTTTATCTTTGAATAATTTATAATCTAAACTGTCAACAAGTGCTTTGAAAGACGCATCAATAATGTTTGCAGAAACTCCAATTGTAAACCAATTTTTACCCTTTGAATCAGTACTTTCAATTGAAACTCTCGTTACAGCTTCTGTCCCAGTATTAAGAATTCTAACTTTGTAATCTACCAATTTTAAATCTTTTAAATATTGAGAATATTTTGCTAGTTTATCTACATTGTTTCTTATTGCATTATCAAGTGCATGAACAGGCCCATTGCCTTCACCTTCACAAAGAATTAATTTTTTGTCAACTTCTAATTGAGCCTTAGCTGAAGAAATAATTTCTCCTGAGCTATTTTTTTTAACACTAACATCATACTCTTTAATCAAAATATATCTTGGAATTTCTCCCATTATTCTTCTTGCTAAGAGTTCAAAAGAAGCATCTGCTCCATCATAGCTATAACCAATAAACTCCCTATCTTTAACTTCTTCTAAAAGTTTTTTTATTTTTGGATCGTCTTGTTTAAAATCAATTCCAATAGAATTTAATCTTGAAACTATATTTGATTTTCCTGATTGATCTGAAACAACAATATTTCTTACATTTCCCACACTCTCTGGATTTATATGCTCATAAGTTTTTGGATCCTTTTGCACAGCTGAAACGTGTAGTCCACCTTTGTGCGAAAAAGCTGCGGCACCAACATAAGGCATATGTTGATTGGGTTTTCTATTTAATATTTCATCAAGTAATCTTGAACATTGGGTTAATTTATTAATATTTTCTTTTTTGATATTTGTTTCAAAATTTTTCGAATATGTTTCTTTTAAGTGTAAAGTTGGAATTACTGACATTAGATTTGCATTACCACATCTTTCACCAAGACCATTAATTGTTCCTTGAATTTGCCTTGCTCCTGATAAAACTGCTGTTAGGGAGTTTGCAACAGCATTTCCAGTATCATTATGTGCATGAATACCAAGATTTTTTCCTGGAACAGTTTTGGTAACTTCATTTACTATTTCAGAAACTTCATTTGGAAGTGTTCCTCCATTTGTATCACAAAGTACTATCCACCTTGCACCATTATCATATGCTGATTTGATACATGAAAGTGCATATTCTTTGTTATTTTTAAAGCCATCAAAAAAATGTTCTGCATCAAACATAAATTCTTTCTTTTCTTTAACAAAAAGTTTTGCACTTTCAGAAATATTTTCTAAATTTTCCTCATTTGATATTCCTAATGCTACATCAACATGGAAATCCCATGCTTTACCTACTAAGCATACTGATTGAGTATTGCTATTTAATATAGAAGATAGTCCAGGATCATTATCAGCACTTCTTCCTGTTCTTTTTGTCATACCAAAAGCAGTCATAATTGAATTACTTAAATTAATTTTTTTTTGAAAAAATTCGGTATCTGTAGGGTTGGCACCTGGCCATCCACCTTCTATATAATCAACCCCTAAGTCATCTAAAGCTTTTGTTATTTTTAGCTTGTCATCAATTGAAAAATCTACACCTTGGGTCTGGGCTCCATCTCTAAGTGTTGTATCAAATATATATAATTTTTCTCTACTCATTTAAATTTCCACAGAGTTTTATCATCTTTATCTTCAATTAAAACTCCTTTATCTAATAATTCATTCCTAATTTTATCTGCTGATTTATAATCTTTATTTTTTCTTGCATTATTTCTTTCATCAATTTTTTGTTTTATCTCGTCTTCAGTAATTTTTAATTTACTTTTTTTAAACTTATTCCAAGCAACTTTACTTTCATTTAGTAAACCAACAAAATTACATGCTGATACAAATATTTGTTTATCTATATCGCTGCCATTTTGAGATTTTTCAAATAGTTTATGAAGATTGGCAATAAAACCCGGTGTATTTAAGTCATCATACAAAGGCGATAAGTATTCATCAGGAATTAAAATCTGTTTTTTCATTTCTATGAAACTTTCATACCATTTGCTTAAAGTTTTCTCACACTCAGATAGAAGTTTATCATTCCAATCTAATGGTTGCTTATAATGAGAACTTATTAATGCTAATCTTAAGACTTGCCCGCTAAATTTATTTTTAAAATCTTCGATTTTTAAAATGTTACCTTGGGATTTTGACATTTTTTCATTAGAAATTGTTATAAATCCATTGTGAACCCAAAAATTCGCAAAAGTTTCATTTTCATTAGCACATCTAGATTGTGCAATTTCATTTTCGTGGTGTGGAAAAATTAAATCTCTTCCTCCGCCATGAATATCAAATTTATCTCCTAAAAATTTTTTAGACATAACAGAACATTCAAGATGCCAACCAGGTCTGCCTTTACCCCATGGGGACTCCCAATAAGGTTCGTTTTCAACTGAAGGTTTCCACAATACAAAATCAGCAGGATTATTTTTATTCTCTGATACCTCTACTCTAGCACCTGCAATCAATTCATCTAAATTTTTGTTTGATAGTTTTCCATATTCTTTAAATTTTTTTACTTCAAAATAAACATGATTATTTTTTTCGTATGCAAACTTATTTTTAATAAGTTTATTAATCATTTCTATCATTAGTGAAACATTTTCAGTAGCTTTTGGTTCTTGGGTTGGATTTTCACAATTTAAATATTTGCAGTCATCATGAAAAATATTTGTAATTTTTTTTGTAAGATCACCTATTTTGACTTTTTTTTCAATTGAAGACGCTATTATCTTGTCATCAATATCAGTAATATTTCTTACGTATGTGACTGACTTATTTCCATATTTACATTTTAAAACTTTAAATAAAATATCAAAAACAACTATAGGTCTTGCATTTCCAATATGTGGATTATCATAAACAGTTGGTCCACATACATACATGCCAATTTTTTTTGGGTTTATTGGTGTAAATTTTTCTTTCTTGTTGCCAAGGCTATTTGTTAAAAAAATATCTTTATCCATTGTTCTAGAAATATACTTTAATTGATGATTTGTGAATCCCTAAGATTACTTGGGTATCTTGCAAACTGGAATGGGCTCCATCTTATGCAGGTTTGCTTTTCTTATTTTAATATATTTATCTCTATTTATTGAGTTTTCATTATTCATTGCTTCTTCAAGCTCACTATATGAAAGACCAAGCTGGCCTTCGTCTGTTCTGCCATCGTCCCACAAACCATCTGTGGGTGGTGCTTCAATTATTTCTTTTAAAATATTTAATTCTTTTCCTAATTCCCAAACCTCAGTTTTGTTACAATCAGCTATAGGCGATATATCTACACCACCATCTCCATATTTTGTATAAAATCCAACTCCAAAATCTTCAACTTTATTGCCTGTTCCAACAACTATCCCATTATTAGCTGCTGCAACTTGGTAAAGTGTTGACATTCTTAATCTTGCTCTAGAATTAGCCATACCATGTTCATTATTAAATTTTGATAACGTTTTTGCAAAAGTACTAAAAAGATCATCCAATTCAATTGTAAATCCACTTACATTTTTAAAATTTTTTATTAACCATTGTTGGTGTTTTAAGCTTAGATCGTGTTGAAAACTTTTTTGTTTAATAGGCATTGAAATTGCAATTGTTTTCAAGCCTGTCATTGCGCTTAAAGTGCTTGATACTGAAGAGTCTATACCGCCAGAAATTCCTATAACTAAAGACTCTGCTTTTTTTGGCATAGAATTTACATAATTCAATATCCAATCTTTTATAAATACAACTTTTTTACCTGTTTCCATGATTCAATTATACTTTAAATGATTTCTTTTATAAATGCGTTAAGAAACCGCTCTAATTCCACTTCTTGCATAAATGGAATTTTTTTTAATTTCGTCAGAAATCAAAAATGACAGTTCTAAAGCTTGATTTGCGTTTAATCTTGGATCGCAATGTGTTCTGTACCTGCTGGATAAGTCTTTATCAGAAATTTTTTGTGTACCACCTGTGCATTCTGTAACATTTTGTCCTGTCATTTCTATATGTAAACCTCCAGCATAAGAGCCTTCGCTTTGGTGAACTGCAAATACATTTTTAACTTCTTTTAAAACATTGTTAAAAGGTCTTGTTTTAAATCCTGTTGAAGACTTAACTGTATTTCCATGCATAGGATCACAAGACCAAATGACATTTAAGCCTTCTTTTTTTATAGCTCTAATTAATTTTGGTAAAAATTTTCCTACATTTTCACAACCAAATCTTGAAATTAATGTTATTTTTCCTTTTTCATTTTTAGGATTTATAACATTACATATCTTAACTATTTCTTCTGGTTTTGATGTTGGTCCACATTTAATTCCAATTGGATTTTCAATTCCTCTGCAAAATTCAACATGTCCACCGTCTAATTGTCTTGTTCTATCACCAATCCATACAAAGTGAGCTGATGTATCATGATATTCACCTGTGGTTGAATCAATCCTTGTCATACTTTCTTCAAATGGAAGTAACAAAGCCTCATGAGAAGTCCAAAAATTAACTGTTTTGAGTCTTCTGTTAAAATCAGAGTTAATTCCACAAGCATCCATAAATGCTAATGCATCAGCAATTTTATCTTCAAGCTCTTTAAATTTTTTGGCTTGTGGGCTTTTTTTAATATAGCCTAAGTTCCAAAGATGAACTTTTTTTAAATCAGCAAATCCACCATGGCAAAAAGCTCTAATTAAATTTAATGTAGAAGCTGATTGTGAATAAGCTTTAAATAATCTTTTTGGATCTGGTCTTCTGGCCTTTTCATTAAACTCAATGCCATTTATATTATCACCAAGATAACTTGGTAATTCTTTATTGCCCTGCTTTTCTGTTGGAGCGCTTCTAGGTTTCGAAAATTGTCCAGCAATTCTTCCAAGTTTAACTACAGGTAATGATGCTGAGTAAGTTAAAACTAATGACATTTGCAACATGACTTTAAAATAATCTCTAATATTATCTGGATTAAATTCTGCAAAACTTTCTGCACAGTCACCTCCTTGTAACAAAAAAGCTTTTCCATCAACAACTTCTGCTAACTGTTGTTTTAAATGTCTTGTTTCACCAGCAAAAACTAAAGGAGGGAAGTCATTAATCTTTCCTAGAACCATATTAAGTTCTTTTTCATCCTCATATGTGGGGATGTGCTTAACTGGATAATTTCTCCAACTATTTGTTTTCCATTTTTTCATATTCAACCTAAGAGTGTTCTAGCAGAGTTTATTTATTATTCAACAGTGACAGATTTTGCAAGATTTCTAGGTTTATCTATATCATAACCTTTTTTAAGTGCAGAATAATATGCAAGTTTTTGCAATGGAACTGTAATTAAAAATGGCAACAAATCATCAGTAGTATTTTCGACTTCAATCGTTTGCCAAATATTTTCCGAATAAACTTCATCTTTATTTTTATTTGTAATTAAAAGAACCTTTGCACCTCTAGCAATAACTTCCTGCATGTTTGAAATAGTCTTTTTATAATAATTATCTCTTGGAGCTAAAACAACAACTGGCATACCTTCTTCTATTAATGCCAAAGGTCCATGTTTCATTTCTCCAGCTGGGTATCCTTCAGCATGAACGTACGCAAGTTCTTTTAACTTTAATGCTCCCTCTAAAGCAATAGGGAATGAATAACCTCTACCTAAAAACATCGATCCTTTTGCTTGAACAAATGAATTGCACACTAATTGAATATCATTTTCAGTTGATAAAGTTTTCTTAATTAATTCTGAAAGTGTATTTAGTGATTTAATTTTTTTGAGAAAACTATCTTTTTTAATATCTTTTTTATCTTTGGCTAATTTTAAGCATAATAAATAAAGTACTAACATTTGGCCTATAAATGCTTTAGTAGAAGCAACTCCAATTTCGGGTCCACAATGTATGGGTAAAACAAATTTAGATTCTCTAGCTATAGAACTTTCAACAACATTTACTATTGAACAAGTTTTCATATTATTTTTATTGCATAAATCTAAAGCAGCGTAAGTATCCGCTGTTTCACCTGACTGCGAGACAAATACATACAAAGTATCATCTTTAAATCTATTTTTTCGGTATCTAAACTCTGATGCTATATCAACTGAAACATCGAAGTTGGTTATTTGCTCGAACCAATATTTGGCCATTAAACATGAGTGGTATGCTGTTCCACATCCAATTAGTAAAATTGATGAGATATTCTTTGATTTCCAAGGAAAATTAAAAATATTTATGTCGTTGTTTTTTTTATCAATATACTCATTAATACAATTTTTAATTGTAACTGGCTGTTCGTCAATTTCTTTGGCCATGAAATGTTTATATTCTCCTTTATCATAATTATTTTCACTTGAAGAAAGCTCTAATATTTTTTTGTTAACTTTATTTCCTTTTTCATCAAAAAAATCGATATTATCTTTCTTTACAATACAGAATTCACCGTCATTTAAATATGAAATTTTATTTGTCATAGATTTTAAGGCATACGAGTCAGATCCCAGGTAGTTTTCGTTTGGTCCATAGCCAACCGCTAAAGGAGAGCCTCTTCTTGCACCAATAATTAAGTCTGGTTGATCTTTAAAAATAATTCCTAAAGCAAAACTTCCATGTAATTTGTTAAGCATTTTAATTATTGAATTTTTAAGATTATTTTTTTTTAAGTATTCTGTAATTAAGTGAGTAATTACTTCTGTGTCTGTTTGTGATTTAAAAACATGGCCTTTCTTAACTAAAAATTTTTTTAATATAGTTGAATTTTCAATAATTCCATTATGGACT
>CACEHK010000012.1 GCA_902559305.1 uncultured Pelagibacteraceae bacterium | reverse complement strand
TTAATTGATGGAATTGATTTGATAGTGCATATATTTAATCCTGAAAAAAGAAAATTCTATGAGCTTGAAAAAATATGGTCTGAATTAATTCCTAAAGAAAAAATTATTATATGAAAAAAAAATTTCTAATTAGTGTTTTAATATTAATTTTATCTATTTTCTCAAAAATATCTTTTGCAGCAAATGATGAAACTATTTACGATAAAATTGATTTGTTTGGAGAGGTATTAGATAAAATCAATAAAGAATATGTTGAAGATGTTGATCAAAGTGAAGTCATGGATGCAGCTATTAATGGTGTTTTACAATCATTAGACCCTTATTCAGCATATATGTCTCCAGAAACATTCAAAGAAATGGAAACTGAAACAAAAGGAAAGTTTGGAGGTCTCGGAATAGAAGTTGGAATGGAATTTGGTGTTATAAAAGTAATTACTCCAATGGATAATTCTCCTGCAGAAAAAGAAGGAGTAAAAGCTGGAGATTATATTGTAAAAATAAATGGGACACAAGTTCAAGGCAAAAGCTTAACTGAAGCAGTTGACCTAATGAGAGGTCCGGTGGGATCAAAACTAGAAATTACAATTAGAAGAAAAGGCGTAAAAAAAGCATTAGTTTTTGAAATTACAAGAGAAATAATTGAAGTTAAATCTGTAAGATCTAAAATAATTGATAATAGCATTGGATATATAAGGCTTACTGCGTTTAATGAAAATAGCTCAACTCAAATAAAAAATAAAATTAAATTATTTAAAAAAAATCAAATAAATAAATATGTGCTTGATTTAAGAAATAATCCTGGAGGATTATTGTCCCAAGCAGTAAAAATATCAGATTTTTTTTTAGATAATGGCGAGATTGTTTCCACAAAAAGCAGAGCACCTTCTGAAAATAAGAAATTTTTTGCAAGAGAAGGAGATATAATTGATGGAAAAACATTAATAGTTTTAATTAATTATGGATCTGCATCAGCGTCAGAAATTGTTGCTGGAGCTCTCAAAGATCATAAAAGAGCAATAATAGTTGGAGAAAACTCTTATGGTAAAGGATCGGTTCAATCCATTATACCTTTAAAAAATGAAGGAGCTATAAGATTAACAATTTCAAAATATTATTTGCCATCTGGAAAATCAATTTCGGGAACAGGCATAACGCCAGATATACAGATATTGGAAAATACAGAAAAATTTAGAATTGATACAGAAACTGATAATCAGTTAGATTTTGCAATAAAATTACTTAACGGTTAGTAATAAATGAAAAAAGATTTTTCAAAGTTGCCCTTGAGAAAAGGTGTGGGAGTTATATTAATTAATAAAGAAAATAAAGTTTTTGTAGCAAAACGAATAGATAACCCCAAAAACTTTTGGCAGATGCCACAAGGTGGCTTGGATAAAAATGAAAATTATTTAAATGCTGCATTTAGAGAGCTGAAAGAGGAAACCAGTATTGAAAGTGTTGATTTAATTAAAGAGCTCAATGAAGTAACTAGATATGAATTGCCAAAAAATCTTCTTGGAATAATTTGGAAAGGTAAATATAGAGGACAAGAACAAAAATGGTTTTTAATGAAGTTTAAAGGCAAAAATAGTGAAATTAATCTAAATACTAAAAATCCAGAATTTTTAGAATGGCAGTGGGTAGGTATTGACCAGATTACAGATTTAGTAGTTAAATTTAAATTTGATGTTTATAAAAAGATACAAGAAGAAGTTAAAAAAATATTAACTCAACTGTAACGACTTCAATACTTCTATCTTTTGATCAATTAAATATCTTTTTTGATCATCAACATTATCTTCGTTGGACTCTTTTTCAGCCTCTTTAACTATTTGATCAATTTTATTTCTGTCTAAATCGGACACATTATAAATTGAACTTGTTAGAATTGATAAATTATTATCTCTAAACTCTACTATTCCATCTTCAACAAAATACTTATTTTCTTCTGATTTTGAATAAACTTTAATTATACCTGGCTTTAAAAAAGATATAATTGAAATGTGATCTTTTAGAATTCCCATTTCTCCTTCAAATGCAGGCAGAACTACCTCGGTTGCATTTTCTTTAGACAAGAAAGATTTTTCAGGATTAACTATTTCAACTTTAAATTCTTCACTCATTAGGCAACATCTTTGGCCATCTTTTCGGCTTTTTCAATTGCTTCTTCGATTGTACCAACCATATAAAAAGCAGCTTCAGGCAAATGATCGTATTCTCCCTTACAAATTGAATCAAATCCTTTAATTGTTGACTCTAAGTCAACTAACTTTCCAGGAGAGCCAGTAAAAACTTCTGCAACAAAAAAATGGTTGAGATAGAAATCTCTGAATTTTTCTTGCTCTGGCAACAATTAATTTATCTTCTTCTGATAACTCATCCATACCTAAAATTGCAATAATATCTTGTAAGGATTTATATGTTTGAAGAACTTTTTGAACTTCTCTTGCGACTCTATAATGTTCTTCTCCAACAATTCTTGGATCTAAAATTCTAGAAGTTGAGTCTAATGGATCAACAGCCGGGTAAATTCCTAATTCTGCAATCTGCCTTGATAACACAGTTGTTGCATCTAGGTGAGCAAATGATGTTGCAGGTGCTGGATCAGTTAAGTCGTCAGCAGGAACATAAATTGCTTGTACCGAAGTAATAGATCCTTTGTTAGTTGTTGTAATTCTTTCTTGTAAATTTCCCATATCAGTCGCTAAGGTAGGCTGATAACCAACTGCTGACGGAATTCTTCCTAGTAAAGCCGAAACTTCTGAGCCTGCTTGTGTAAATCTAAAAATATTATCAACGAAAAAAAGAACATCTTGACCTTCTTGATCTCTAAAATATTCTGCAACTGTTAATCCTGTAAGAGCTACTCTAGATCTTGCTCCGGGAGGTTCGTTCATTTGTCCATAAACTAATGCAGCTTTTGACCCAGGTCCTTCAGGTTTAATTACTCCTGACTCTATCATTTCATGATAAAGATCGTTTCCTTCTCTTGTTCTTTCTCCAACTCCAGCAAAAACAGAAAAGCCTCCATGTGCTTTTGCTATGTTGTTAATTAATTCCATAATAATTACTGTTTTTCCAACTCCTGCTCCACCAAATAAACCAATTTTACCACCCTTTGCATAAGGCGCTAACAAGTCTACGACTTTAATCCCAGTTACCAATATTTCAGTTTCAGTTGATTGGTCATTAAACTCTGGTGCTGCTCTATGAATAGGCCAACTTTCCTTGGTTTTAACTTCACCTTTTTCATCAATTGGTTCGCCTATAACATTTACAATTCTTCCTAGTGTTTCTGGACCTACTGGAACTTTAATTGGATTACCAGTATCTGTTACTTCATCTCCCCTTTTTAATCCTTCAGTTGCATCCATAGCAATAGTTCTAACACTTGACTCTCCTAAGTGTTGTGCAACTTCTAAAACAAGTCTGCTGCCTGCATTTTTACATTCTAATGCAGTCAAAATCTCAGGCAACTCACCATCAAATTTAACGTCTACTACTGCTCCAATAACCTGTGTAATTTTTCCTTTTCTCATAATTATAAACTTTCTGCTCCTGATATTATTTCAATTAATTCTTTAGTAATTGCAGCTTGACGACTTCTATTATACTGAATTGTGAGTTTATCAACCATTTCTCCTGCATTTCGCGTTGCATTATCCATGGCACTCATTCTTGAACCTTGTTCGCTTGCTGAATTTTCCAACATTGCTTTAAAAATCTGTGTAGAAATATTTTTAGGTAATAAATTTATTAAAATTTCATCTTCTTCTGGTTCAAACTCGTAGCTACTGTTTGAACTAGTGTTGTCTTTTTCTTGGTTAGATTTCAAAGGTATAATTTGTTGTTCTTGTGGTATTTGAGTAATAACATTTTTGAATTGATTATAAAAAATTGTGCATACATCAAATTCTTTTTTTTCAAATCTATTAATTATAATTTTTCCAACTTTGTCTGCATCAAAATAATTAATATTTTTAGAATCTTTAAAAGAAATTTTTTCAATTATATTTTCTTTATAGCTTCTTTTTAATTGATCATAACCTTTTGATCCAACAGTTATAATTTTTAAAATTTTATTATTTTTTAGTATTTTTTGAAAAAAGTTCTTTGATTTTTTAATAATATTTGTATTAAAACCTCCACATAATCCTCTGTCTGATGTCATCACTACGCATAGGTGAGTTTTTTCTTCCCCTGTTCCAGTTAGTAGCTTTGGCGCATTTTCTTTATCAGATATTCCGCTTGATAGATTAAGAATAATATTATTCATTTTTTCAGAGTAGGGTCTTCCTTTTTCAGCATTTTCCTGGGCTCTTCTTAACTTTGCTGCAGCAACCATCTTCATGGCCTTAGTAATTTTCTGTGTAGATTTAACACTAGAAATTCTTTTTTTTAAATCATCTAAACTTGCCATATTTTTAAGAGTTAAAGTTTTGTTTTAATTCTTTAATAGTTTCTACTAATAAATTTTCAGTATCTTCTTCTAATTTTCCAGATTTTGAAATTTCTTCCAAAATTTCTGGTTTTTCAGATTTACATTTTTCAATAATTTTTCTTTCAAATAAAGAGATATCTTTTAGTTCTAAATCATCTAAATATCCTTTAACACCACAAAAAACTGAAATTACTTGTTCTGCAACTGTCATTGGTGAATATTGATTTTGTTTCAGAAGCTCAGTTAACTTTGCACCTCTATTCAATAGTTTTTGTGTGGAAGCATCTAAATCTGATCCAAACTGAGCAAACGCGGCCATTTCTCGATATTGTGCCAATTCTAATTTCATTGAGCCAGAAACTTTTTTCATTGCTTTTGTTTGAGCTGAAGATCCAACTCTTGATACAGATAAACCGACGTTAATTGCTGGTCTAATCCCTTGATTAAACAAATTTGTTTCTAGGAATATTTGTCCATCTGTAATCGAAATAACATTAGTTGGAATAAAAGCTGAGACATCTCCACCTTGTGTTTCAATAATTGGGAGTGCAGTTAACGATCCTCCTCCATGTTCATCACTAAGTTTGGCTGCTCTTTCTAAAAGTCGACTATGTAAATAAAAGACGTCTCCAGGATAAGCTTCTCTTCCAGGGGGTCTTCTAAGTAATAATGACATTTGTCTATATGCAACTGCTTGCTTTGATAAATCATCATAAATAATCAAAGCATGCATTCCGTTGTCTCTAAAAAATTCTCCCATTGCACATCCGGTATAAGGAGCTAAAAATTGAAGTGGTGCCGCATCTGATGCCGTAGCAGCAACTATTGTTGTATATTCCATAGCTCCAGCTTCTTCTAATGATTTTTCTATTTGTCTAACAGTAGATCTTTTTTGACCAATTGCTACATATATGCAATACAGTTTTTGTTTTTCATCATTAGATTCATTAATTTTTTTCTGATTAATTATCGTATCTATTGCAACTGCAGTTTTTCCAGTTTGTCGATCTCCAATAATTAGTTCTCTTTGTCCTCTTCCAATGGGAACTAAACTATCAACAGATTTTAGTCCCGATTGCATTGGTTCACTTACAGATTTTCTTGGAATTATACCTGGTGCTTTAACTTCAACCCTGCTTCTTTTTATTCCTTTGTCTAAAGCACCTTTACCATCTATTGGGTTTCCTAATCCATCAACAACTCTTCCCAATAATTCTTTACCAACTGGAGTGTCTACTATTGCTCCTGTTCTTTTTACTGTATCGCCTTCCTTGACAGCTCTATCATCACCAAAAATTACAACACCAACATTATCGCTTTCTAAATTTAAGGCCATACCTTTTGAACCATCTGAAAATTCTACCATCTCTCCTGCTTGAACATTGTCTAGGCCGTATATTCTAGCTATTCCATCTCCAACAGACAAAACTTGCCCGACCTCAGTTACTTCTGCTTTATCACCAAATTTTTTAATTTGTTCTTTTAATATTTTTGTTACTTCTGAAGGATTTATTTCCATTTAAGCCCCTATCATTTTATTTTCAATTTTTAATAATTTATTTTTAATAGAAGTATCAATCATAACACTTTCAACTTGCATGATTAAACCACCAATTAGATCTGGATCATATATATAATTTAATTTAACTTCTGAGCCAAAATTTTGTGATAACTCATTTTTTATTTTGTTTATTTCATTTTCATTTAGTTCTTTAGCTACAGTTAGTTTTGCAGATATCTCGCCCCGATTTTTTGAACAAATACTAATAAAATCTTTTAAAATTTTTTCGACATAAAAAAATCTTCTTTTCATTACCAAAAAATTTATAAACTTTTTTAATAAGTTACTTAAATTAAATTTTTCAAAAATAGCACCTATAACATTCAATTGATCTTCTTGCTTGTTTGTCGGGTCTTTAATTAAAGAGTTAAAATCTTTACTTTGAGAAATAAGTTTAATAATTGAAACAACGTCCTTTTCTAGCTTCTCTAAATTTTTCTCTTCAGATCCAAGCTCGTATAATGCCTGTGAATAACTCTTTGCAGATGCTTCAGAAAAACTATTTTTGTTACTCAATTTGTATCCTCGTTAATTATGAAATTTTATAAAAGTTGGATTTAATTAGCATATGAAATTAATCTCTTCAAGGGCCACATTGATCAAAAAGCTTAATTTTAGTGGCTTAATTAAAGCTTATTGGATCAACATCAACCGCTAGTTTTATTTCTTTCTGATTTTTGAAGTTATTTAAAATTTCAGAAAGATTTTTTTGTATTTTTTCAGATTTTTTTGACCTTATTAAAATTCTATATCTAAAATATTTATTTATTTTAAATATTGGAGCAACGACGGGTCCCAGTATTTTTGCACTTAGATTTTTATCAAGTTTTTTCTTTAAATTATTAGAAAATATTTCAATTTTTTTTTCATTCTTTCCACTTAATATAATAGATATAAATCTCTCGTAAGGAGGAAGATTATTTCTTCTTCTTATTTGTAGTTCTTTTTCTAAAAATATATCAGGGTTAATATTTGTTATTTGAGATATTATATTAGACTTAATATTATAAGTTTGAAAATATACTGTTGCGGGCTTTCCTGCTCTTCCTGCTCTGCCTGATAATTGATGATATAATTGTAAATTTTTTTCTGCACCCCTTAAATCATAACCATTTAAAGTTAAATCGGTATCTAAAACCACTATACAATTTAAATTTGGAAAGTGAAATCCTTTTGATATAAGTTGAGTTCCTACCATAATTGAAATTTTATTATTGATTATTTTTTCTAAAATATCTGACGAAGATTTTTTATTCATTGTATCACTTGAAAAAATAATAATTTCTTTATCTTTAAAAATTTTTTTTACTTCTTCATAAATTCTTTCTACTCCAGGTCCACTAAAAGTATATACACAATTTTTGTTGTCATTACATTTTCTATTTAAATTTGTTTTATAGCCACAATAATGACAAATTAAATTATTTTTTTTTTTATGATAAACTAAATTTATTGTACAATTTGGGCAATTATGTACCTTCAAACATTTTTTACAAAGAGCATATGGAGCAAATCCTCTTCTATTTACAAAAAAAAGAACTTGGTCATTTTTACTTAAATGATATTCAACTTTTTTAATTATCACTTCAGAAATCCATGAATTATTTTTGAGATTATTTTTATTTAAATCTATAACTTCATGATTTGGAAGTTTTGCATCCAGATATCTTTTATATAATCTTGAAAGAGAGTACTTACCTTTTTTAATATTTTCAAATGTTTCAAGAGATGGAACGGCAGTTACTAAGTTTACTGGTATATTTTCAAATGATGCTCGGGAGATTGCCATATCTCTTGCATTATAAATTATTCCTTCGTCTTGTTTATAAGATTGATCATGTTCTTCGTCTACAACTATAATTCCTAAATTTAAAAAAGGTAGAAATAAAGAGGATCTTGCACCTATTAATACCTTTATTTTACCAGTTGCAATTCCACTCCATATAATTTTTTTATTTTTTTTTGTTATTGAAGAATGCCATATTGCTGCTTCAAAACCGAAAAATTCTTTAAATTTTTTTTGAAATTCTCCAGTTAATCCAATTTCTGGCAACAAAATTAGTCCTTGAAAACCTTCTTTTAATCTTTTTAGTAAACTATTAAAATAAACGATTGTTTTTCCTGATCCTGTTGTCCCTTGAATTACATGGACTCTAAATTTATTATCATTTTGAGTTATTTCTTTTACAGAATTTAATTGTTCTTTAGAAAGCCTGATTTTACTAGTTTTTTTGCTGTAATAATATCTTTCTAATTGATCATTATTTTCTGCTTCTACTGCTTCATTGCTTAACAAATGTAACTTTAATGCCATCCCTATTGGAACCATATTATATTCTGAAAACCATTTTAAAAAACTTATTGTCTTAGAATTAAGTGAGGGTATTTTTAATTTTCTAACTACATTCTTTATTAAATATTGTTTATTTTTACTTTTTTCAAATTCATTCCAAACTATTCCAATTTTTTTAGATCTTCCAAAAGGTACTTCAACATAATCGCCTATCTTTAAATTTAAATTAGCAGATCTGTATGTGAATGGATGATTAAATATATTTGGAAGTAAAATTGGAATTTTCATATTTTAATATGAAAATATATTACGAATGAATTTGTCTTTTTTCTACTGATAAAGCTGCTTCTTTAACAGCTTCTGAAAATGTTGGATGTGCATGACAAGTTCTAGCAATATCTTCAGAGCTAGCTCCAAATTCCATTGCTATTGCCATTTCTGCGATCAATTCACCTGCATGCGGACCTATTAAATGAACACCTAGTACCTTATCTGTAGTTGCATCAGCTAAAATTTTTACAAAACCCTCTGGTTCATCAATTGCTTTTGCTCTTGAATTTGCCATAAAAGGAAATTTTCCAATTTTATATTTTTGATTTTTTTGTTTAAGTTGTTCTTCGGTTTTTCCTATAGAAGCAACTTCTGGCTTTGTATAAATTACACCAGGAATAATATCATAGTTTACATGTCCAGATTGTCCTGAAATTAGTTCAGCAACTGCTATGCCTTCTTCCTCGGCTTTATGAGCTAACATTGGACCTTCGATCACGTCTCCAATTGCATAAATATTTGGTACATTAGTTTGATAATTTTTATTAATTTTTATTCTTTTTTTTTCATCTAATTGAATACCAATTTTTTCTAAATTTAAATTTTTAGTATAAGGTCTTCTTCCTACAGAAATTAGAACTACATCACTTTCAAATTTAAGTTTTTTTCCATTCTTATTCTCTGTTTCAATTATTACTCCATTTCCTAATTTAGATATTTTTTCAACTTTTGTTTCTAAATGAAAATTTATACCTTGTTTCTTTAAAATTTTCATAAATTCGGTTGATATTTCATTATCCATTCCAGGAGTAATATGATCTAAAAATTCAACCACATGAACTTCTGACCCTAATCTAGACCAGACAGATCCCATTTCTAAACCAATATAACCCCCGCCAACAACTACCATTTTTTTTGGTACAGATTTTAGTGATAATGCTCCCGTAGAAGATATTATTTTCTCTTCATCAAATTCAACTCCAGGAAGTGGTACAGGTTCAGAACCAGTACTAATAATAATATTATCTGACTCAATATATAATTCTTTATTTTCTTTATCTATAATTGCTATTTCAGATTTTGACTTTAATTTACCTATTCCCTTAAAATAAGTAACTTTGTTTTTTTAAATAAAAATTCTACTCCTTTTGTTAAAATCGTTACTGCTTTATCTTTATTTTGCATCATTTTTTGGAGATTTAATTTAACTTCCCCTACTTCAATTCCAACTTTTGAGAAATTTTTAGCCTTGTAAAAATTTTCAGAAAGATTCAGCAAATTTTTTGATGGTATACATCCAATATTTAAACAAGTTCCACCTAATGTACCTCTAGATTCAATGCATGCTGTTTTAATGCCAAGTTGTGCAAGCCTTATTGCACAAACATATCCTCCCGGTCCTCCTCCAATTACAGTTGCTTGAAATTTTTCTTTCATTTAAAGATCTAAAAATAATTTTCTTGGATCCTCAAGATTTTCTTTTACTAATTTTAAAAACGAAACTGAATCTTTTCCATCTATGATTCTATGATCGTAAGATAAAGCTAAATACATTACTGGTTTAATTTTAACATTGCTATCAATAGCTATTGGCCTTTCTACTATATTGTGCATTCCAAGAACACCTGACTGTGGGGGATTGAGAATTGGAGTAGACAGCATTGAACCATACACTCCTCCATTACTTATTGTAAATGTTCCACCTTGTAGATCATCAATACTTAGTTTACCACTATTTGCTTTCTCTGACATACTTTTAATATTTTTTTCAATTTCTGCAAATGACATTTCATCAGCATTTCTTAATACTGGAACAACTAAACCTTTTTCGGTGCCCACTGCAAAACTTATATTATAATAATTTTTATAAATAATTTCTTGATCTTCAATCTCTGCATTAATAGCAGGAAATGCTTTAAGTCCCAAAATAGATGCTTTAACAAAGAATGACATAAAACCTAATTTTATCCCAAATTTGTTTTTAAAATCTTCTTGGTTATTTTTTCTCATTTCAATAATATTTGACATATTAACTTCATTAAAAGTTGTTAACATGGCGGCATTTTCTTGGGCTTCTTTTAATCGTTTAGCAATTGTTAATCTAAGTCTACTCATTTTAATTCTTTCTTCTTGGCCATATTTTAGTTTTCTTTGTGAGGCCTGGGGATTAGATCCCATTAAATTTATTAAATCACCCTTGAGAATTTGACCTGACTTACCAGTTCCTTTGATTGAATTTATATCAATACTATTTTCTTCAACAATTTTTCTTACTGCAGGAGATAACGTTTTTTTTGTTGCAACTTTTTGATTGCTAGATAATTCTTTTGTTAAAATTAGAGGTTTATCTTCATTTAAAATTAATGGTTTTTCGTCTTTTTTTTGTTCATCAAATATTTTTGGCTGATTTTTTTCTTTATCAAAATTTATTACGTTATCACTTATTTTTTCTGCAGATTTTTTAACAATCTTAGTAGCTTCTTTTTTTTCTTCAACAGGTCCTGATTCAATTTCACCTAGTACAACTCCAACTTCAACTGTATCTCCGTCTTTAAAATTAATTTCAGTAAGTGTACCATTAATAGGGGATGGTACTTCAAGATTAACTTTGTCAGTTTCTAATTCCACAATAGGCTCATCGGCATTTATGGTATCACCCTTACGCTTTAACCATTTGGAAATGGTTGCTTCAGTTATGCTTTCTCCTAGCACTGGTACTAAAATTTTTTCAGTCATTTTTAATTAAAAACTTTATCAATTATTTCTTTTTGTTGGGCTAAATGTCTTTTTACATAACCTGTCGCAGGTGTTGCATCAGGACTTCTCCCAATATAAGTAATTTCTCTATTATTAGCTTTTATGTAATCTAATGTCCATTGTATATAATCTCTCACTGAGAACCATGCCCCCATATTCTTTGGTTCCTCTTGACACCAGTAAAATTTAGCATTTTTTGCAAAAGGTTTAATTTCCTTTACTAAGCTTTTTGCTGGAAATGGATAAATTTGTTCAATTCTAAATAAAATTATATCATCTCTTTTTACTTTTTCTCTAGCTGCTAGTAAGTCAAAGTAAATTTTTCCTGAACATAATATAACCTTTTTTATTTCATTATTTTTTTTTAATTTTATAAAACCTTTACTTTTTGGGTCTACTGCATGATCCCAAAGAACTCTATGAAATGAATTTGATTTAGAAAAATCACTAATATTTGAAACACAAAATTTATTTCTTAAAAGAGATTTTGGTGTCATAATAATTAAAGGTTTTCTAAAATCTCTATGCATTTGTCTTCTTAAAGCATGAAAATAATTTGCAGGTGTAGTACAGTTCATTACTTGCATGTTGTCATTTGAACACAATTGCAAAAATCTTTCTAATCTTGCAGATGAATGTTCTGGGCCTTGACCTTCATAACCATGGGGCAATAACAAAACTAAGCCTGAAGCTCTCAACCATTTTCTTTCTCCTGAAGAAATAAATTGATCAATTATTACCTGGGCCCCATTAGCAAAGTCACCAAATTGGGCCTCCCATATTGTTAATGTATTAGGTTCAACTAAGCTATAACCATATTCAAAACCTAAAACAGCTAGTTCTGATAGAAAACTATCCACAATCTCAAACTTTTTTTGATTAATTGATATATTGTTTAAAGGAATGTACCTTGAATTATCTAATTGATTTCTCAAAACCGAATGTCTTTGACTAAAAGTTCCTCTTCCAGTATCTTGTCCAACTAATCTTACTGGGTATCCCTCTTCTAGTAATGAACCAAAGGCAAGGGCTTCTGCTGAAGACCAATCAATTCCATTTCCTTTTTTTACAGTTTCCTTTCTTGATTGAAAAATTTTAGCTATGGTTTTGTGAATATTCAATTCAGGAGAAAGTGAATTAATTTTATCTGATATTTCTAATAGTTTTTTTTCTGAAAATCCTGTATCACCTCTTTTATCTTGTCCTTTTCTTGGCTTATACCTTGACCAGGTTCCCTCGAACCACTCTATTTTAGGTTTATAGTTTTTTGCATTTTTATATTGATCATCAAGAAGATCTCTGAATTTTTTAATATAATTATTTAAATCTTCAGAGGAGATAGTATTTTCGTTAATTAATTTTTTTCCATATACTTGTGTTGTAGATTGGTGAGATCTAATTTTTTTATACATAAGAGGTTGAGTAAATGAAGGTTCATCTCCTTCGTTATGTCCAAATCTTCTGTAACAAACTAAATCAACTACAACATCTCTATTAAATTTTAATCTAAATTCAGCAGCTATTCTTGAAGCATATACAACAGCTTCTGGATCATCTCCATTTGCATGAATAATTGGTGAGTCCACCATTTTTGCAACATCTGAAGGATGTGGTGACGAACGAGCGAATCTTGGACTTGTAGTAAACCCAATTTGATTATTAACAATAAAATGTATAGTTCCACCAGTATTGTGGCCTGGCAAACCAGACATCGCAAAACATTCAGCAACAATACCTTGTCCTGCAAATGCTGCATCTCCATGTATCAATATAGGAATTACTTTTTTTCTTTCCTTGTCACCATGAAAGAATTGCTTTGCTCTTGTTTGTCCTAAAACTACAGGATTTACTGCTTCAAGATGGGAAGGATTATCTGTAAGACTGACATGAACAGAATTATTATCAAATATTCTATCAGATGAAGCACCAAGATGATATTTTACATCTCCGGCACTATCTTCACTAGATGAAGAGCTGATTTCTCCAGCAAACTCATTAAATATTCTTTTATAAGATTTTTGTAAAACATTTGCCAATACATTCAACCTGCCTCTATGCGACATTCCAATTTTGACCTCTTTTACACCATTTTGTCCGCCAATTTTTATTATTTGTTCTAAAGCGGGAATTAAACTTTCTCCTCCATCTAATCCAAATCTTTTTGTTCCAACATATTTTGTATGCAAAAATTTTTCAAAACCTTCGGCTTGAATAAGTTTGTTTAGAATAGCTTCTTTACCATTCTTAGTAAATTGTATACCATTTTCATCTTTTTCAACTCTATCCCTAAGCCACTTTCTCTCAGTTGGATTTGAAATATGCATATATTCATATCCAATTTTTCCACAGTAAGTTTTTTTTAAAAAAGCTAAAATCTCCTTTATACTTGAATATTCTCTATTTATTACGCCATCTAAATAAATTTTTTTACTATAATTATTTTTTTTAAAACCATAACTTTCAGGATGTAGTTCATCTAAATATTCTCTTTCTCTCATTTCTAACGGATCAAGATCAGCAATTAGATGTCCTCGTTGTCTATAAGATCTAATTAATGATACAGCCTTAATTGATTCTCCATTTGAAATTGATAATTCTTCTTGTTCAATTCCATTTGATAAATTTTCATTTTTGGTTTCAAATTTATTTTGATATTCAACTAAGTCTATTTTTTTTGTAGGACCCCAAGATGGTCCGCTAATTTCTTTTGCAACAACTTCTAATTCTTCTCCTATTTGTGAAAAATATTTTTTCCAGCTTTCAGGTAAATCTGGATCTTGGTTAATGAATTTTAAATACATTTCTTCGATAAAAGCACTATTACTTTTAGATAAAAATGATGTATTTCTATAGTCTAAGTTTTTTGATGAAGACATCTGTAAAATTAATATAATACTTAGAGAGTATTTTTCAATTAGACAATTTGTTTAATAATGTTTTTCCAATTTCTGCGGGTGATTTTGCAATTGTTATGCCACAATCTTCCATTTTTTTTATTTTATCTAATGCGCTACCTTTGCCTCCAGAAATTATTGCTCCCGCATGACCCATTCTTCTACCAGTTGGTGCGGTTACACCTGCAATAAAACCAACCATGGGTTTTTTTATTTTGTGATTTTTTACAAAATCTGCAGCCTCTTCTTCGGCAGTTCCTCCGATTTCCCCTATCATTAAAATAGATTTTGTATTCTTATCATTTAAAAACAAGTCCAGACAATCTATAAAATTAGTTCCATTTATTGGGTCCCCTCCAATTCCAATACATGTTGATTGTCCTAACCCATTTTCAGTTGTTTGCGCGACAGCTTCATAGGTTAAAGTGCCAGATCTAGAAACTATCCCTACAGATCCTTTTTTATGAATATTTCCTGGCATTATTCCTATCTTGCATTCATCAGGAGTAATAATTCCCGGACAATTTGGACCAATCAATCTAGAACTAGAATTGGCTAATCTTTTTTTTACTTTCAACATATCTAAAACTGGTATTCCTTCGGTTATACAAACTATTAATTTGATACCAGCATCAAGTGCTTCTATGATTGCAGATGGAGCATATTTTGCAGGCACATAAATCATTGTTGCATTTGCATCGGTTTTTTCTTTAGCTTCTTTAACAGAATTAAAAACTGGTCTTTCTAAATGTATTTGTCCACCTTTATTAGGAGTTACACCTCCAACTAAATTAGTTCCATATTTAATTGCTTGTTCAGAATGAAATGTTCCATGGGTACCAGTAAAACCTTGGCATATAACTCTTGTATTTTTATTTACTAAAACTGACATTTTATTTTATTGCCTCTACAACTTTTTTTGCTGCATCAGATAAGTCTGCAGCAGATATAATTTTTAATCCTGAATTATCTAAAATTTTTTTTCCTTCTTCAAATTTTGTTCCTGCTAACCTTACAACTAATGGGACATTAATTTTAATTTCTTTTGCAGCATCAACAACCCCTTGTGCAAGAACATCACATCTCATAATTCCACCAAAAATATTTATTAAAATTCCTTTTACATTTTTATCTGATAATATTATTTTAAATGCAGCTGAAACTTTTTCTTTTGATGCTCCACCTCCAACATCTAAAAAATTTGCTGGCTCTTGACCGTATAACTTGATTATATCCATTGTAGCCATAGCTAGTCCCGCACCATTAACCATACATCCAATTTTACCATCTAATTTTATATAAGCTAAATCATGTTTACTTGCTTCTATCTCTGTATCTTCTTCTTCATTTAAATCTCTTAATTTTAAAATTTCAGGATGCCTAAACAACGCACTGTCATCAAAACTTATTTTTGCATCTAAACAAATAATTTTGTTTTCTTTTGTTAAAATTAACGGATTAATTTCAATAAGGTTTGCATCGGTGCTAACGAACATTTTATAAACAGATTTAATCAAGTTTATAGCTAGTTTTTTTGCATCTAAATTAACATTAAATATCTCGACAATTTTTTCACAATCTTCATTTGATATTTCAGACTCTAAATCTATTTTTGTAGTAATTATTTTTTTTGGGTTATTTTTTGCAACCTCCTCTATATCTACTCCACCTTGATCGCTTGAAATAAATGCTATTTTTGAACTTCCTCTATCAACTATGCATGAAAGGTAAAACTCTTTTTCTATATTTGAAGAAGACTCTACGTAAAGTCTTTTAACCTCCCTTCCTTCGGGCCCTGTTTGATGTGTTATTAATTTTTTTCCTAACATTTCTTTAGCTGCACTACTAAGCTCGTCGATAGAATTTAAAATTTTAACTCCTCCTGCTTTTCCTCTTCCGCCAGCATGAATCTGGGCTTTTAATACCAATCTCTCTGATTTTAAACTCTTTGCCTTTTCAACTAGTTCCTCTACAGAAAAGGCAAATACACCCTCAGGAACAATCACACCGTATTTTTTTAAAATTTGTTTAGCTTGATGCTCGTGAATATTCATTATTATTTAGAAAGATCTTTATCAATTGCTGAGGCGGCTTCCCATAATTTTTTCACTGCATCTATAGAATGCATGAATTGACTTTTTTCTTTTTCGTCTAGACTAATTTCTTCTATTTTTTCTACACCATTCTTTCCAATTACAACTGGAACACCTGCAAAGATATTTTTTACACCATATTCTCCATTAAGATAAACTGCGCATGGAAGTAACTTTTTTTCATCTTTTAAATAAGCTTCTGCCATTTGAACTCCTGATGCTGCTGGTGCATAAAATGCAGAGCCTTTTTCTAGATATTTAACAATCTCGGCTCCACCATCCCTTGTTCTTTGATTAATTTGTTCCATTTTTTCACTCAACAGCTTTCCCTCTTCTACAAGATCTAATAATGGTTTACCTGAAACTTTTGTAAATCTTGGTAAAGGAACCATTGTATCTCCATGTCCACCCATAACCATTGCTTCAATTTCTCTTACAGGAACTTTAAGCTCTTGAGATAAAAATAATTTAAATCTTGAACTATCAAGTATTCCTGCCATTCCAACAACTTTGTTAGTTGGTAAGCCTGAATATTTTTGAAAAGCCATAACCATAACATCTAAAGGATTAGTTATACATATAACAAATGCACTGGGTGCATTTTTTTTTATACCTACAGCTACTTGTTTTATAATTTTTAAATTAATTCCAAGCAAATCATCTCTGCTCATTCCTGGTTTTCTCGGAACACCAGCTGTTATAATAATTACATCAGAGTTTTTTATATCTTCATAATTATCTGTTCCTGAAAATTTAACATTAAAACCATCAACTGATGAGGATTGAGCAATATCTAATGCTTTTCCTTTGGCAACACCACTAGCAACATCAAATAAAACAACTTCATTTACTAATTCTTTTAAACCAATTAAGTGAGCTAAAGTTCCACCAATCTGACCTGCGCCAATTAAAGATATTTTTTTCATATTATTTTCATTATTTCATCGTTGGCATTACAAACTCTGGGTTTGATCTTATACCAGAAGGCCATCTAGATGTTATTGTTTTAAGTTTGGTGTAAAATCTTACTCCCTCAACTCCATGCATTGCACTATCACCAAATAATGACCTTTTCCATCCTCCAAAACTATGAAAAGCCATTGGAACTGGGATTGGTACATTAATACCCACCATACCAACCTGAATTTTACTTGCAAAAGTTCTTCCGGCATCACCATCTCTAGTATAAATGCTCACACCATTACCGTATTCATGTTCATTGATTAATTTAGTTGCCTCTTCAAAAGTTTTGGCTCTTACAACTGATAATACTGGTCCAAATATTTCTTCTTTATAAATTCTCATATCTTTTTTAACATTGTCAAACAAACATCCACCTATAAAAAATCCATTTTCATAGCCTTGTAGTTTAATATTTCTGCCATCTACAACTAAATTTGCTCCTTCTTTAACTCCTAAATCTACGTAACCTTTTACTTTTTCTAAGTGTTCTTTTGTTACTAATGGTCCCATTTCAGAATTTTTATCCATACCAGGTCCCACTTTTAAAGTTTCCACTTTTTTTGAAATTCTAGAAACTAGCTCATCTCCAATATCCCCTACAGCCACGGCTACAGATTGTGCCATACATCTTTCACCAGCAGATCCATAAGCTGCTCCCATTAATCCATTAACTGCACCATCAATATCGCAATCTGGCATAACCACTAGATGATTTTTTGCACCTCCTAAAGCTTGAACTCTTTTTTCATTCTTTGCAGCATTCTCATAAATATATTTTGCTATCGATGTTGAGCCAACAAAACTTACTGCTCTAATATCTTTATTTTCTAATATTGCATCTACCACTTCTTTATCCCCATTAACTACATTAAATACTCCATCTGGGAGGCCTGCTTGTTTTAAAAGCTCAGCTAATTTTATGGAGCATGATGGATCTTTCTCGGATGGTTTTAAAATAAATGTGTTTCCACATGCAATTGCTATTGGAAACATCCACATAGGGACCATAGCAGGAAAGTTAAAAGGAGTTATTCCTGCAACTACTCCTAATGGTTGTCGCATTGACCAACTGTCGACATTTGTTCCAACATTTTCAGAAAACTCTCCTTTTAAAACTTGAGGAATTCCACAAGCAAACTCCACAACTTCTAATCCTCTAATTAAAGATCCTTTTGCATCTTCGTATACTTTTCCATGTTCTGAAACTATTAGCTCTGTAAGTTCTTCGGAATTTTTTTCTATTAATTCTTTAAATTTAAACATGACTCTGGCTCTTTGAAGAGCAGGCTTAATTGACCATGACTCAAATGCTTTTTTTGCAATCGTAACAGTTTTATCCAAATCAGATTTATTAGCTAAAATTACTTCTGATTTTTGTTCACCTATGGCAGGATTAAAAACTTTTCCTCTTCTATTAGATGAGCCTGTTATTAGTTCACCACCAACATAATGTTGTATTAAATTCATGACAAAAATTATTTAATTAAGTAATTAGCTTGTTGCAAGCATTTTCTTTATAGAAGCAATCGCTTTTGCAGGATTTAACCCTTTTGGACATGCATTAGTACAATTCATAATAGTATGACATCTATAAAGTTTTAGTTCATCTGCAACCTTTTTTAACCTTTCTTTTCTATCTTCATCTCTACTATCAATTATCCATCTGTACGCCTGTAACAAAACTGCTGGACCTAAATATTTATCTCCATTCCACCAGTAGCTTGGGCAGGCTGTTGAGCAGCAAGCACACATGATACATTCATAAAGTCCATCTAATTTAGATCTATCTTCTACAGATTGTAAATTTTCTTTATTTTCATCTTTTTTTGAATTTTTTAACCAAGGTTCGACTGACTGATACTGTTTATATAAAGTACTTAAATCTCCAATTAAATCTTTTTGAACCTTTAAATGAGGAAGCGGATAAATATTAATATCTCCTTTAATTTCTTTATGAGGCTTTGTACATGCTAAACCATTTTTTCCATCCATATTCATTGCACAAGAACCACAAACACCATGAGCACAAGATCTTCTGTAAGCAATCGAAGGATCTATTTCATTTTTAATTTTATTTAATAAGTCCAATACTTTTGATGGACAATTTTCCATATCGACCTCATAAGTATCTATACGAGGATTTTCACCTGTTGAAGGATCCCATCTATAAATATTAACCTTTCTAATATTTTTAGAACCTGTTTTATCTTTATAATATTTACCTTTTTTGATCTTTGAATTTTGTGGCAAATTTATTTGTACCATCAATAAACTCTTTCCTGCGGTGGAAAATATTGAACATCATTAGATAGGGTTGATCTATGAACATCCCTATAAGAAATTTTTGTTTTGCTCCCTTCGCACCATGACAAGGTATGTTTCATAAAATTATTATCATCTCTACTAGGATGATCTTCCCTTGCATGAGCTCCTCTACTCTCTTTTCTTTCATACGCTGAGTCTAAAGTAACTATTGCTTGTCTAATTAAGTTATCAAATTCTAAAGTTTCGACTAGATCAGTATTAAATATTAAAGATTTATCTTTTACTGAGATTGAATCCATTCCTTCATATGGTTTTCTAATTTCTTCAACTCCTTCTTTTAAAGTTTTTTCAGTTCTAAAAACAGCGCATTTTGACTGCATTGTTTTTTGCATGGATAATCTTAGATCAGCTGTTCTATTAGAACCATTGCCATTTCTTAATTTTTCAAATCTTTCAAGACATTTATCTGTTTCAGTATCTGAGATTTCCTCATGAGGGTCTCCGGGTTTTACTAGCTCTGCAGCTCTTTTTGCGGCCGCTCTTCCAAAAACTACAAGATCAATTAATGAATTTGATCCCAATCTATTGGCTCCGTGTACTGACACACATGCTGCCTCTCCTATAGCCATAAGTCCAGGTACAATTTTTTCAGATCCATTCACTGTTAAAACTTCAGCCTTATAATTTGTTGGTATACCACCCATATTATAATGTACTGTTGGTACAACTGGTATTGGCTCCTTAGTTACATCAACATCCGCAAATAACCTTGAAGATTCTGAAATTCCTGGAAGTCTTTTTTCAATTACTTCTTTGTCTAAGTGATCTAAATGGAGGTGAACATGATCTTTTTCTTTTCCAACGCCTCTTCCTTCATTTATTTCTATTGCTATAGATCTACTAACTACATCTCTGGATGCAAGATCCTTAGCTTTTGGAGCATAGCGCTCCATAAATCTTTCTCCTTTGGAATTTAATAGATAACCTCCTTCACCTCTAACACCTTCGGATATTAAGGTTCCATGTCCATAAATTCCTGTTGGATGAAACTGAACAAATTCCATATCTTGTAATGGTAGTCCAGCTCTTAATACCATTGCATTACCATCACCTGTACATGTATGAGCTGATGTCGAAGAATAATATGTTTTTCCATAACCACCTGTTGCTATTATAGTTATATGGGACCTAAATCTATGAATAGTTCCATCATTTAAATTCCAGGCTATTAAACCTTTGCACTCTCCATTTTTCATTAGTAAGTCTAATGCAAAATATTCAATAAAGAATTTAGTATTGTGTTTTAATGCTTGACCATACATAGTGTGCAATATGGCATGACCAGTTCTATCTGCAGCAGCACAAGTTCTTTGCACAGTTTCATTTCCATAATTTTTAGTCATTCCTCCAAATGGCCTTTGATAAATTTTTCCATCTTCTGTACGACTAAACGGAACTCCATATCTTTCTAATTCTAATACTGCCCTTGGGGCTTCTTTGCACAAATATTCTATACAATCTTGATCACCTAGCCAGTCTGAGCCTTTTACAGTATCATACATATGCCATCTCCAATCATCCTCACCCATATTTCCTAGCGCCGCTGAAATTCCGCCTTGAGCTGCCGAAGTATGACTTCTAGTAGGAAATACCTTTGATATACATGCAGTTTTTAATCCTGCCTCACTAAGACCTACTGCCGCTCTTAAACCTGCTCCGCCAGCGCCCAGAACTACTACATCGTATTCATGATCTATAATTTTATAAGAATTCATATAGTTAATTTAAATAGCATAAGTAATGTTGATATAGGTATTATTATAGCAAATAAAAAGAGTAATTTGTTTGCGACATTTTTTAATTTATCGTTACCAATATAGTCTTCAAAAACCTCACTAATACTTAAAGCAGAGTAAAAATAGGCTGAAATGATAAATAATGAAAACAAAAATTTAGAGGGTTGGCTAGTAAAAAATAATAGAACTTTTTCATATGGTTTATTATAAAAATTTACTAAATTAAACAAAAACCATAACATAAAAGGCACAAGTATAACCGAACTTATTTTTAAAAATATCCATTTCTTAGTTGCATTAATCATTAAATTAATCCTTTGCCTAAAAATAAAATTGTTAAAACTATAGATCCAAAAATAACTATTAGACCAGTCAAATTTGCAGTTTTTAATTCAAAACCTATTCCCAAGTCCCAAAAAAAATGTCTTATTTCACATAAAATTTGAAAAGAAAATGACCAAACAGTGCCTGCTATTAAAAATTTACCAAAAAATGTTTCAAAAAATGTTTTAATAATATCGTAATTAGTGCTTCCCAAAAGTAAAAAAGATGCCCAAAAACAAATTAATGTTATAATAATAATATTTATTATTCCTGTTATTCTATGGGAAATTGATATTAAAGAAGATATATGCCAATTATAAATTTGAATGTGTGGTGATAAAGGATTTTTATCTTCCATACAAATCTTTTTCTACTAAACTTTCTGCAATTTCAACTGCATTTAATGCTGCACCTTTAAGTAAATTATCTGAAACTATCCACATATTAATTGTATTTACTTGGGAGTCATCTTTCCTAATTCTTGAAATAAATGTCTCATATTTATTTTCAGCTTCTACAGGTGTGATATATCCACCATCTTTTTGTTCATCAATAACCTTGCAACCGGGAGAAGTAGACAAAACATTTCTTATTTCTTGTAAGTTAAATTTTTTATCAAATTCAACATTCAAACTTATTGAATGAGATACTAACACAGGTATTCTAACACATGTAGATGTAATTTTAATCTTTTTATCTAAAATCTTTTTGACTTCATCATGATTTTTTTGTTCTTCTTTAGTTGATCCATTTTCTAAAAAACTATCAATATGAGGAATCGCGTTGAATGCTATTTGTTTTGTAAAATTTTTTGACTCTAGTTTTTTGTTATCAAAATATTCTTTAGTTTGTGATATTAACTCATCCATACCAGCTTTTCCTGCCCCAGAAACTGATTGATATGTCGATGCAACTATTCTTCTAACATTATACATGTCATGCAAAGGTTTTAGAGCAACAACTATGGGAATAACTGAACAATTAGCATTTGCAATTATATTTTTATTTTTTACATGAACCAGCTCTTTTGAATTAACCTCTGGTACAATTAATGGAATATCTGGATCTTTTCTAAAAAATTTTGAATTATCAATCACTATAGTTTTTTCTGCTGCAATTGGTGCCCATTTTTCCGCTATAGAACTTCCAGCAGCAAAAAAAGCAATTTTTACTTTTGAAAAATCAAATTTTTCAAGATCGACAACTGTTAATTCTTTATTCATAAAACTAATTTTTTTTCCAGAACTTTTTGAAGATGCAACTAAAAATAATTCAGAAACTTTAAATTTCTTCTTTTCTAAAACTTCTATAATTTTTCTTCCAACGTTTCCTGTTGCTCCGACTATTGCAATATTCATGATGATTTAGTTATACTAAATGAAAGGTAAATCGCAAACTTTTCCCTCAAAAGTACTATCATTTATTGATATTTTAAATGCCTGAGAAACTTTATAGTAGGGCTTTTCTAACATTGCAATTCCTATGACTTTTTTAAAATGTGGAGAGTATACGCCAGATCTAAGTTCGCCTATTTTTGAATTTTGATCGTCAATAAGATCTATAGATTTTGATACACTTATTTCTTTTGCATCGATTATTACACCCATCAACTTTCTAGTAATTCCCTTTTTTATAACCTCTTTTAATTTTTCTTTTCCAAGAAAATTAACTTCGGTTTCTAAATTCACATATTTATCTAAGCCACACTCTAATGGGTTATCATCATTGTCCATATCATTTCCATAAGATAGTAAAGCACTTTCGATTCTCTCAATTAAATTTGGACATCCTGGTTTAATATTAAATTCTTTTCCAACCTCAAATAATTTATCGTATAGAGCAAGACCAGATTTTGTATTTTCGACATAAATCTCATAACCACCTTGTTTTGACCATCCTGATCTAGCAATTAAGTGTTTCGCTCCAGAAAATTCAAAATAATCAAAACCAAAAAATTTCATTTCCATAATTTTTTTTCCAAATATTTTTTCCATAAGCTTGAATGATTTTGGTCCTTGTACTGCTAATATATCAACATTTGGTTCAAATATTTTAACATCAAATTTGTTTCCAATTGCCAATCCTTTTGCAAACAAAATTACATCTGAATCTGCAATAGAAATCCACCATCTTTCCTCTCCAAGCTTTAAAATTACTGGATCATTTATCAAGCCTGCCTTATCATCTATAATTGGACAATAATAACATCTTCCCACTTTAGATTTTGATAAATCTCTGCAGGTCATTAACTGTACTAATTTTCCAGAATCTTTCCCAGAAATTTCAACTTGTCTTTCTCCAGCAACGTCCCAAACTTGTACATTTTCTTTTAAATGATGGTATGCGTCTTCCAAAGATCCAAATGCTGCTGGCAGAAGCATATGGTTATAAGTTGTATAGGCAGTTACACCTTGTTTTTCAATTCTTGATGTATAAGGAGTACTTCTAATTCTTCGTGATCTGGCTATAGAATAAGTTTTCATGATATTATAATTATTATTCTTTAGCCTTTTTTCTTAACTCAAATTTTTGAATTTTTCCTGTAGATGTTTTTGGTAGTTCACAAAACTCAATTTTTTTTGGCACTTTAAAACCTGCTAAAGTTTCTTTGCAAAAATCTATTAATTCTTTTTCAGTAATTTCTTTATCTTTAACTTTTTCAATAAATGCACACGGAACCTCTCCCCATTTTTCATCAGGTTTTGCAACAACTGCTGCAATTGAAACACTTGGATGTTTTGCAAGCGTATTTTCAATTTCAATTGAAGAGATATTTTCTCCTCCTGATATTATTATATCTTTTGACCTATCTTTTATTTTTATATATCCATCTGGATTTGTTACTGCCAAATCACCTGAATGAAACCATCCGTGAGACATGGCTTTTTCTGTAGCTTCCTTGTCCTTAAAATAACCCTTCATTACGATATTTCCTCTAATCATAATTTCACCAATTGTTTTACCATCATTAGGCACTGGCTTCATTGTTTCTGGATCCATAACCATAGCATCCTCTGTGTTTGGATACCTTACTCCTTGTCTTGCTTTAATTTCATTTTTTTTATCTTCGTCATAAGAATTCCAATCTTTGTTCCATGCACATTGCAAAATATGTCCATATGTTTCTGTAAGTCCATAAACATGCATTACTTCAAAGCCTAGGGCTTCCATTTTTTTGAATATTATACTTGGAGGTGGTGCCCCAGCTGTAAGCACATAAACTTTATGATTTAATTTTTTTCTATCAGATTCTGCTGCTCCTGTTATCATATTTAAAACAATTGGTGCCCCGCCAAAATGGGTAACTTTATGTTTTTCTATTAACTCGAATATTTTTTTTATATCTATAGCTCTTAAACAAATTGTTTTTCCATTTAACATTGGAATCGTCCATGGATAACACCAACCATTACAATGAAACATTGGTACTACTGTTAAAAAATTTAGTCTGTTTGGCATATTCCATGCTACTGCACTACCAGTAGACATTAAGTATGCACCTCTATGATGATAAACAACTCCTTTAGGATTTCCAGTAGTTCCAGAGGTATAACTTAAAGAAAGTGATTTCCATTCATCTTTTGGCCTCTTCCAAATGTAATTTTCATCTCCTGTGTTTAAAAAATCTTCATATTCTTTATCGCCAATTTTTTTTAATAAAGATTGATCTGCAAAGTCATCCTGAATGTCTATTATTAATGGCTTTGTTTTAATTTGATTTAATGCCTTTTCAATGATCGAGTGAAGTTGTCTATCAACAATTAATACTTTTGCCTCACTATGATCTAAAATGTATGCAACTGTTTTTGCATCTAACCTAGTATTAATTGTATTTAAAATTGCTCCTGTCATAGGAACTGAATAATGTGCTTCAAAAATTTCGGGTGTATTAAATGCCATTACAGAAACTGTATCTCCTTCACCAATACCAATTTTTTCTAGAGCGCTAGCAAATTTTGTACATCTTTTATAAACTTCGCTCCATGTGTAGCTTTTATTTTCATAAACCAAAGCTTCATAGTTTGGATAAATATCTTTTGCTCTTTCTAAAAAACTTAAAGGTGTTAATGGAACAAAATTTGCATTATTTTTATCTAAATTTGTTTCGTAATGATTCATGATTAGTTAAATTTAAAATCCATTATATACTTACTTCCAGTGGTTGCAGATAAATAATGACTTTCTACTCTTGGCAAAACTCTATTGAAATAAAAATTAGCAGTTTGTATTTTATCCTCATAAAAACCTTTGTTATTTGAATAATCTTTATAGCTTACTTCTAATACCTTTAGCCAAGAATAACCAACTGCAACATATCCTAGAACTCTTAAATAGTCGTTTGCAGCAGCATTTGCGTCATCTTTTGAATTTTGTATCTTTTCTTTCATCCATTTTGAAAAGGCATTTAATTTTTCTATATATATTTTAAACTTTTCTACAAATGGTTTTAAATTTTTATCATTATCATTTAAATCGCTCATGATCGTATTAATATATTTTTCTATTATATCTCCGTTCTTATTTACTAATTTTCTAAAAACTAGATCAATTGCTTGGATAGAATTCGTTCCTTCATAAATAGGAGTGATTCTATTATCTCTATATAATTGTTCAATTCCTTGATCCTTTGTATATCCGTATCCACCATAAATTTGCATAGCATCACTTGTTATTTCCATTCCCATATCTGAAAATAAAGATTTAACAACTGGCGTCATCAATGATACTAGATCGATTGCATCTTGCTTAATTTTTGGATCTTTATGATACAAACTTACCTCAGTTTGTTGTGATAACCAGAAACATAAAGCCCTCTCACCTTCAATAATTGACTTCATGGTTAATAAAGATTTTCTAATGTCTGCATGCTCAATAATAAAATCTGCTGATCCGTTTTGAGAATTATTTTTATTACTTTTTCCTTGCTTCCTTTCCTTTGCATAGCTTAATGAATTTTGGTAAGCAATTTCCGATAATCCTAAACCTTGTATTCCTACAACAATTCTCTCTAAATTCATCATTGTAAACATTTGACTTAATCCTTTATTTTTTGGTCCAATCATATAACCCGTAGCTTCATCAAAATTAAGCACACAAGTAGCTGAACCTTTAATGCCCATTTTTGTTTCTATAGAGCCTGTTGATATTCCATTTCTAGGTCCAATTGTTCCATCTTCTTTAACAATAAATTTTGGAACTAAAAATAGACTTATTCCTTTTGTTCCTGCGGGTGAATCCGTTGCCCTAGCAATTACTAAATGAATAATATTTTCTGTTAAATCATGATCACCTGATGTAATAAACATTTTTTGCCCTGTTATTTTATAGGTTCCATCGGGTTGTTCTTTAGCTTTTGTTTTAAGTAGTCCAAGATCTGTTCCGCATACTGGTTCGGTTAAGCACATAGTTCCGCTCCATTTCCCATCAACCATTTTTGGGAGGTACTTGTCTTTTATTTCCTCAGTAGCGTGATGATGAATACAGTTATAAGCACCCAAAGTTAATTCGCTATACAATTTAAAAGCGAGACTTGAAGATGATATCATTTCATCAAAAAATGCACTTACAGTTCTTGGCATACCTTGTCCACCATACTTTGGATCACAAGATAATGACGTCCATCCATCATCAATAAATTTTTTATAAGCTTCTTTATATCCAGGTGGAGTTCTTACTATTCCATTCTCTAAAACTGTAGGACTTTCATCACCAGTTTTTGCAAGTGGAAGGATTAAATTTTCATTTATCTTAGCCGCTTCTTCTAATATATTTTTTACAAGATCGGTAGTTACTTCTTTGTACCTATCAATCTCTTGGTAGTTTTTATTGTCTCTGAGCTTATCAAAAAGAAAAAGCATATCTTCTACTGGAGCATTGTATGTTGGCATAGTTTTATTTTATTTGAATTATATATTTATTTCAATTTTGAAATAACCGCATCTCCCATTTCTTTGGTAGATACTTCTTTTTTATCTTTTTCGGCTATATCCTTCGTTCTAAGGCCATCATTAAGCACATCTTGAACTGCATTTTCTATATTGTCCGCTTCTTTGTCTAGGTCTAAGGAGTATCTTAATGCCATGGCGAAACTTAATATTGTTGCTATAGGGTTAGCAATACCTTTACCAGCTATATCTGGGGCTGATCCATGAATTGGTTCATACATTGCTCTTACTTTTCCATCTTTATTTTTTGCTCCTAATGATGCTGAGGGCAACAATCCTAGGGAGCCAGTTAACATCGATGCCTGATCAGATAACATATCTCCAAATAAATTATCTGTTACAATTACATCAAATTGTTTTGGATTCCTAAGTAATTGCATAGCACAATTATCTGCAAGCATATGATTTAATTCAACATCTTTGTATTCTTTATCATGCAATTGTTGAACTTCTTCTCTCCATAATAAGCCGGCTTCCATAACATTTGATTTTTCACATGATGTTACTTTATTTTTTCTTTTTTTAGCTAAATCAAAAGCAACTCTTGAGACCCTTTGGATTTCACTCGTAGTATAAGTATGTGTATTAATTCCTTTTCTCTCACCATTATCAATCGGTTTTATTCCTCTGGGCTCTCCAAAATAAATTCCGCCTGTAAGCTCTCTAACAATCATAATATCTAATCCTGAAACAATTTCTGGTTTAAGAGTTGAGGCATCCACTAATTGTTTAAAACATATTGCGGGCCTTAAATTTGCAAAAAGTTTAAGTTCTTTTCTTAGTTTTAATAAAGCTCTCTCAGGTTTTTTTGAAAACTCTACATGATCCCATTTAGGACCTCCTACTGCACCTAAAATTACAGCTTCACATTCTAATGCTTTATAGAAAACTTCATCAGTTATAGGTGTTCCGTGTTTATCATATGAAACTCCTCCAGCTAAACCTTCATCTATTTCAAAATCTAATGATTTATTTTTATTAAACCAGTGAATAATTTTCTTTACCTCACCAACAACTTCTGGTCCTATTCCATCACCAGGTAACAATAAAAATTTTCTTTTTTTTACTTTAATCATTAAATATCCATGGTTTTGATTTTTCTAATTTTTTTTCAAATGATATAATTTTTTCTGATTTTTCTAAAGATAACGCAATATCATCTAATCCTTCAAGTAAACATTTTTTTTTAAATTGGTCTAGGTCGAAATTAATCTCATTATTTCCAAAAATAATTTTTTGATCATTTAAATCAATTTTGATCTCTTCTTTTCTTAGAGAATATTCAGAAAGTTGCTTAATTTTTTCCTCATCAATTTTAATGGGTAATATTCCATTTTTAAAACAGTTATTATAAAAAATATCTGCATAACTTGAGCTAATCACACATGTAATACCAAAATCAAGTAGAGCCCAAGGTGCGTGTTCTCTAGAAGAGCCACAGCCAAAATTTTTCCCAGCAATTAAAATTTTAGAATCTTTAAATGGTTCTTTATTTAAAATAAAATCTTTTATTTCATTTCCCTGATCATCATATCTCATTTCAAAAAATAGATTTTTTCCTAGGCCAGTTCTTTTAATTGTTTTTAAAAATTGTTTAGGAATTATCATATCTGTATCAACATTAACTATAGGTAGATAAGCAGGAATACTTTTAAGTTTATTAAATTTTTGCATTAATTTTGATACTTTCTAACATCGTCTAAATTTCCAGAAATCGCAGCTGCTGCTGCCATGCCTGGACTAACTAAATGTGTTCTTCCACCTCTTCCTTGTCTACCTTCAAAATTTCTGTTTGAAGTGGACGCACATCTTTCACCTGGCTTTAGTTTATCAGCATTCATTGCCAAACACATAGAACATCCCGGTTCTCTCCACTCAAAACCTGAGTTAATAAAAATTTTGTCTAAACCTTCTTGTTCTGCTTTTTCTTTAACTAGCCCAGAGCCTGGAACTACCATTGCATTAACATGTTTTGCAATTTTTTTATCTTTTAATATTTTTGCTGCTTCTCTTAAATCTTCAATCCTACCATTTGTGCAGCTACCAATAAATACTTTATCAATTTTAATATCTTGAACTGGAATATCAGAATTTAAACCCATATATTTTAGTGATCTTTCTATTGAGTTTTTTTTATCTGGATCAGTTTCATTTTTTGGATTTGGAACTTTTCCATCAATTGTAACTACATCTTGAGGTGAAGTCCCCCAAGTAACCATTGGTTTGATATCTTTTCCATCTAAATTTATTTCTTTATCAAAATGTGCTCCTTCATCTGATTTAAGATTAGTCCAATATTCTAAAGCTTTTTCCCAGTTATCATTTTTGGGCGACATTGGTTTGTCTTTTAAATAATCAAAAACTTTTTGATCAGGTTGAATTAAACCTGCTCTTGCCCCTCCTTCAATAGTCATATTACAAATGGTCATTCTGTTTTCTACACTCAGAGATGAAATTAAATTACCAGCATATTCAATTACATAACCAGTTCCACCAGCTGTTCCAATTTTTCCTATTATTTGTAAAATTACATCTTTTGCTGTTACACCAACTGGTAATTTTCCATTTACATTAATTCGAAAGTTTTTGGATTTTTTTTGTACTAAAGTTTGAGTAGCTAACACATGTTCTACTTCGGAAGTTCCAATGCCAAATGCTAATGCACCAAAAGCTCCATGGGTTGCTGTATGGCTATCTCCACATACAATAATTGTTCCGGGTTGAGTAAAGCCTTGCTCTGGACCAATAATATGGACTATTCCTTGTCTTTTATCATTCATTCCAAAAATTTTAATTCCAAATTCTTTGCAATTCGCGTCTAACGTATCTACTTGAATTTTAGACTCCTTATCAAAAATTCCTTTGGATCTATCTGTTGTTGGGACGTTATGATCTGCTACTGCCAAAGTTAGTTTAGGCTGTCTAACATTTCTGTTAGAATTTCTCAAACCCTCAAATGCTTGTGGACTAGTAACCTCATGAATTAAATGTCTATCAACAAAAAGTAAAGATGTGCCGTCTTCTTGTTCGTGCACAAGATGTTCATTCCAAATTTTATCGTAAATTGTATGTGACATTTAGAAAAAAACTATTTTTTCTCTTTAGGAGTATCTTTTTTATTCTCTTCTTTTTTTGCTTCAGTTTTAGAAGCTTCTAATTTATCGTCTGAAGTTTCCGATTTATCAGCTATTTTTTCTTTAACTACTGGTGCTAAATTTTCTTCAGTAACTTCTTCAGGTTTTGATTCAACATCAATACCTATTTTCTTTTTTATTTTTTCTGTAATTCTAGCTGATTTACCTGTTCTATCTCTTAAATAGTAAAGTTTAGCTCTTCTTACTTTTCCTGATCTAATGACCTTTATTGAATCTACAATTGGACTGAATAAAGAAAAAGTTCTTTCAACCCCCTCTCCAAAAGATATTTTTCTTACCGTAAATGATGAATTTAAATCTCTATTTTTTTTAGCGATGCAAACGCCTTCAAAATATTGAATTCTATCTCTTTTTCCTTCAGTAATCTTTACGCCTACTTTAATTATATCACCAGGGAAAAAGTCTGGAAGTTTTTTTTCTGCAGAAATTCTTTTTACATTTGCAATGTTGATTTCTTCTATTGTTTTCATGTTTAAATTTATCAAATTAATTCTTTTTATATTTTTGCCATAAATCTGGTCTTCGGACGCGTGTTATAGCCTCAGATTGAGATAAACGCCAGTCTTTA
>CACEHK010000011.1 GCA_902559305.1 uncultured Pelagibacteraceae bacterium | reverse complement strand
TAATTTTTTTTTAAGTAATATTCCTCTTTCATAGCTTCATTTTTGGAATCATATTTTTCATAATAGACTAACTTCCATTTTTTTCCTTTAGTAAATTTTGCTCCTTTATTACTATTGTGTAACGTTAATCTTTTATTTAAATTATTTGTATATCCAACATAGGATATTGTCTTATTTTTGACTTTAGTTACTATTAAATACACGTAAAAAGTCATTTGTGGCGGTCCCTAGGGGAATCGAACCCCTCTTTCGAGGATGAAAACCACGTGTCCTAACCGATAGACGAAGGGACCGAATTTGGATCTTTTATTGTAAATAATTGAATTAATCAAGTAATTGCTACCTCTTTTTTTACAATATCAATCATAGAATTTTTATGAGTTACCAATGTTTCGGTTATAAATTTTCCATTTTCAAGTTTAACACCATCAACAAGTTCACTCGGTGTAACTCCAGTAGCGCAAAAAATTGAATCTCCTTTTACTATTTCATTTAAATCATATTTTTTATTTAAATCCTTAATACCCATATTATTTGCTCTTTTAATATCCTCATCAGTTTTAAATAAAAATCTACCTTGGAATTTACAATTAAATGCATCCAATGCAGTTGCAGCCAAAACGCCCTCAGGACCACCTCCTATTCCTAAAAATATGTCAATATCATGTTTCTTATCAGTAACCAATAAAGCACCAGCTACATCTCCATCAGATATCAACTTTAATTTAACATTTAATTTTTTTAATTTTTCAATTATTTCGCTGTGCCTAGGTCTTTCAAGAATACAAGCTGTAATTTCATTTAAATCTTTATTTTTACAATCAGCAATATTTTTAATATTTTTCTCTATCGGAAAATCTAAATCTGTAGCGTCAAAAGGAACATCGTTACCAACAGCCAATTTATCCATATAAGTTTCAGGTGCGTTAAACAAATTTCCTTTAGCACTTATAGCTAGAACCGAAAGTGCTCCAGGTAAATTATTTGCTGCAAAATTCGTTCCCTCAAGCGGATCTACTGCTATATCAATACTAGGCCCTTCACCTGTGCCTAATTTTTCATCTATATATAACATTGGAGCCTCATCTAGCTCACCCTCACCTATAACAACTTTTCCATCTATATTTAGTTGATTAAGATTTTTTCTCATTACATCTGTAGCAGTTTTGTCTACTAATACTTTATCTTTTTTTCCTAAATATGGATAACATGCAATTGCTGCATTTGATGTAATATTAATTATTTTTTCTAAAAAATCTTTTTTAAATACCATAAACTATTTTGATTCAATAGTTACATCTTCTTGGGATGTTTTTAATTTATTTTCAAATTCTCTTAAACGTTTATACACACTTGCAAGCTCTATAATAGTTGGCCAAGATTTTAGTAAATATTGCATAGATCCTTCAACCCTCCCAAATGCCCTTATAATTTGTTGCATAACCCCTAGCGTAACTACACCCGCTACAATTGCTGGAGCTAAAAAAACGTACGCAGATAAAACATTTGCTTGTAAGTATGCAATTCGCCCAATATTAAAATATAGATATCTTAAATAACTTAAATAATGAATTTTACGTACATCATCAAACAATTCATCAATTCTTTTTGGCCTTACAGTTTCATTGTCTTCTGCAATTACAAGGATTTTTCTATAAGCAGCTTCTTGCTTTTGTAAATCATATTCAACACCAACAAGTCTTAATATTAAGCCAAGTACAATTAAAAAAACAGTTCCACCAATAGTCCAAATAAAGGCACCTACTATTAAACCGTATTCCCATTCACCAAAAAAGAATATAGGAATGCCAAAACTTAAGCCAAATAATATAGGAGTAAATTGGATTAAAATCATTATAGATTCTATTAAACTAGTACCTAATCCTTCCATTATTCTTGTAAATTTAATTGTATCTTCCTGAACTCTTTGTGATGCACCTTCTATTTTTCGAGCTTTGTCATAAACAGAGTGATACCATTCAACCATTGATGTTCTCCATCTAAATAAAAAATGTGCTGTAAAGAAACTAATTGCTACATAAACAGCAATATACATACCTGCCAATGTAATAAATGAAAACAAACTTGCAAAATATTCATCAATTGAAACAGCGTTTGGCTCTGCAAGCGCCTTCTGAATCATATCATAAAACACACCGAACCATTCATTTATTTTCACATCTATTACAACTTGAACCCAAAGTGATGAAAGAATAATAAATGAGCCAATCCAAGCCCACAAAAACCATTTTTTTGAATTAAAAAATTTAAACATTATTTAGTAAAGTTATCAGCGTAAGACTTTTTATTTAACTTTCTATTTTTTGGTTCTATTAATTCAAAATCAATTTTATTCTTTTTTGCGTATGATATTGCAAGATCTTTAGATTCAAATTCTAATCTTAATTCACTTAGAGTATCATCTGAACTCTCCCAGCCCATTAAAGGATTAATAGAAGTATTTTTTGATATAAATTCAATTATCCATTTATCAAATTTTTTCATACCAGACTGCATAGCAGATTTTGAAGGTTTATAAATTTTTGCTTTTCTCATAAATGGTCGGGGCGGCAGGATTTGAACCTGCGACCCTCTGGTCCCAAACCAGATGCGCTACCAGGCTGCGCTACGCCCCGAATGGGTTACTAATACAGTAGTTAATGCTAATTTCAAAGTATAAATATTACCAAAAATGAAGAAATTTAATAAAAATCTGATATATAAGAAATCATGATAATTACTTGTCCATGTGGAGAAAAAAAATTTGAAATTGATCAAAAATTAATACCTTCAGAAGGTAGAATGCTACAATGTGGAAGTTGTGATCGACAATGGTTTTTTAAAATTAATGTTCCGGAAAATAAAATTGTTAATGAAGAAGTGTTAACATCAGAAAAAATTGATAAAAAAACAATAATTGATAGTAAAAATAATGAAGTTGCAGAAGAAATAATTAAAAATGTTTCTACTAAAAAATCAATAAAATCAGTAAAAAAAAATAAAAATAATTATTTTAAGTTATTTCTAGTATTAATAATTTCAATAGTAGCCTTAGTTATATTGATAGATACATTTAAATTACAATTAAAAATTTTTATCCCAAATATAGAAGTTTTATTAGATAACCTTTATCAATCTTTGCAAGATGTAAAACTTTTTATATTAGATTTATTTAAATAAAATATGATAAATTATCTTTCATCACCATTCAGATGGTTTTTCAAACTTGAAGCTGCAAGCGGTCTAGTATTACTTATTAGTGCAATAGCTGCCCTTATAATAAGTAATTCATATTTAGCACCATTTTATTTTTCCACATTAGAAAAATATATCTTTTTTGGATTCAAAGATTTTGGTCTCAAATTGTCAGTTTTACACTGGATTAATGATGCATTAATGGCGATATTTTTTTTCTTCGTTACACTTGAAATAAAAAGGGAATTTATTCAAGGGGAGTTATCTAATTTAAAGCAAGCAATATTACCAATAATAGCTGCTGTAGGCGGTATGCTTGTACCAGCATTAATTTATGTTTATATAAATTTTGGTGATATAGAAACATTAAATGGATGGGCAATACCTTCAGCTACAGATATTGCCTTCTCACTTGGTGTTTTGTCTTTGTTGGGTTCTAGAGTCCCTGTTTCATTAAAAGTATTTTTAACAGCATTAGCTATTATTGATGATCTTGGAGCAATAGTAATAATTGCGTTTTTTTACTCTGGAGACCTAAGTATATTTAATTTATCAATGATGCTCTTCTCGTTTATTGTGCTATTAGTTTTAAACAGATTTGGAATAAAAAAATTTTTACCTTACTTAATAATTGGAATTTTGCTTTGGCATTTTACACATGAATCAGGTATTCATGCAACAATAGCTGGTGTTTTACTAGCTTGTACAATTCCACATAGAAAAAAAAATAAAGACTTTTCTTTACTAATAAAAATTGAACATGCAATAAGTCCGTATGTGGCTTTTGGTATAATGCCTTTATTTGCATTTGCTAATGCTGGAGTTTCATTAGATGGAATATCTTTTTCATCACTCCTTCAACCTGTTCCTTTGGGTATATTGTTAGGTCTCTTTGTAGGAAAACAGTTAGGTGTTTTCGTATTTTCATATATATCGATAAAATTTGGCTTCGCAGAAATGCCAAGAAATTCTGGATGGGTTAAACTATATGGTGTTGGAGTTCTAACAGGAATAGGTTTTACAATGAGTTTATTCGTTGGAAATTTAGCTTTTGCCGAAAATATTCAATATATTGACGGAGTCAAACTGGGAGTTTTGTCTGGGTCACTTTTATCCACATTACTTGGATACTTTTTGATATTAAGTACACCTAAAAATGAAAAAAAATAAAATTTTTATAATTGTTTTAATTATAATTTTAAATTTTTTTACTTTAACTAAAATAGCAAATACTATGGAAAACAAAAGTTTTTATGATTTTGAAATTACATCTATAAATGGTGAAAAAATCAATTTAGAAAAATATAAAGGTAATGCTGTTTTATTGGTTAACGTCGCAAGCAACTGTGGATTCACAAAACAGTATGATGATTTACAAGATCTTTGGGATAAATACAAAGATAGAAATCTAATTGTAATTGGAGTTCCTTCAAATCAATTTGGAGGTCAAGAACCAGGAAATAATGAACAAATAAAAAAATTTTGTGAAGTAAACTTTAAAATAACTTTCCCGATGACTATAAAGTATTATGTAAAAGGTGATAATGCTCACGATATTTATAAATGGGCCAAAACAACCTACGGAAATAGTGCTGTACCTAAGTGGAATTTTCATAAAATATTGATTGATAAAAATGGAATTATTATAAATACCTTTGCTTCATTTACCAACCCATTATCAAAAAGAATTATAAGTGAATTAGAAAATATACTATAAGTAAAAATTCATACCATCATATGCAGGAGTTACATTTTTTGGTAGTTTTTTTTTAAGTTCATTATAATCAAGATCCGAATGTAAATTTGTAAGTATAGATTTTTTTGGTTTTAATACTTTTATAATCTTTAAAGATTGGTCAAGATTAAAATGTGACGGATGCTCTTTATATCGTAAGCAATCAATAACTAGATATTTTAGATTCTTAAAATATTTTATATCTTTTTCGTATATATAATTAGCATCGCTTAGATAAGCGCATTTGTTATTAATTACAAATGCAGAACAATCTATTTTACCATGTTTAACTTTAATTGCTCTAATTTTTAAACTCGAAAATCCGTCATTAAAAGTATTGGTTTTCTTAAGGTTATGCATTTTTAAAATAGGAGGATAGGAAGGAGTTTTTATAAAACAATACTTAAAATTTTTTATTAAGTAATTTTTTGTATCTTGGTCCGCATATACAGGAATTTTTTTTTTATTTTTTAAAAAAAAAACTCTTAAATCATTAATGCCATGTGTTTGATCTGCATGAGCGTGAGAATAAATTACTCTATTTATATTTTTAATTTTGTTCTTTAATAATTGAGACCTTAAATCTGGCGATGTGTCAATTAAAGTTGTAGCTCCATTAGATCTTAAAGCAACACTACAACGGGTTCTATAATTTTTTCTTTCATTAGGGTTACAATTACCAAAAAAGCCATCCGTTCTTGGTACACCCATTGAACTGCCACAACCTAATATCGTAAAATTCAATCTCATAATTAAGTATTATTAAATAGTTGATTAAAATTTTTTGTTGTAACTTCATTCAGAATTTTAACATCCACATTTTTAATTTCTGCCAATTTTTCTAATGTATATTTAATAAAACTTGGTTCATTTTTATTTCCTCTTAACGGAACTGGAGCAAGGTATGGACTATCAGTTTCTATTAGTAATTTTTCATTAGGAATGATTTTAAAAGTATCTCTCAAATTACCACTATTTTTAAATGTGATTATACCACTAGCGGAAAAATAAGAATTAAGAGCGAGAAGTTTTTCTGCAAATTCGCTTGATCCAGTAAAACAATGCATAAGAATTTTTGTATTGAACTTTTTATATTCATTTAATATTTCATAAGTTTCTTTTTCTGCATTCCTAGAATGAACAATAATTGGAATATTTAAATCAATGGCTGCCTCAATATGGGTTTTAAAGCTTGTTATTTGTTTATTTCTATCACTATGATTATAATAAAAATCTAAACCGCTTTCTCCAATTGCTATAATTTTTTTATTATTTTTTACGTTTTCAACAATTTCAGTTTTTGTAACTAAATTTGTTGATGTTTCATGTGGATGAATTCCAAAAGTCCCATATATCATTTCATCAAAACTTACAATTTTGATAATTTTTTCAAAACTATTAATTGTGGTGCAAATAGTTAATATTTTTTCTACACCATTACTTTTAGATCTTAAAAGTACATTTTTAAGATCTGTAAACATTGGCTCATGATCTAAATGACAGTGTGAATCAATCATTTTTTTCTATTTTTTTAAATAATATAGAAATTTTAGTCAATTTTTTTATATTTTTTAAACTTTCATGAACTTTAATTGAATTAAAATCAATATTTTTTTCTTCTATATTAAATATTTTTAAAACTTTTAAAGATGTATCAGGTATTATTGGATAAAGCATAATTGAGATTTTTCTTATTAATTCTAATGAAACATATAATATTGTATTTAATCTATCTGTATCTTCCTTCTTTTTCCAAGGTTCCTGATCGTTAAAATACTTATTCGCAGAAAAAAGTTGGTCTTGAATAAAATTAACATAAAAATTTATATTTTGTATATCAATAGAATTAACTAAATTATTAAAATTATTTTCATAAACTTTTAAGGTTTTTGTATCCTCATTATTAAATTTGTAGTTTTTTGGCATTTCTAAACTTAGATTTTTTTCTATAAATGAAATAACTCTTTGACAAAGGTTACCGTAATTATTTGCTAAATCACTGTTGATACAATTTTCTAATTTATCTTTTGATATATTTCCATCATTACCAAATGATACTTCCTTAATTAAATAATACCTTAAAGGGTCTATTCCATAATTTTGTATAATTTCAAGTGGATCTAAAATGTTTCCTTTAGATTTTGACATTTTTTCTTCTCCTGAAAGTATCCAGCCGTGACCATAAACTCTTTTAGGCGGTGTTATATTTGCAGCAAGTAAAAATGCAGGCCAATAAACAGCATGAAATCTTAATATATCTTTACCTATTAAGTGTAATGAAGCTGGCCAAAAACTTTTATATAAATTATCGTCTGTTATTGGATAATTTAATGCACTAATATAATTGGTAAGTGCATCTAGCCAAACATAAATCACATGATCTTTATTTGATGGAACTTTTATTCCCCACGAAAAAGATTTTCTACTAACTGATAAATCTTTTAAACCTCCTTTAACAAAACTAATAACTTCATTCTTTCTAGACTCAGGCAAAATGAAATTTGGATTTTCACTATAAAATTTTAATAATGGTTCTTGCCATTTAGAAAGCTTAAAAAAGAAAGATTCTTCTTCAACCCACTCTACTTGGGATCCTGATATTTTAGAAATTTTTTTGGTATCTTTGATTTCTATTTCATCTTCTGAGTAAAAAGCTTCATCTGAAACAGAATACCAACCAGAATATTTAGATAAATAAATTTCATTTTTTTTTTCCAAGATTTTCCATAAGTGCTCAACAGACTTTTTGTGTCGTTCCTCAGTAGTCCTTATAAAATCATTATTAGATAGATTTAGTGTTTTAGATAAGTCAAAAAAAGTTTTTGAAATTTCATCACAAAATTTTTTTGGTTCCATACCTTTTTTTTCAGCAGCTCTTTGAATCTTTTGACCATGTTCGTCAGTACCTGTTAAAAAGTAAACTTTAAAACCTTGAATTCGTTTAAATCTTGCAAAAAAATCAGCCAATATACTAGAATATGCATGACCCATATGAGGTTTTGCTGATGGATAATAAATTGGTGTTGTAATATAAAAATTATTATCCATTTAAGATTTTTCTATTAAATTCAATCAAAATACTTTCCATATCAAGGTTATATTTATAACAATTATGTATTTTAGATAAAAAATATTTATAATGAAAATACATTTTAGACTTTATTGTGATTTCATTAATTTTTTTTATAAAAAAAAGTTCAATTAAATAATTTAGGTTTTTTTTTAAATATAAGTCTTTTTTATATAAAGATTTAATTATAATTAGTTTCAGTAATTCCTCTATAGAAATTGAGTTTTCAATATTATTGAGACTGAAAAAGTTATGCAAAGAAATAATATTTCCTGGTGTGTTATACTCATTTATAAAATCGTTATTTAATTCTTTATAGAAATTATTATTCAAAATACTATTAATTATTTGGTACTTATCTTCATTTTTTAAATATAAATTGAATTTAGTACATCTCGATCTTAAAGTATCAAGTATCTTGAGGTTATTATTATGGATTAAAAAAAAATATATTTTATCATTGGGTTCTTCAATAACCTTTAGTAAAGCATTAATTGAACTTTTATTTAAATATTCAATGTTATCAATTAAAATTATTTTATAATCATTGTTAAAAGTTGATTTATTTGTGAAGTCAATCATTTCTCTTATTTTAGAAATTTGTATATTTAATTTATCATCTTCATTAGTTATTAAAAAAAAATTTGGATGACAATTTTTATTAACTAAGTTAAAAGATTTATTATTTTCTAAAATTAAATTTTTTTCACAATTGTATATATAATCTTCTTTTTGTGAAAAAATATAGTTAATAACGTGATATGCAAGAGTTGATTTTCCAATACCTTTGTTTCCAGAAAAAATCATTTTATTTGGTAAATTATTTTGATCATGTAAGTTTTTTAAAAACAAAAAAGTTTTGTCATAACCAATTAATCTTAAATTATTATTAATCATCACATTCATAAAGATAGTAGAAAGTTAATTTTTTCTATAATTTTTTTTTTATTTTCATTAATATTTTTATTGGTATCTATTATCATATATTTTCTTTGATTTTTTGACATTTTAATAAATCCTTTTTGTACTTTTGTGTAGAATGTATGATTGAAAGTATCATAACGATTTTTTGGTCTTTTATTTACTCTTAATTTTAGATTTTTCATATTAACAACATTTAAGAAAGTAAAAGACGGCTTTATTTTTTTTAAAATAATTTTATTTAAATAGTTTATTAAATTTTTATCTATACCCATACCGTAATGTTGATAAGCTAAAGTTGAGTCAGTAAATCTGTCTATTAAAATAACTCTTTTATTATAGTATTTTTTAAGAATATTATTTAAGTTTTCATTTCGAGCAGCCATGTAGAGTAATAGATCTGTTAGGTTGTAAAATTTTGACTTTTTGTTTAAAATTAATTTTCTTATTTTTTCTGAACTTTTTGACCCGCCAGGTTCTCTAAACTTTATATATTTAATATTCTTTTTTTTTAAATATTTACACAAATTATTAATATGATAACTTTTTCCAGAACCTTCTATTCCTTCAAAAACTATTAATGGATATTTATACATCACCCCAGATTAAATAATTTATTGATTTAAAAATTCTGGAAATAATATTTCTTTTTTTAATATTTTCTGCAGCTAACAGGTTATGTTCTGACAAAATCGTATCCTCATATGATATAACTAATTTTGCAATTATTTCATCCTTTTGAATTGGTGCTTCTACAGGACCTGTATATATAATTTTTGATTTTAGATTTTTAAGTCGAGCTTTTTTAATCGTTTTATAAATATTTGTTTCTGTATAAACATCAACCTTATCTTTTTGACCAAGCCATACATCAACTTCAGAAAATTTTTTACCTTTTTTTGCAATTTCTATAGTATCAAAATTTGTTAAGCCCCAGGTAAGTAGTTTTTGTGACTCTTTAGATCTTGAAGTTTTAGTTTGAAATCCACTGCCTACAGCTATTAATCTTCTTTCATTTCTAACTATTGATGAAGCTAACGAATATTTTTCTAAAGCAAGATATCCAGTTTTAATACCATCAGCACCAAAATTTTTATATAACAAAGGATTTCTATTTCCTTGAGTTATTGGATCGCCACCTGTTCTATCCCAAGTAAATTCTGTTTCTTTGAAGTATTCATAAAAGTCAGGGTATTTTTGTATTAAATACCTTGACATAATTAAAATATCTTTAACTGTTGAATAATTATCAGGATCATTTAATCCTGACGAATTAGTAAAATTTGTATTTTCCATTCCTAATTCTTTTGCTTTTGATGTCATAATAATTGCAAATTCTTCTTCTGTACCAGCTATTCCTTCAGCTAAAGCAACACAAGCATCGTTTCCTGATGCAACTATTATACCTCTCAAAAGATCTTCAACTGAAACACTGTCGCCGACCATTATAAACATAGACGAATATCCAGCTTGGGATAATCTCCACGCATTTTCAGAAATAACAAATTTATCATCCAAATTTAATTGTCCACTTTTAATAAACTCAAAAGCAATAATTGCAGTCATAATTTTTGTCATTGATGCAGGATATATTGATAAATCTTCATCCTTTTTAAACAATATTTCTCCTGACAAATAATCTTGTAAAATGACAGTTTTGGCTTTTACATCAAATTCTGCAGAATTAGTATTTGATGAAAAAATAATTAAAAACGAGATGACTATGGAGAAAAATTTTTTTATCATATTTTAATAATTTCAATATTTTCAAAGTTAAGTGGATTTATATCATCAAATGCTTTTTTTAAAGATTTTAAATTATTAAAAGGCCCTAAATAGACTCTAAAAATAGTAGTAGATAGTTCTTTAATCTTTGAATTATGAAGATTAAGCTCATTTTCTATTCTTAGCTGCATATTTACAGCAGATTTTTTGTAATAAAAATCTGCAATTTTTATAATATATTTAAAATTATTTTTTTTATTTTTATTTTTTATCTTAACTTTCGTTAAACTTAAATCACTTATACTGATACCATCAACAGGTGCTTTATCAGCAACCTCTCGCTCTTCATCATACATTTTTGCTTTTTTTACAACAAAGGTAGAATTATCAGATATTGTAGTAATCTCGACGTATGGTTCATGCTCATCTAACTCAAGTTCATCGGATATTCTTTGTGAAAGAACTGAATTATAAAATTTAGGGTAATCCGATTTAGAGCCAACTTTAGCCAAAATTGATTTATTATTGATCAAATTAACAATCTTAACTGCAGTATTTTTTTTTAAATTTCTTTGAAATATAATTAAAGATCTTTCGTCTATTTTTTTTGAAATTATTTTTTTTTTATTAAAATCATTTTTATATACTAAAGCAAAACCTTTATTTGAATATTTACTTGTAATATTTTGTACATTATTACTTTTATTCACGCCTACTGATGTGCAAGAGTATAAAAATATAAAAAAAACTAATAAAATTTTATAATTCATTTTTAAAATTATCCTTTAATGTACAAACAGCCAAAGCAAATCTTAATGATCTGTTCCACTTAAGTATTAATTCATAGTTAGAAAATGTTAAATATGCAGGCTCTAATAATTTAGAGTTTTCAACTATATCTTTATCAGGAGTTATTAATCCAGCAACTAAATTTTCATCTAAGTTTAGTTTATCTGGGTTTATTATATATTTTTTTAAATATTTAACTTTTTTTTTATTTTTTATTTTTTTTGCAGATGTATTTAATAATTTTATCGGTGTATTTTCTTTAAGTTGTATTGGTATAAAGCATGGGCCACCCTTTTTCCAACCAAGTTTATTTATATAATTTGCTGCCGAAGCAAAAGAATCTTCAATAGACTTAAGATCAATAAAATTATCATTATTATAATCTATTGCGTAATTATTAATAGTTGATGGCATAAACTGAAAATTTCCAAAAGCACCCGCCCATGATCCATAAAGAATTTCACTATCAACTATGCCAGCATCAATTAATTTTAAAATTATTATTAGTTCATTTGTGAAAAATTCACTACGCCTTTTATCAAAACTAAGAGTTGCTAGAGAAGACAAAATATCCATTTTACCTAAATATGTACCAAAATTTGTTTCTATGCCCATTAATGATAATAACAATTCTTTTTCAACATTATATTTTTTTTCAATGTTTAAAATGAAAGATGTATTCTCATTATAAATTATGGTCCCTTTTTTTAATTTTTTCAGAGAGGTTCTTTTTGAAATGTATGTTTTTGTATCTTCATAAAATTCTGGCTGATATCTATCGTATTCAATTACTTTTGGTAAGAACTTTACTTTTGACATTGTTTTGTTCAAAGTTTCAATGGAAATACCTTCTTTTATAGCATGATCGTTAAAGGATTTTAACCAGTTATCAAAATCATTAGCTTTAACAAAATTAGTATTAAAAAGAGAAATTAAAAAAATAAAAATTAAAATTTTAATTGTTTTCATACAAATCTCTCAAATAAATTAATACAGCAAACCAAATCAAAATAAAACCAATTAGCTTATTTAACTTAAAAACTTCATTATATAAAAATAAACCAAGAAGAAATTGACCTGTTGGTGCTACAAAAAATATCATACTTGCATTTCCTAGTCCTGATAATTCTGAACCTTTCACAAACAAAAATAATGGTATAACTGTCATGGGACCAGCAAGAATCAATATCATAGACAATTCTATATTGTTAAGAGAAAACATTATTTCATTACTCAAATTTAGCTCATAAAAAATTATAATGATTATAGGTATAAGAAAAATACTTTCTAAAAATAATCCTATATCTGTTTCAACCATTAAATACTTTCTTATAACTGCGTATAATGAAAAGGAAAAAGCAACCACCAGTCCAATCCAAGGAAAATTTTCTAAAAAAAAAATCATATAAATAATTGATGTGATTATTATTGATATTGAAACTTTTTTTTTAAAATTAAGTTTTTCTCCTAAAAAAACACTTCCAAAAAATATACTAAGTATCGGGAAAATATAGTAACCAAAGCTTGCTTCAACAAGTTTGTTTATTGATATTGCGTATATCCACGTTGCCCAATTTAAAAATATTAAAAGTCCTGATAAAAATAATAAAAAAAGTTTAGATTTATTTTTCGAAATAGTTATTACTAAATTAAATCTTCCTTTTATGATAATAACAAAAAATAAAAAAAATATTGTCCATAAAACTCTATGAGATACTACTTCAATAGGATTAACAAAAGAAACATATTTAAAATACAAAACACCTATTACCCCCCACCAAAAAGATCCTAAAAAAGAAGAAATGATACCTTTATTAAATTCAGACATAAAACATGATATCAATAAACAATTTGATGATTAATTCTATTATTTTTTGTTTGAAATAATATTTTATACCTATAAAAAAAAGCTCTGTTTTTTAGTTGAAATTTTAATTTATACTTATAAAACCTTGCTCACGGAGAGATGGCTGAGCGGTTGAAAGCACCGGTCTTGAAAACCGGCAAAGGGGCAACTCTTTCCTGGGTTCGAATCCCAGTCTCTCCGCCATAATCAAAATTTCTGAAATTTTTTAACTATATCTGTAAGTATAATTTTTTTATTTGTTAAATTTTTTTTTAAATTTAATAAAAATTCATCATCTTTATTAACTAAAATATTAAGTTCTTTCAGGCCTGATAGATCTAATTCGTCAATTAAAGATTTCACAAAATTACTCATTAAAATATCCATTTCTTTTGAGCCTCTGTAAGATGCTCTATAGATAATTTTATTTTTAAGCTCTTCTTTATTTGCTTTCATACATGTATAAATAAAATAATGAATAGTTATCAATACTTAATGTCAGATATCAATAAAATTAATGGTATTGGTATAAAAACATCAAAATTATTAAAAAAAAAGAATATTAATACTATTTTTGATTTACTGTGGAGTTTACCCCGTAATTTTACAGACAGAACTAATTTAGTTAAAATTAATGAATTACAAGTTAATAAAATTCAAACTGTTACTGTTAATGTTGTAAAATACTATTTTCCTAGATTAAGAAATTTACCAAATAAAGTTTTATGTGAAGATCATACAGGAAAACTTGAATGTATATTTTTTAATAGTTATGAGGGATATATTAAGAAAATATTACCTTTAAATACAAGGATAACAATTAGTGGAAAAGTCAATTACTATAAAAATAAATATCAAATTACAAATCCCACTCATTTATCATCAGATACAAATTCAATAAAAAAAATATTTCCAAGTTATAGTTTAACAGAAGGACTTACAGAAAAAAAATACAATAAAATAGTTAATTATGTTTTAAAAAATATACCCGATTTGGAAGAATGGCTTGATGAAGAAGTATTAAGAAAGTTTAATTTTATTTCGTGGAAAGAAGCTATTTTACAATTACATGATCCAAAAAATCTAAAAAAGAATGGCAACTTTTTAAGCAGGCTTATATTTGATGAAATTTTATCAACTTTTTTGATAAATTCAAAAGTGAGAACAGCAATTAAAAAAATCAAAAAAAATAAAAAAAAATTTAACAATGATGTTATTCAAAAAATTAAAAAGAAAATTAAGTTTAAGCTTACGTTTGATCAATTAAAAGCAATTGACGAAATTAATAAAGATTTAAAATCTGATAAAAAAATGTTCAGACTTTTACAGGGTGATGTTGGAAGTGGTAAAACAATAGTATCTTTAATAGCAGCAAATAATGTAATTAATAGTGGCTTTCAAGTTTGCTTTATGGCACCTACAGAAATACTAGCAAATCAACATTTTAATTTAGCGAGAAGATTGTTTAATAAAAATATAAAAATTGATATTTTAACAAGTAAAACTGAAAAGTCAGATCGAAATAGAATTATTTATGATTTAAATAATAATATCACAAATATAATTATAGGAACACATTCACTTTTTCAGGAAAAAATAAAATATAAAAATCTTGGATTAATTATTATCGATGAACAGCATAAATTCGGTGTTAGACAAAGAAAAAGATTATCAGACAAAGGTGGAAATAATTGTGACATACTAGTGATGTCGGCAACGCCGATCCCAAGAACTATGATTATGACAATTTTTGGAGATATGGATACTTCAATAATTAGAAATAAACCAAAAAATAGACAGGATGTTAAAACTTACAGTAAACTAGATAACAAAATTAATGAAGTTATAAAATTTGTTAAAAAACAACTATTGTTAAAAAATCAAGTTTTTTGGGTATGCCCATTAATAGAAGAGTCAAAAAAAATTGATCATAAATCTTCTGTTAAAAGATATGAGGAATTAAAAAGATTTTTTAATAACAAAGTTGGTCTTTTGCATGGAGCATTGCCAAAAGATGAAAAAAATAAAATCTTGTTAGATTTTTTAAATAAGAAAATAGATATCCTAGTTTCAACTACTGTTATAGAAGTGGGTATTGATTTTCCAAATGCCAATGTAATTGTAATTGAAAATGCTAATAAATTTGGACTATCTCAATTACACCAGCTAAGAGGCAGAGTTGGTCGTGGTGAAAAAGAATCATTTTGTATATTGATGATCAAATCAAATTTAAGTGAAAATGCTAAAAAAAGAATAAACATTTTAAAAAGTACAAATGATGGCTTTAAAATATCAGAAGAAGATATGAAATTAAGAGGATATGGAGATCTTCTTGGTTTTAAACAAAGTGGTCTACAGAGTTTTAGATTAGCTGATCCTATTATAAATGAAGATTTATTTCTTCTTGCTGATAAAGAAGTAAAAAGAATTGAACTAAAAAATCAGAACTTAAAAAAGTATTTACCTCTATTAAAATTATATGATCGTGCAGATATTTTAAATGATATTGTTTAACTTTTGGGGTTTGAAGTTCCAGCTGAAACAATAAACTTTGAAGCTTCTTCGAAACTCATATCAAGAAATTTTACTTCATTCTTTGGGAACATTAATAAAAATCCGCTAGTAGGATTGGGAGTAGTTGGAACAAATACATTAATCAAATTTTCATTAGTTTTTTTACTTATTTCACCTTTATTTTCTTTTGTCGCAAAACCAACTGCCCATGTGCCTTTACGTGGGTATTCTACTAGTACAACACTTTTTTTATTATTTTTTTTGTTAGCGAAAGACTCTGTCATTTGCCCTATTGCAGAATAAATTGTTCTTAAAAAAGGAATTTTTTTTAATAAATCATTTATAATTTGTAAAACTTTTTTTCCAATAAATGAAAGAGATAAACCTCCAATTAATGTTATAAAAATAATGGAAAGTGCTATTTCAAGCCCAGGGATTGAGAAAGGTAGATAGTTATTTGGATTAATTTCTTGTGGTATTAAGTTTGAAGAAACTGAAACTAAAAAAATTGTTAAATAAAGAGTAAAACCAAGTGGAACTAACACAATAATACCTGCAATAAAATAATTTCTCAAAGTGGTTATGAATGAGGTTTTTTTTTTTTTATTTTTTGTCATGATAAAATCTGCTAATTTATAACAAATTTTTTAATTAAATCGAGTATAAGATAAGCATATAAATTATGAATAGAAGGTTATTTTTACAATTTTTGGGATGTGGCTGCATATCTATAAGCATTTCATCTTGTAGCTCTGTTCCGATAACTGATAGAAAGCAATTAACTTTAATTCCTGAATCTAAACTTAATGCGCAAGCTGCCCAAATTTATGAAAAAATTAAAGAAAAAGAAAAACTAAGTGATGATCAAAATAAACTTAATGAAATTAAAGAAATAGGAAAAAAAATGGAATATTCTATTGCTAAGTATTTTATTAACAACAATATGATTGATCCTACTACCGGGTTTGACTGGGAATACATTCTAATTGATAATAAAAAAGTAAAAAACGCATGGTGTATGCCAGGCGGTAAAATAGCTGTTTATACAGGAATTCTTGAAGTAACAAAAAATACAGATGGTCTTGCGGCGGTAATGGGCCATGAAATTGCCCATGCTGTTGCCAAACATTCAGTTGAAAGAGCAAGTAGAAGTGTTTTACTTCAAACAGGTACAAGCATAATAGATATAGCAACAGGAGGTAAACTCTCCACTATTAATCGTTCTACAGGAATGAATACCGTTGGTTTATTGTCACAAATTGGAATAATGAATCCTTTTAATAGAAAACAAGAGAGTGAAGCTGATTACTTAGGATTAATATTTTCGTCATTATCTGGGTATGATATTAGAGAAACAACAAAAATATGGGAAAGAATGAAAAAAGCAAATAAAGGAAAGCAACCACCCGAGTTTATGAGCACACATCCATCAGCAGATAACAGAATTAAAAAAATAAATGAATGGACAAATCAAATAATTTTAGATTATCCACCTATTAAAACATAAAACTTATTCTGGTGAGCCCTGTTGGACTCGAACCAACGACCCATTCCTTAAAAGGGAATTGCTCTACCAACTGAGCTAAGGGCCCAACGAGACTTCTTATATTCATTTTTTTTATATATTCAATGCGTAAAATTAAAGTTTATTAATATATTCATCATGAAATTGAAGAAATGTGCCATTTTTAATATTTTTTCTTATCTCTAACATTAATTCTTGATAAAAATTAATATTATGTAAAGTAAGCAACATCGATCCAAGCATTTCATTACAATTAAAAAGATGATTTAAGTAATTTTTTGAATATTTGTTCAAATCAAATTTGGTACATTTTTCATCAAGTGGATTATTATCGTTTTGATATTTTGAATTACGAATATTAATTCTACCATTCCAAGTGAAAGCTAAACCGGTTCTTCCTGATCTTGTTGGTAGAACGCAATCAAACATATCAACACCTCTCTTTACAGCTCCTAAAATATCAGATGGTGTGCCAACACCCATCAAATATCTGGGTTTATTATGTGGCATATGTTTTGTTATTCCATTTAAAACTTCAAACATTTCACTCTGACTCTCCCCTACAGCAAGCCCACCAATGGCGTAACCATCAAAATTAATATTTATTAAATCTTCCAAAGATCTAATTCTTAAATCATTGAACAAACCACCTTGAATAATACCAAATAACCCCTTGTGATTATTTATACCAAATTCTTTTTTTGACCTTTTTGCCCAATATGTTGACAAATTCATTGAGTTTTCTATTTTTTTATAATCTAAGCTTTTTTTAGGACACTCGTCCATAACCATAACAATATCTGAGTTTAAAGATTTTTGTACTTTAATACTTTTCTCCGGACTTAATATTATTTTTTTTCCATCTATATGCGATTGAAAAATAGCACCTTGCTCTTTATCGATTTTATTAAGTTTTGATAGAGACATTACTTGAAAACCTCCTGAATCTGTAAGTATGGGCAATCTACAATTCATATAATTATGTAAACCACCCAAAGATTCTATACGCTCAACCCCAGGCCTCAACATTAAATGATAAGTGTTACCAAGAATTATCTCACTGCCAGTTTCTATTAAATCTTTGATAAATGTTCCTTTAACTGTAGCTTGTGTTCCTACAGGCATAAAAACTGGAGTTTGAATATTGCCTCTATGGGTTTCGATTAAACCTAGTCTTGACTCCAGCTCAGTATTTAAAACATTAAAAGAAAACTTTTTTAATGTCATAAATAAAATTACTTATAGTGATTTAAAACTAATAATTTTATCTGGATCTGATACTGCACCATTATTTGATTGATCTCCTCTTTTAATTTTATCAACATTCTCCATACCTTCGATCACTTTACCAAAAACCGTATAATTTCTGTCCAAAAAAGGAACAGGTTCAAAACATATAAAAAATTGACTATTAGCACTGTCCGGATCTGAAGATCTTGCCATAGAAAGAGTACCCTTTTCATGTGGCAAATCATTAAATTCAGCTTTAAGATCAGGTAAATCAGAACCACCTGTTCCAGCACGATTTAAATTAAAACTTTTTAATGAAGTATTGCCAAATTTAACATCACCAGTTTGTGCCATAAATCCATCAATCACTCTATGAAAAACGACATTGTCATACAAACCATCATTTGCTAGTTTTTTTATTCTTTCAACATGATTTGGAGCAACATCAGAAAATAATTCTATCTTAACGTCACCAGATTTAAGTTTTAAAATCATTATATTCTCCTTTGAATAAACATTATTGTTAAAAAATACTAAATTAATAAAGAAAATTATATTAATTACGTATTTATTCATATTTTTTTTTTAATGAATTAATTGTACTTTTAGTTGTAAATTTTTTTATATCACCTTTAAGTTCAGCAATTTCTTTTATAAGTCTTGACGAAATTATTTGATTTTTTACGTCTGACATTAAAAAAATAGTTTCTACATTACTATTTAACTTTCTATTCATTCCTGATAATTGAAATTCATACTCAAAATCAGATGCAGCTCTTAACCCTCTTAAAATAATATTGGATTTATATTTTTTACACAAATCAGTAGTCAAAGAATTAAATGAAATTACTTTAATTTTTTTTTTATTAAATTTAAGATCTGAAAAAAGTGCTTTATTTACAATTTTCATTCTTTCATCGACATTAAACAAGTAATTTTTTTGATTACCATCGGATATTGCAACAATTAAGTTGTCTACAATTTTTAATGATTTTTGTATTACATCAATATGACCATAAGTAATTGGATCAAATGTTCCAGGATATATAGCTGTTTTTGTCATTAGATTAAGTTATCATCTATTTTTATTGCTGACACAACTTTTTCTTCACCAGAAAGTTTTATAATTCTAACACCTTGAGTGTTTCTACCTGCAATTCTTATTTCTTTTACAGCTGTTCTAATAACTCTACCCTTATTTGTAGATATCAAGATCTCATCACCCTCATTAACAGGGAAAGATGAAGATACATTTCCATTTCTTGAAGAATTAACTATTCCAATGATACCTTTTCCACCTCTATTTGTAACTCTATAATCATTATGATTGCTTCTCTTACCGTAACCATTTTCTGTAATAGACAATATAAATTTTTCTTTAGCCTTTTTCTCAGATTTTTCATTTTTATCTAATTTCATTTTTTTCTTAATATTTTCATGGGCAATAATAGATAAAGAAACAATATTATCATTTTCTTTTAGATTAATTCCTCTTATTCCTTTTGACGATCTTCCTTTAAATACTCTTAATTTTTTTGACTCAAATCTTATACATTTACCTAATTTAGTACTTAAAATTATATCTTCATCATCCTTGCAAATTTTTACACCAACAATTTTATCATTATTATCTAGTTTCATTGCTATTTTGCCTGATGTATTTATAGATGAAAAATCTTCTAGGTTATTTTTTCTTATTTTGCCATTTGCTGTTGCGAATATAATGTACATACCTCTAGAGTCAGTATTTTGATCAGGATAAGGCATTATTGAACTAATTGACTGGTGGTTTTTCAATGGAAGTATATTGAATAAAGATTTTCCTCTTGAATTAGATGATCCTTCGGGGATTTTCCATGCCTTAATTCTATAGACCAATCCTTCGGTAGAAAAAAACAATACCTGAGTATGGGTATTAACAGAAAGAGTCTGCACGACCGAATCTTCATCTCTTGTAATTATACCGCTTTTACCCTTCCCACCTCTTTTTTGTTGTTTAACAGTATTTAATGCACCTCTTTTAATATAACCTTGGAGTGTAACTGTAATTATTACGCTTTCTTTTTGAATAGTTTCCTCAATATCATAATTTAAAACAGCATCTATAATTTTTGTTCTTCTTGGGACAGAAAATTTTTCTTTAATTAATTTAAGCTCATTGCTAATAACATTAAGTAATTCTTTTTTAGAATTTAATATTTTCTTATAATTTAAAATTAATTTTGATAATTTATTTATTTCAATCTCTATTTCGCTTATTCCAAGAGCAGTTAGTTTTTGAAGTCTAAGTTCTAAAATTGCATTAACTTGCGAATCTGAAAGTGTATATTGGGAAGAACTTTTTTTGCTTTCAATTAATTTTATAAACTTCTGTGATTTTAAACTTCTCCATTTATTTTTTAATAAAATTTTTTTTGCTTCGTCAGGTGTTTTTGAAGATCTAATAATTTTGATTATTTTGTCCAAATTTTCTACTGAAATAGATAATCCAATTAATATATGAGCTCTTTCCTCAGCCTTTTTTAGATCAAATCTAGTTTTTTTAATTACTACATCTTCCCTAAATATTAAAAATTGTTCTAAAAATTCCTTAAGATTACAAGTTTTAGGTTTTTTATTAACTATAGCTAAAGTATTAAATCCAAATGAACTTTCTATAGATGTGTATTTAAACAATTGTCTTTTAATAGTTTCAGGTTCTACACCAGATCTTAAATCTATTGCAACTCTTATACCTTCTCTATTTGATTCATCCCTTATGTCTCTTATTCCCTCAATTTTTTTTTCTCTTACTAGATCAGCAATTTTTTCATTTAAAACTGATTTATTAACCTGATAAGGAATTGAAGAAATTATTAATCTATCTTTATTATTTTTTAAATTTTCAACATTAATTTCACCCCTAATTTTAAATGATCCTCTGCCAGTTTTATAGCCTTCCTTAATAATATTTTTTCCAATAATGATACCTCCAGTAGGAAAATCTGGACCAGGTATATATTTCATTAATTCTTTAATTTTAATTTCTTTATTATTAATTAACGCGAGTGTACCATCGATAATTTCTCCTAGGTTATGCGGTGGAATACTTGTTGCCATACCGACAGCTATACCGCCAGCACCGTTAACTAGTAAATTTGGATATTGAGCAGGAAGAACTATTGGTTCTTTTTCTGTCTCGTCGTAATTACTTTTAAAATCAACAGTACTTTTATCAATATCGTCAATTAAAAACTGTGAAATTTTAGATAATCTTGTTTCTGTATATCTCATTGCAGCCGGGGGGTCACCATCAATTGAACCAAAGTTTCCTTGACCGTCAATAAGAGGTAAACTCATAGAAAAATCTTGAACCATTCTCACTAACGCATCATATACAGCTTGATCTCCGTGAGGGTGGTATTTACCGATTACATCTCCAACAATTCTTGCAGATTTTCTAAATTGTTTTGACCAATCAAAACCTCCTTTATGCATCGCATATATAATTCTTCTATGTACAGGTTTTAATCCATCTCTTACATCTGGAAGCGCTCTACTAATTATAACGCTCATTGCATATGACAAATATGATGAACTCATTTCATCATACATTGAAATTGATTTAATATTTATATTTTTAGAGATTTCGTCTTTTTGCATAAAAACTAAAATGGAATATCATCGTCCATCTCATTTTGTTGAGACAGATTATCATGATCAAGATTTTGTTTAGAGTCTTGAGATGCAGAAGAATTTTGACTCCCTCCACCTAGCATTGTCAAAGATGAATTAAAACCTTGAATTAATACCTCGGTTGAGTATTTATCCTGACCACTTTTTTCGTCTTTCCATTTTCTAGTACTTAGCTGACCTTCTATATAAACCTGAGCACCTTTTTTTAGATACTGTTGAACTACATTTACAAGCCCTTCGTTAAAGACAACAACTCTATGCCATTCTGTTTTTTCTTTTTTTTCACCAGTATTCTTATCTTTCCAGGATTGACTAGTAGCCAAGCTTAGTCTGGCAACGCTTTTTCCATTGACCATTTGTTTAATTTCTGGGTCTGCGCCTAATCGACCTATTAATAATACTTTATTTAAGCTTCCTGCCATATAAAATTAAATTTTTTTGATTTGATTAATGTATATATATAACACATTTTTAATTGAATATTAATTTAAATAAAATAATGCAACAAAAATTATGCTTAAAAAGATAGTTATTAAAGGTGCAAAAGAACATAATTTGAAGAATATTTCCTTAGAAATTCCAAAAGATAAATTTGTTGTAATAACAGGTCTTTCAGGCTCAGGAAAATCGTCTTTAGCTTTTGATACAATTTATGCAGAAGGACAAAGAAGATATGTGGAAAGTCTGTCCGCATATGCTAGGCAATTTTTAGATAAAATGAAAAAACCTAAGGTAGATTTAATAGAAGGTTTAAGTCCAGCAATATCAATAGAGCAAAAAAATACCTCAAAGAATCCTAGATCAACAGTAGCAACTGTAACTGAAATCTACGATTACATGAGAGTTCTTTATGCTAGAGCTGGTATACCGTATTCACCATTTACTGGTAAACCAATTACATCACAAACAATTTCTCAAATTGTAGATAAAATTAAAGAGTTACCAAAAAAATCTACTATATACTTATATTCACCTATAGTTCGTGGACGTAAAGGTGAATATAAAAAAGAAATTTTATCATATAAAAAAAGAGGATTTAGAAAAATTAAAGTTGATAATAAATTATATGAAATCGATCAAGTACCTGAACTAAATAAAAAAATAAAACATGATTTATCGATATTGGTTGATCGTATTGTAATAAATTCTTCTATTGGAAACAGACTCGCTGAAGGTGTAGAAACGGCAGTGAATCTCTCGAATGGTTTACTTTTTGTCGAATATGAAAATGAAACTTTGCCAAAAAAATTTAGAAAAACTGAAAAAATAATTTTTTCAACAAAGTTTGCATGTCCAGAAAGTGGTTTTACAATAGAAGAAATTGAACCAAGATTATTTTCTTTTAATAGTCCCTATGGTGCTTGCGAAGAGTGTGATGGCATAGGTGTAAAGCTTAATGTAGATCCAAATTTAGTTGTTCCCAACGAAAAAAAAACTATAGCAGATGGTGCTATAGTACCCTGGTCAAAAACATCAACCATGTATTATGCTCAAACTTTATCATCACTAGCTAAACATTATAATTTTTCACTAGACCAAAAATGGGAAAAATTACCAAAAAAAATTAAGGAAATATTACTTTACGGATCCGATGATGAAGAAATTAAATTTAATTATGATGATGGTTATGAGAAATACTCAAATAAAAAAACTTTTGAAGGTATAATTAATAATTTAGAAAGAAGGTATTTAGAAACAGATAGTGATTGGAAAAGAGAGGAAATTTCTCAATATCAATCTGATACAAAATGTGAAAGATGTAATGGTTATAGACTTAAAGAAGAAGCTCTGTGTGTAAAAATTGATAAATTGAATATAAGTGAAGTTGCAGAAAAATCTATTTTGGATGCAATTCAGTGGTTTAAATCACTTGAAAACAAACTAGATAGTAGACAAATAAAAATAGCCGAACACATATTAAAAGAAATTAATGAAAGACTTGATTTTCTTCTTAATGTTGGTTTAGATTATCTTACTCTATCTAGAGAGTCAGGCACTTTATCTGGGGGCGAATCTCAAAGAATAAGACTAGCTTCACAAATTGGATCAGGACTTACTGGTGTTTTGTATGTTCTAGATGAACCTTCAATCGGTCTTCATCAAAAAGATAATATTAAGTTAATTAATGCTCTTAAAAGATTAAGAGATCTAGGTAATACAGTAATTGTAGTTGAACATGACACTGAAACAATGGAAAGTTCTGATCATATAATCGATCTTGGTCCAGAAGCTGGAAGTAATGGTGGTGAGATAGTTGTCCAAGGTAGTTATAATGACATAATAAATTGTGAAAAAAGTATTACAGGTAAATATTTATCTAATAAATTTTATATACCGATACCTAAAAATAGAAGACTTGCAAAAAATGGAAGATTTTTGGAAATAACTGGAGCAACAGGTAATAACTTAAAAAATGTAAATTTAAAAATACCTTTAGGAAGCTTAACTTGTGTCACAGGTGTTTCTGGTAGTGGAAAATCAACAATGATACTACAAACACTTTATAATGCTTTAAATTTGACTTTAAATAATAACAAGTCAAGAAAAATACCCATGCCCTTTAGGGGGTTTAAGGGTATAGAACTTATAGATAAAGTTATTGATATAGACCAATCACCAATTGGTAGAACGCCAAGATCTAATCCGGCTACTTATACAGGAGCGTTTGGTCCAATAAGAGACTGGTTTACTGGATTACCAGAGTCAAAAAGTAGAGGTTATAAGCCAGGAAGATTTTCATTTAATGTAAAAGGTGGAAGATGTGAAGCTTGTGAAGGTGATGGCGTAATAACTTATGAAATGCATTTTTTACCTGACGTTTATATTCAATGCGATGAGTGTAAAGGAACAAGATATAATAGAGAAACATTAGAAGTAAAATTTAAAGATAAAAGTATAGCAGATGTTTTGAATATGACTGTTGACGAAGGATGTGAATACTTTGAAAATATATCAAACATTAGGACAAAACTATTAACATTAAAAAAAGTGGGCCTTGGTTATATTAAGATAGGACAACAGGCTACAACATTATCAGGTGGTGAGGCTCAAAGAATTAAATTAGCAAAAGAACTATCAAAAAGATCTACTGGTAGAACAATGTATATATTGGATGAACCAACAACAGGTCTTCATCAACATGATATAAAAAAATTACTAGAAATACTTCACACTTTTGTTGCTACAGGAAATACTGTTGTTGTCATAGAACATAATCTTGATGTTATAAAAACAGCTGATTATATAGTTGACATGGGACCAGATGGTGGAGTTAAAGGTGGTCAAATAGTAGCAGAAGGAAAACCTGAGGAAATAGTGGATATAAAAGAAAGTTACACTGGTAATTTTCTTAAAGCTATTTTAAATAATAAGTTTAAAAAAACGGCTTAATATATTTGTATATTTAGTGTATAATATTTTCTATGAGTGATTTTTTTAGTTCATTATCTAAAGTTGTGCATGCATCTTTAATATTAGCAATTATTTTATTTTTAATATTATTTTTGGGTGATGGCGGTATAGTAATTGATCAAGTATTTTGGAGTTGGCTATTTAGATATTTTCATGTTGTTTCGGGAATTATGTGGATAGGCTTGTTATGGTATTTCAATTTTGTTCAAGTTCCTAACATGACGAAAATTACTGATGAACAAAAACCTGCTATAACTAAAGTGATTGCACCAGCAGCATTGTTTTGGTTTAGATGGGCTGCATTAGTAACAATAGTAACTGGATTAATTGTAGCTTATCTTAATGGCTATCTTCATGAAGCTATGACACTGGGTATTGGAAGTGGAGGTGGCAAGTATCAAGCAATAGGAATAGGCATGTGGCTAGGTATAGTTATGGCATTTAATGTCTGGTTCATAATCTGGCCTAATCAAAAAAAAGTTTTGGGTATTGTGGAAGCAAGTGCTGAAGTAAAACCAATAGCAGCTAAAAAAGCATTAATTGCATCAAGAACTAATACACTACTATCTCTGCCAATGTTATTAACAATGGTTGCTGCTCAAAATTTATATTAGTTAAATTATTTTTCTTCTTTTAAGATTGTTTTTTGAGAAACATTAAGTTTTACCAAAACTGGATTAGCTATAAATATTGATGAATAAGTACCAATGAGTACTCCTAATATCATTGCAAAAGAAAAACCTTTTAATATAGCTCCACCAAATATAAATATAGATAATAAAGCGAGTAAAGTTGTTGCTGAAGTTATTATAGTTCTAGATAAGGTTTGGTTTATTGAAATATTTGTAAGTTCTTTAATATTAATATCAGAATACTTTTTTAAATTTTCCCTAACACGGTCATATATAACAACAGTATCATTCATTGAGTAACCAACAATTGTCAAAACCGCTGCTACTATTGATAGATTAATTTCAAGCCCAAAAAAAGAAAAGAAACCAAGAGTTATAATAACATCATGGAATAAAGCAGCAATAGCTCCAAGGCTAAATTGCCATTCAAATCTGATCCATATATATAAGAGCATTGCTCCTAAAGATAAAGCAATAGCAATTATGCCTGACTTTAATAATTCAGAGCTAACTTTTGGACCTACACTTTCAACTCTTCTAAACTCTAGAATATTGCCTATGTCTTTGATTAAACTATTTTTAATATTTTCTATAAAGTTTTCCTCAATACCCTGTTTTTTTTCAAATTTAACAATATAATCATTTTCTTTACCAAAGTTTTTTACAGTAATATCGCCAAGATCTAGCTTATTAAAGGATTTTCTTAAATCAGAAATATTTAATGTTTTATCTAAACTTCTTATTTCAATTATTGTTCCACCTTTAAAATCTACACCATAATTTAACCCTTTAAAAATTAATAACATTAAGGAAATAAATATTACTGATAATGATATAATATTAAAAGTTTTATAAAATTTACTAAAAAAATATTTTTGTTCCATTATATTATTTTTTCCTTATTTTTATTATTAATTACATATAAAGCAGTCAGCAATCTTGCAATAAAATATACAGAAAATAAAGTTGTTAAAATTCCTACACCTAATGTTAATGCAAATCCTTTTACGGGGCCTGAACCCAAAACAAATAATATTAATGCAGCAATTAATGTTGTTACATTTGCATCTAGTATTGTGGATTTTGACTTTAAATAACCGTTATCAAAAGCTATTATTTTATTATTTTCATTTTTGATTTCTTCTTTTATTCTTTCAAAAATTAAAACATTTGCATCTACTGCCATACCAACAGTTAAAATAATTCCTGCTATTCCAGGTAATGTTAGGGTAGCTTCGAATAAAGTTAAAACACCAATTAATAATAATAAATTTGAAATTAATGTTATGTTGGCGATTAAACCAAAAATTTTGTATTTTATGATCATAAATATTACAACTAACGTAAATCCAATTATTAAAGATAATATTCCAGCATTTATTGAATCTTGACCTAAATCAGGTCCAACTGTTCGTTCTTCTATAATTTTTAATGGTGCTGGTAATGCTCCCGATCGAAGAAGTAATGCTAAATCTGTTGCTGATTGAAATGTAAAATTACCAGTAATTTGACCCGATCCTCCGATTATTGGTTCACTGATATTTGGGGCACTAATAATTTTTCCATCTAAAATAATTGCTAACTTTTTACCAACACCGCTTGATGTTGCCTTTGCAAATTTTTTTGCTCCTACTCTATCTAAATTAAATGTAACAACTGTCTGGTTTGTAAGATTGTCCATACGAGGCTGAGCATCTGTAAGGTTATCACCGCTTAAAACAATACGTTTACTAACTATTGCTGTTGTAGAGCCGTCCTGGAATGTAATTTCCTCTGTTCCAAAACTTTCCTCCTCATTTTGAGTAACAAATCTAAATGTTAAATTTGCAGTTTTACCTAGTAAAGATTTTATTCTATCTGGATTGTCTAATCCTGGAAGTTCAACCAGTATTCTATCACTACCTCTTTTAAGAATGTTAGGTTCATTAGTGCCAATTTCATCAACCCTCCTTCTTACAATTTCAATAGCTTGATTTTGTGACGATGATTTTAAATTTACCAAACCATAGTTAGAATATGATAATTCAAAAATGTCATCTGAAAATAATAAATTGAACTGATTTGATTTATAAGTATCATAATATGGATTTAGCTCACTATTTTTTCCTTTTAATAAAGAAGTAACATTTTCTATAAATTCTTTATTAGTACTGAATACTATCTTGCTGCCATCTATAATCTTAAAATTTTTATAAACAATATTTTTTTCTTTGAAGTATTTTTTTATTTGAATTAATTTATTTTGTAGTTGCTGTTCTATAACAGGAGAGTTATCAATTTCTAATAATAAGTATGAGCCACCTTGTAAATCTAATCCCAAATTTATATTTCTTTTATTAAAATTATCGTCGAATTTTACAAAATTTGATAGTGAAAAATATGAAATTACAAAAGTAAAAATTAAAACTGAAAATATTTTTAATTTTGAAAAGTATAACACTTAATTATTTAATGTTATTTTTTTACTTCTGTATTGTTCATTAATGATTGGATACCAGTAGATTTAATAACTTCAACTTTGACATTATCTGATATTAAAACTTCAACTTTTTCATTATCAATAACTCTTTCTATTGAACCTACTATTCCACCAGAAGTAACAACTTTGTCCCCTCTTTTTAAATTTTCAACCATCATTTTATGTTCTTTAACCTTTTTTTGCTGTGGACGGATTAAAAAAAAGTAAAATATTACAAAAATTAAAATTAGAGGTATAAACTGGCCAATTCCCGATCCTGACATAAAATCCTTTTTTAAATTAAAAATTGTTTATACCATCTAAGTTATTAAAACAACTCTAAATATTTGAAATTTTTTCTAAATTATTCATGTATGGTTTTAATACATCTGGTATATTTATTGAACCATCAGAATTTTGATAATTTTCTAATACTGCAATAAGTGTTCTTCCAACCGCAAGTCCACTTCCATTAAGAGTTCCAACAAATTCAGTTTCATTGTTTTTATTCTTGTATCTTGCCTTCATTCTCCGTGATTGAAAAGTTCCACATGATGAGCAACTTGAAATTTCACGAAACTTATTTTCTGAAGGCAACCAAACTTCAATGTCATAGGTTTTTTCTGCACTAAAACCCATATCACCAGTAGATAAAATGACCTTTCTATAAGGTAGTTTCAATTTATCCAAAATCATAGTAGCACAATTTGTCATTCTTTCTAGTTCATCTATACATTTATCATTTTCCACAATACTTACTAACTCGACTTTGTAAAATTGGTGCTGTCTGATAATTCCTTTTGTATCTTTTCCATAACTACCTGCTTCCTTTCTAAAACAAGGTGTTAGAGCGACTAAACGTATAGGTAAGTCTTTACTGCTTATTATTTGTTCTCTAACCATATTAGTTAATATTACCTCTGCAGTAGGAATTAAAAACTTTCTTCCACTTTTTTCATCGATCTTAACTTCAAACTGATCATTTTCAAATTTAGGTAATTGGCCAGTACCAAACATTGAAAGATTATTAGCCATTAATGGAGGTGATATTTCTTTGTAACCATTTTTAATAGTATGAATATCCAACATAAAATTGGCAAGGGCTCTTTCTAATAGAGCTAGTTTATCTTTAACAAAAACAAATCGTGATCCAGTAGTTTTTGTAGCTAATTCAAAATCCAACATGTCTAATTTTTCACCAAGCTCATAGTGTGATTTAGGCTTAAAATCAAATTTATTTATTGTTCCAGATTTTAAAACTTCCTTATTTGAACTCTCATCATCTCCTATTGGAACGTCTTCTAAAGCTATATTTGGAATTGAAGAAAGTAGTAGATCTAATTTACTTTTAATTAAATTTTGATCTTTGCTAATATTAATTATTTTTTCAGAAATTTTTTTTGATCTATCAAATAAAGATTTATCATTTTTTTTCGAAATTTCTTTTTTTTCTTTCTCTAAAGTTTCTTTTTCGTGAATAAGTTTTCTATTTTTTATATCAAGTTCAATTAGTTGATCAAAATCAATATTTGTGTTTCTTGATTTAATTATATTTTTAAATTTATCAAAGTTATCTCTTATATCTTTAATATTATGCATTTTTTTCTTTATTTTTTTTCTCTATAAATTTTACTGATATTATTGATAATTCATATAACAATAATAAAGGTATTGCTAAACCTATTTGTGTAACAGGATCAGGAGGTGTTAGTAAGGCAGCTGCAGCAAAAATAATGACAACGACATATTTTCTTCTTTCTTTTAAAAACTGAGAATCAATAACTCCAATTCTTGCTAGCAAACTTAAAACCACAGGTAACTGAAAACTAAGACCAAATGCAAATATAAGTTTCATAACTAGTGATAAATATTCATTTACTTTTGCTTCTAATTGAATAGGAAGTGAAGTACTCAGCCCAGCACTTTCAAATGAAAGAAAAAATTTTATTGCTAGGGGCATTATTAGATAATAAACGAGCATACCTCCTAACAAAAAAAGTATTGGTGTAATTATTAAATAAGGCATTATTGCTAACTTTTCATCTTCATATAATCCTGGTGCAATAAATTTCCATATTTGAATTAAAATATAAGGACTAGTAAAAAAAAATGCTGTGAAGAATGAAACTTTTAGATATGTAAGAAACGTCTCTTGGAGGGCAGTAAATATAAGTCTTCTATCTGTATCATCATTTTTTACAGCTTCTGCATAAGGATCTACAAGAAAACCATAAATATATTCTGAGAAGTAATAACAAACAATGAATAATAATGTTAAAAAAATTAATGAATGTATTAATCTTTTTCTAAGTTCTACTAGATGACTAAAAAAACCACCTTCACTTTGATTTTTGCTCATCATTATCCTCTTTTTTGTTATTTTCTTCTATTGTTTCATCTGTAACAGAACTGACTTGATTTTGTACATCGTTAACATATCTTTTAATGCTACCAAACCAAGATCCAACTTTTTTTAACATTAAAGGAAAATCTTTGGGACCTACTACAATAATTGCAATAGCAACAATAATTAAAATTTCAAACCAGCCAATTGTTGGCATTTGAATTATTCTTTTTTATCTATGTCTTGATTTTCAGAGATATTTTTAGGCGTATTTTCTTCATTAACATCTGAAGCCATACCTTTTTTAAAACTTTTAATTCCTTTGGCAACATCTCCCATCAAACTAGAAATTTTACCTCTTCCAAAGAGTAAAACTACCAGGATTACAACAATTGCAATTTGCCAAAAACCTATGCTCATATGACTGTTATAAACATATTATTTGATAATTAAAGTCATTTTTAATTATCATCTTCATTTTTAAGTGTGCTATTAAGCATTTCATCAATATCAGAGTATATGTTTTCCTTTTTTTCCTCCTGCTTTTCCTTATAAAATTTACCCGTGCCAAAAATTGAAGAGTCAACAGAAGTTGTGTCAATAAGGCCAGCTACCCCAAGTTCGTCTATTGTTGGAAGGTCCGAAAGCTTTTGTAAATTAAAATGACTTAAAAACTCTTCAGTAGTTCCATATTGAATTGGTTTTCCTGGCACATCTTTTCTTCCCATTGTTCTAACCCAATTTAATTCCATTAAAATTTCAAGTGTATTTGTGCCAAAAGCAACTCCTCTTATTTCTTCGATTTCAGCTCTTGTAACTGGTTGGTGATAAACAATAATAGATAAAGTTTCTATCGCAGCTTTTGACAGTTTTTTTTCAACAGTTTTCTGCTCTGACATTAGTCCTGATAAACTTTCAGAAGTTCTAAAAGACCATTTTTTCGAAATACAAACAAGATTAATACCCCTATTTTTATAAGTATTTTTTAATTTATTAAGAATATTTAAAACATTAACTTTTTTTGAAATCTTAGATTCAATAGTTTCAATATCAAGAGGTTCAGCTGCTGCAAACAAAATAGCTTCTACCTCTTTTTCTCCATTAACAAGAGTAGATGGGAAAGTTACAATATTATCTTTTTTAATTTTTTTCATTTATTTATTTTTAATAAAAATTTCATCAAATAATTTATTCTGTTTTATTGATAAATTTCCTTCTTTTACAAGTTCTAAGGAACCAGCGAATATTCCTGCTATTCCACTTTTGATATAACTTTTATTTTTGTTAAAACTAGGTGGAACTAGATCGTCAAGATTTTTCCAATCACTTAATTTTTCATAAAATTCTTTAATTCTTTTAATCCCTTCTTCAGTGGTTAATACTGGAAGCTTAGGTATATTAATACTTTGAAATTCTCTAGACATAATTATATATGAGTAAGTTTTAAATATATCAAATAGTGTGAGAGAATATTTGGTGCTATATATTGATTTAATATTACCTCTTATGCCTCTCATAAAAATATCTTTTCCTAGTCTTTTTCTTTTAAGCATTTGATCAGAAAGTAATCTTATTAATTCAAGTTTTTTTAATTGAAGTTTCAACTTTTCTGCAACTTCAAGCGCTTTAAATTCTTCTTCATCAGTTTCTGGCAATAAAAGCTTTGATTTTAAATAAGTTAACCAAGTAGCCATTAATAAATATTCAGAAGCTAAATCTAAATTAATATTTTTTTTTGATTTGATAAAATCAAGAAATTGATCTACTAGA
>CACEHK010000010.1 GCA_902559305.1 uncultured Pelagibacteraceae bacterium | reverse complement strand
AGAAGAAGATATCTTGAATTAAAAAAAAAAAATAAAAAAATTAAATATAAAGATGTAGAAAAAGCTTTAAAAGTAAGAGATTTTAATGATAAAAATAGAAAACAAAGTCCCTTGCTTTTTGTAAAAGGTGCTGTATTAGTTGACACCACAAATTTAAGTAAAAAACAGTTAAAGGACAAATTGTACAAGATAACGAAAAAAAAAATTTATATAAAAACTAGAAAATATGGAAATTTATAAAGATTTATCAAACCCAGGAGTGAAAGAGTTTGAATCACTTTTAAATAGCCAGCTGTCTAAAACAAAAATTGAAGAAGGAAAGTTAATAACTGGTACAGTTACGAAAATTACGAATAAATTTGTATTTCTTTTTATTGAAGGATTAAAGTCTGAGCCAATACTTGATATAAACGAATTAAAATCACTTAACTTAACAGATGAGATTAAACTTGGATCTAAATTAGAGGTATTATTGGAAAAAAAAGAAGACAAAGATGGAGCTGTCGTTGTCTCCTTATCTAAGGCTCAAAAACTTAAAGGTTGGCATGTTTTAGAAAAAGCATACGAAGCGAACGAACCAATTATGGGTAAAATTACATCTAAATGTAAAGGCGGTGTTATTGTTGAGCATATAGAAAGTGGGTCTTTAATGTTTTGTCCGGGTTCGCAAATATCTGATAAGCCAATTAAAGATATATCTCATTTATTGAATCAGCCTCAAAAATTCTCTCTAATCAAATTAGACAAAATTAGAGGTAATGCATGTGTATCAAGAAAACAAATTATATCTTCAAATAAAAGAATTGATAAAGCTAAAATAATTGATTCATACAAAGTTGGACAAATTATAAAAGACGCGGTGGTTAAAGGTTATAGTTCTTTTGGCTGTTTTTTTGATGTAAATAATGGTGAGCTTGATGTTTTGGTTCATCTTCAAGAAATATCATATTCAAGAGTTGGTCATCCTGATGAAATTTTTAATCTAGGTGAAAAGCATGATCTATTAGTTATTTCTGTGGATAAAGAAAAGCAACAGGTAGGTTGTTCAATTAAACAACTTTCTCCTGATCCATTCAATCATATTGATAACTACGAACTTAATAAAAAATATAAAGCTAAAGTCGTTAAAATAACTGATTATGGTTGCTTTTGTGAATTAGAACCTGGATTGACAAGTTTATTGCATAGTTCAGAGCTAAGCTGGACTAAAAAAAATATTTCTGCAAAAAAATTATTCAAAATTGGAGATGAAATAGAATGTGTGATCACTGAAATTGATAAAGAAAAAAGAAGAATAGCCATATCTCATAGATTAACACAAGAGAATCCCTTTCAAAAACTTGAGGCTAATTTTCCAGTTGGCTCAGATATAGAAGGAAAAATTTCAAATATTAATGAATATGCAATTTATTTAAAATTAAAAGATATTGAAATAGAAGCATTTTTACATGCAAATGATCTTTCTTATGTTGGAAACCCTGAAGAAGAATTAAAGAAGTATAAAAAAGGAGAAACATTAAAAGTTAAAATTTTAGAGATTAAAAAAGAAGATCAAAAAGTTAGGGTCGGTCTTAAACAAATGATGAAGGATCCTATTGAATGGTTTAAAGATAAAAAAGTAAACGATGTTATAACAGTAAAAGTATCTTCTGCAGATAATAGAGGTTTGCTTGTTAAACCAGAAGGTTCCGAAATGGAATTTTTGATAAGAAAATCTCAAATAGCTATTAATTCTGCTGACGCTCGACCATCAAGATTTGTGGGAGGAGAAAGAATCGATGCTGCAATATCAGATTTGGATATCAGTAAAAGAAAAGTAAATTTGAGCATTAAACTATTGGAAGAATTGCAGAATAAAGAGGCGGTGAATAAGTTTTCTTCACCATTATCTGGAAAAAATCTTCCATTTTCGTCACTTTCAGATAAATTAGAAAAAAATAAAAAAAAAAAATAATTTAATTTGGCAACAGTTAAATCAAAAATTCTGGACCAATTATCAAATAATTGGCCAAATTTTCAAAAAAAAGAGCTATCAAAATTTATTGAAATTATACTTTCTCAAGTAGAAAACGCACTTATTAAAAGAGAAAGGGTTGAGCTAAGAGATGTTTTTACGCTAGAAACAAAAATTCAAAAAAAAAGAATATCAAGAAATCCTAAAACAAATGAAAAAATTGAAATACCTGAAAAGAAATTAGTGCGTTTTAAAATGTCAAAAAAATGGTTTAATCATTTAAATAATGAATAAAAAAATATTTATTGCCTGCGATACAAATAAAATCTCTGTAGCTAAAAAAATAATAAGAGATACAGAAACAAAAAAAGTAAAAATTGCATACAAATTTGGATTGGAGTTTATGAATTCTAAAAATGGAAGGTTTTTTGTATCAAAACTAAAAAATAAAATTATTTTTGCAGATTTAAAGCTTCATGACATACCTAATACATGTGTCTCCACGATAAAATCAATAAAAGATATTGGAGTAAATTATTTAACTATACATATTGGCTCTGGATTAGAGGCTTTAAAAGCATCAAAAAAAGCATCAGGTAAAATAAAATTAGTTGGAGTTACCATACTTACATCTTTAGATAACAAAGCATTAAAAAAGATTGGATTTAATAAAGATCTTAAAAAAATAGTTCTCGATCAAGCCAGAATAGCAAATAAAGCTAGATTGGATGCTATAGTATGTAGTGCTCAAGAAATAAAAATAGTAAAAAAAGTATTTAAAAAAGAAATAATTACTCCTGGAATTAGATTTGCTTCAAAAAAAAATGATCAAAAGAGAATTTTAACTCCTAATCAGGCTTATAAAAATGGAAGTGATTGGCTTGTTATAGGAAGACCAATTACCAAGGGCAATATCAAGAGAAATATTCAAAATTTAATTGATCATTTAAATCAATGATCAAAGGTTTAAAAATTTGTGGGATCTCAGATCCTAAAACTTTAAACTATATTTTAAATCATCCTCATCCACCAAAATTTATTGGTTTCATAACAAATTATAAAAAAAGTAAAAGATTTGTTGAATTTGAAAAATTAAAAGATTTAACAGCAGTGGATAAAAAGCAAACTAATTTTGTTTCAGTTCTTGTAAACCCAACTAATGAAATTTTAGAAAAGGTTAAAGATTTAAATTTTGATTATTATCAGCTTTATGATGTTGGTCCAAATAGAACTAAAGAAATTAAAAATAAATACAAAATAAAAATTATTACAGCACTCACAGTTTCAAATAGAGAAGATGTAGATAAATATAAAAACTATTCTGATATTTCAGATATAATTCTATTTGATAGTAAAGGTTACCATAAATCTGAAAGTTTTGATCATGATCTGCTAGATTGGGTACCTAGCAGATTAAATAAAATGATTGCAGGAAATATTCAAATAGATGATATTCCTAGCTTTAAAAATAAAGACTTTCACATTGATTTATCAGGATCAGTTGAAAATAATGAAGGCAAAAAAGATATAAATAAAATTAATAATTTGTTAAATTTAGCTGCAAAAATATGAAACTAAAAAAAAGGATTCCAGTAATTGATCAAGGAGATAAGCTAGGATTTTGGGGGGGAAAATTTGGTGGAAACTTTGTTCCTGAAACATTAAAAAAACCAATCGAAGATTTAGAAATACTTTTTAATAAGCTAAAAAAAGACAAAAAATTTATTAGAGAAAGAGATAAATATTTTAAAAATTGGATAGGTACCCCAACTCGTTTCATTAAACTAAACAATCTAACAAAACACGTGGGTGGAGCACAAATATGGTCCAAAGTTGTATCTGATGCAAATGGAGGTGCACACAAAATATACAATGCTACAGTTCATTGTTTGCTTGCAAAACGATCTGGTAAAAAAGTTATATGTGGAGACACAGGCGCAGGGTACGCAGGTAAAATGTTAAGTATGGCTGCTAAAAAGTTCGGTCTTAAGTGCAAAATTTTCATGGGTGCAAAGGATATCGAGAGACAGCAGCCCAATGTAAAAGCTATGAAAAAAAATGGAGCTGAAGTCATACCTGTTTATTCTGGAAGTCAAACTCTAGTGGATGCTGTTTCAGAGTGTATGCGTTTTTGGGTTGCTAACTGTGACACAACAGCGATGTGCGTTGGTAGCACCGTGGGACCAGCCGTGTTTGTTCGTATATGTGGATGGAGCACTAGTCAAATTTCAAGAGAACTTAAAGTCCAATTAATTGATGAATTTGGATCAATTCCTAAAAAACTTAAGCTTTATAATTGTGTAGGTGGAGGTAGTTCAAGCTTTGGTTTTTGGAATGAATTTATGGATTATGATAAAAAACAAGTTGAGTTTATTGGAGTAGAAGCTGGAGGCCCATCGAATTCAAGAAAGCATGCAGCACCCTTAACAAACAATTCTAAAATTGGAATTTTGCATGGTGCCATGCAATATGTTGTTCAGAACAAGGATGGTCAAATTGAAGAGACCGAATCTATATCTGCTGGACTTGACTATAGTGGTGTTTCTCCACTTCACTGTTTTTTAAAAGATACAAAGAGAGCAAGGTATACTGCAGCTAGCGATGAAGAAACTTTAAGCGCTTATAAATTAGTTACTAAATATGAAAAATTAAGACCATCTTTAGAACCAAGTCATGCCTTCTCAGTTGCAATTAAAGAATCAAAAAAATTCAGTAAAGATACTATTGTGGTAGTTAACAGTTGTGGTGACGCTTACAAGGACCAAGGAATTTTAGAAAAAAGATTAGGAAAAAAATATGTTAAATCCAATTAGTGCTGCATTTAAAAAAGCAAAACAGGAAAATAGACCTGCCTTGTTAACTTACACTGTAGCTGGTGATAGCTCAAAAAAACAATCTTTAGATATATTGAAATCAATTTCCAAGAATGCAGATATTTTAGAAGTTGGAGTCCCTCACAACACTCCTGTTGCTGATGGTAATCAAATCCAAACCAGTGCTTATAGAGCTATAAATAATGGAATTAAAATGGATGATATTTTTAAAATTGTAAAAGATTTTAAAAAAACAAATAAAAAAAAACCAATTATATTGATGGGCTATTACAATATGATTTTTCAATATGGAGAAAATAATTACCTGAATAAGTGCGCAAATGCAGGAGTTAATGGTTTGATTGTTGTAGATTTACCATGGCCTGAAAATAAGAATTTCGCAAAAAAATGCAAAAAAAAATCGATATATTTTATTCAACTTTTATCCCCCACAACTACAAGGGAGAGACTTAAAAAAATTATAAAAGATTCCCATCCAATGAATTATTTTATCTCGATGTTAAGCACAACGGGAGGAAAATTAAAAGTATCACCTAAAGAAATACTTAAAAACTATAAAAAAATTAAAAAAATTAATCAAAAAAAAGATATTGTTATTGGATTTGGAATTACAGAAAAAACTATCAGAAATTTTAAATCTGCAGATGGTCTAGTAGTTGGAAGTGCTATTTGTAAAGAAATTAGTAGAAGTTTAAACAATAGACAAAATCCTGTCATAAATGTAAGTAATATGGTAGGTAGACTTAAACGTAGAATCTCATGAACTGGTTAACAAAAATAAAAGTTTTTGGTGATAAAATAAAAAGAAATTTTCAAAAAAAATTTCCAACTAAAAAAGAAATAGAAAATTCAGCCTGGACAAGTTGTTGCAAAGGTCCAATTCTTAAGAAAGATTTAGCAGAAAATTTATGGGTTTGTAGTTCCTGCGGAAAACATCATAGAATAAGTTGCAGACAAAGATTTGATGTATTTTTTGGAAAAAATAACTATGAAATACTCGAAACTCCAATTCCGGCAGAAGATCCATTAAATTGGAAAGATACTAAATCGTATAAAGAAAGATTATTACAAGCTAAAAAAAAAACTGAACAAGATTGTGCAGTGATGATTGCAAAAGGTCAAATTAATGGTATTCAAATTACAGCAGGTGCAATTAATTTTGATTTTATAGGAGGGTCAGTTGGAGCTGCAGAAGGAGAGGCTATTATCTATGGTGCTCAACATGCAATAGATAATAAAACTCCTTATGTTTTTTTTCCATGTGGTGGAGGTCAGAGAATGTTTGAAAGTCCTATTGCTTTAGCAAATATGACTAGAACAACTCTAGCAATAAATGAATTAAAAAAAAATAATCTTCCATATATAGTTTGCTTTGTGGATCCTTGTGCAGGAGGAATAACAGCATCATTTGCTATGTTGGGTGATATACATTTTGCAGAAACTGGTTGTTTAATAGCATTTGCAGGTAAACGCGTAATACAAGCAACTGTAAAAGAGGAATTAAGCCCAGATTTTCAAACAGCTGAATTTGTTGAAAAACATGGTTTTGTTGACAAAGTTATTAATAGAAAAGACCTAAAAATTGAAATCGGAAAATTACTTGAGATATTGCTAAAGAAAAATTCTGGGGTAAATTCAGAATTATTAAATGAAACTTCGGCAAATATTGAACAGACTACAAAGACTGCATCCTAAAGAAATAGATTTAAGTTTAAATCGAATTAATAGACTTTGTAATAAACTTGGAAATCCCCAAAATAATTTAAAATATATATCTGTAGTTGGAACAAATGGAAAGTATTCAACAATTCAAGCAATAAGAGCTATTCTGAAAGATGCTAATATAAATTGCAATATCTACACAAGTCCTCATATACAAAAAATTAATGAAAGATTTATATATAATGACGAGGAAATATCTGACGAAAACCTTGTAAAATTATTAACTGAAGTAGAAGATATTAATGCGGGTGATCCTATTACTTATTTTGAAATAATTTCTGCTGCTTATTTTTATAATGCTAAAAAATTCAAAAATAATATTAACTTACTTGAAAGTGGTTTATTTCATAGGGCAGATGCATGTTCTATAATTAATTCAAATTTAACAACTATTATCACAGCTATAGGTTTAGATCATCTAGATTGGCTCCCAAAAAATAAACAAACAATAGATCAAATAATATTTGAAAAAACTTCATCTTTATTAACTTCAAAAATTATTGTCTCAAAACAAAGCTCAAACGAAACTTTAAATAAAATAACAAAGTCAATTGAGAAAAATCCTTCAAAAAAATTTATTTTTGGTAAGGATTTTAACTATTCTTTAAATGAAAATGGATTTTTTTATTATGAGGATAAATATGGAGCTATTAAACTTCCACTGCCAAATTTAGAAGGTGAATTTCAATTATCAAATATATCAACAGCCATAGCCACTATAAGAAATATAGAAGAATTAAATATTTCAGACCAAAATATAAAAAATGGAATAAAAAAAATTAAATGTATTGCAAGATTTTCAGAGATAAAAAATGGAAAATTAAAAAATTTGGTGAAAAAAAATAAAATTTATATTGATGGATCTCATAATCCTCTTGGGGCTAGTGTTTTAAGTAAACATTTAAATTCATTAGAAAGTAATAAGCATATAATTTTAGGAATGATGAATAATAAAAATCATGTTGAATATATTAATTATTTTAAAGATAAAATATCTTCTTTAACAACTGTAGATATTCCAAACCAACCGAATGCAATTAATGGTAAAGATTTAATGAAAAAATTAAAAAATTTTAAAAATATTAGTTATAAAAAATCAATTGAAGAAGCTATTAGTTCAATAAATTTAAAAGATAATGATATAATTATTATTACCGGATCCTTATATCTTGCTGGTGAAGTTTTAAATCTAAATTAAATATTTTCTTTTATCCAAGAAACAATATTTGATTTTGTAGTTGCTCCAACTTTGGTAGCTTTTAATTCTCCACCAGAAAAAAGTAGCATCGTAGGAATTCCTCTAATACCATATTTTGTAGGAGTATTAGGTTCATTATCAATGTTGTGTTTTGCAATTACAACATCATTTGCCATCTCATTAGAGATTTCTTCTAACGTCGGTGCAATTTGTTTACAAGGTCCTCAAGTTTATGTCGATAGCCCCCTGATCAAAAGATCAGGGGGCTATCGACACCATTCCGCCCAAAAGTCAACTATAACTGGTTTACCAGCTTTAATGACTTCCGTCTCAAAATTCTCATCTGTTACATTTACTGTTGCCATAAAACTTTTATATAATTTTAATTTATTATTTCAACTCCTAAAAAAAAAAAAATTAAATTATCCACACTAAGAATTTTCATATTTTTTTTGTATTGACATTACATGGGAATTAAGTTCATCCAAAAATTTTAATTTTTCTTGATCATTTTCATTTGAATATTTGTCTCTAAGTGTATCAATTTCGTTGTAGCACGCAGAAACAGTCCACCATTTTTCAAACTTTTCGCTTAAAATTCTTTTTGATATAGACCTTTTTATAGATTTAAACATTTCGGCAGGTAATACTTCTGGTGCTTCTTGATAAATTATTTTTTTACCAAAACCTACAAGTCTTTCATCATCAAATTTATCTAATAATTTCAATTTATCTTGCCAAGATGCAGCGTGCCATGCAGGAAAAAGTGCAGTATCTTTGTTTGAAGTAAATTTATTATAAATACTTTCTTCTGCATATATATCTTCCTGTGATTTTGATTGCTCTTTTTCTTCTGCTATTTCCCTAAGCGCTGTAAGGATATTTTGTGAAAATTTTTCATTTTCTCTAACTAATTTTGCTCTTTTTTTAATCAAACTTAGATCCATTGCATTATAGGGTTCAACTTTCATTGCATATTCTGCATCAAGAATAATAGGAGCTTTATTTGATCTAATAGTTCTTAAAAATTTAGGAGTTTTTTTCATTTCTACTTTTAATTCATTGATGGACATATTTAATATCGGTTCAATATCAACCCTAATATCCACACATTGTCCCCAATTATAAATAGGATGAATACAATGTTTTGGGTGTAAAGGAGCACATAGATATAATCTTGATTTTCCATAAAAATATTCGTTTAAACTAATAATTTCTTCTTTTTTAAAAATTGTTTCAGTATCTAATTTATTTGATGTTCTTAAGAACATATCCCAAGTACTTGGTTGTCTTTTTTTAATTATAGCTAAAATTTTTGCAGTCAAAGTTGCATCTGTTAGTGCACTATGAGCATCACTTGAGTCTAAACCTTGCATTCGAGAAAGAGACTCGAGTTTAAATACTGGGTTATTCTTTTCATTTATTTCTGTTTCTAAAACAGAGGTGTCTACTGCGTAAGCAGCTCTTGCAATATTAATACCGTCATGTCTTTTATTTGGAGTTGCATTGGTAATATAAGGGTACCTTATACCTTTGAAAAATTCTTTTCTTATCATTTCATCATCAAATCCTATATTTGACCATCCTAAGAAGATTGCTGGGCTCCATTTCTTAAAAGTTTTTTCAACTTCATTGAGCATTTGATAGTGACTTAAATTTCCTTGGGTTAACTGTTTAATACTCGTTTTATTAACAATTAAAGCCATTGCTTGTGGAATTTCACCTTCTGGTAATCTACATCTAAAATTAAATCTGTCCTTTTCTTTAAAATTTTTATCGACTAATATTCCACCAATTTCAATTATACTTCCAAAATCTGTTGAAGCTGATGAGCTTTCTATGTCCCAAATAGCTAAATTCATAATCTCCTTGTTTAATGAAATTTGTTTGAATCTTCTGTTTCGATTTCTTTAGTTTTTTTTTCTTCTAAATCTAATTCAGCAATTTTTGATGTATGCTTTTGAATTTTTTCCACAGATGTTCTTGCTTGTCTAAAAAGTTCTGAAATTTGACTATGTTTAATATCAGCATCAGTAATCCTTTTTGATAACCTTGCTACATCTTCATCCAATGCTGCAACTTGTTTTTGAATAATACCAGATAGCATGTACATTTCTCTATTTTGTATTAATAATCTATAAGTTCTTAAAAAACCAAAAATTGTATCGGGAGATACAATAACTACATTTTTTTCTCTGGCTTTTTTAATAAAATTTTCAGGATGTTTTGCAATATCTCTAAAAACCCCCTCTGAAGCAACAAACATTAAAGCCAAAGGAGCGGTCTCTCCTGTAATTATATATCTTTCTGAAATATCTTTGATATGTTTTTCAATATCTTCTCTAAATGATTTTGCTAAGCTTTTCTTAATTTGTTCATCTTTTTCTTCATGCATTTTTTTATAATTTTCCCAGCTAAACTTTGAATCAATACATATTGACTCTTCTGCGGAACCAAAAGTTAAAAAACAGTCAGGTCTTTTACCATTGCTTAATGTATGTTGAAATTTATAGTGTTTTTTATTAATTGAATCTTTTACGATATCTTCAAGATATTCCTCTCCAAATTTGCCTCTTTCAGTTTTGTTATTAAAAAGATTTTTAAAATCAACCATATCACCTTGTAAACCTTCAATTTTTTCTTTTGTTTCTGCAATTGTTGTAAGTTTTGTTCTTATTTCTCCAAGTCCTGTATTTACTGCTCTTTCTACCCCAAGACTGTCACCACTATTAATTTTTTGATAAATTAAAAAAATTAAAACTAAAAGAACCCCTAGAAAACCAATAATTATATATTCCAACATCAATAACTCCTTTTTTAAAAAGTTAAGTGTTTAGTGTGATTTGGGAGTAATTTCTTAAAAGAAACTAAATCGCCGTGTCTAAACAAGTAACTTTAATTTAGTAATTCTAATATAAACGTTAATTTTATAATGTCAAGGTAAATTTTTTAGTTCATTAAATTTTTTTACCCTTCCAAGAAATAAATTTTGATACATAATTAATTCTGTTCCCTCAATTTTAAAGTCTTGAAACAAATTATCTACTGTACATAATAAAATTACTCCTGAAGTAATATTTGTTTTATAAACTACATTATGTGCCAAAGTATATGCACCTAATTGTAAAAAGTAATCTTGAATATAGTCAATTTTTTTTGGTTTATTTGCTTGTTTAAAATCTATAATTACTTCTTTTCCTTGATAAACACCAACTAGGTCTGCTGTGCCTGCATATTTTTCTGGATAATGAAGTGTGGTTTCTATTCCATATATTTCTTCTAATTTACCTTTTATACCTTTATCTATTATTTCTTTTGCCATATTTTTATAGTTTTCATTACTTTCAAAAAAACTTTCATTAATTCGTCCTCTCAAAAAGTCTTCTATATAAGAATGCATTGAAGTACCTCTGTTTGATGCTTCATTTTTAATTCTATTAGCTTCAGCAGAACCAACACGTTCAATCCAATTTTTTATTGCTGCTTTATCCTCTTCTGATTTGGTTACTTGCAAAATTGAAGTAACACTCGGTAGTTTAGCATCATTAAACAAATATTTTCTTAATCCATCTTCGATTGATCTTGATGATTTTGGATAGTTAAATTTATTATTCCAGATCATTTTTAATTATTCGAAAGTACTTTTAATAGTCTTTTGATTCCCTTCTTGTTAGCACTTAATTTGGAAAGCATCATAGAAGCTTGTGATTTCAAGATCTCCCCATCTTTCAATACCCTTAAACTATTGGCTTTTAATGTTGCTCCAGTACTAGTTATATCAGATATAACCTCTGCAGTTCCTGTAAACGGAGCTACCTCAGTACTTCCTAAACTTTTAACAAGTTGAAATTGGGTTACTCCTTTAGAATACAAAAATTGTCTAGTTAAATTAGGATATTTTGTTGCAACTCTTAAAAGTTTTTTTTTCTTTTTTTTAAATTCATCTGCAACCTCATCTAGGTCAAGTAAAGTTTGTACATCTATCCATAAATCAGGTATCGCAAGAACAAGATTTGCCTTACCAAATTCATATTTTTTTATAACTTTAATCTTATTTTGAATATTAATTTCACTTTCCTTTAGTAAATCTATACCTGAAAAGCCAATGTCTATATTTCCTAAAGATAATTGTTCAATACATTCTCTTGCATGTAAATATATAATTTTTACATCGGATTTTTTTATAAAGCCGAATAAGTCTCTTTCTCCTCTTTCTGAATAAATTCTTAACTTTTTCCTCTTAAAAATATTTAAAGTATCATTCTTCAACCTCCCTTTAGAAGGTATCCCTATGTTGATAGTGCTCTTATTCATAAACGCTCATATTAACAGCGGCCCCAGCCGCTGAAACTCTTCTGAAACCTAAGTTAGTTGTTAATTCATCATATCTTCCACCCGAAATAAAATTTTTAATTTTTTTGCCTTTTTTCACTTCTATAGAAAAAATCATTGAACTATAAAATTCTACATCTCTTCCACTCGCTGCTGAAAATTCTACTCTTAAATTCTTATTAATTTTTTTATTTATTGGAAAATACTCTTTACCAACAAATATATTAAGTTCATATTTTTGAAAAAATTTATTTAAAACTTTAGGTGCATTTTTTAATTCACATTTGATATTTAAAAATTCTTTAATAATTTTTGTATTAATTTTACCTGAAGATGATCTTCTTGGATCTTTTATCTTCATATCAAATCGATCTAATATTTCATTATAACTTCTTCCTGCAACTTCTTTTGAATTTTCAAGTTTTCTCATTTTTAAATATCTTGATTTATCAATTTCAACAAAAACAGGATCAATATCTAAATTTGTTTCTAATCTTTTTAGAAGTTCATTGAAATAACTTTCGTTCCAGTAATATCTTTTTAATCTATTTTTCCATCTTTTGGGAATATCAAGTTTGTTAATAAGGAGATTAAATAATTCAACATTTCCAATTTTTAAAACTCCCTTTTTAAAACCACTACTTTTTAAAATTTTTATTGAAGTATCTATAATTTCTCGATCTTCTTTTTGTTTGTCTTTTGAACCTAATATTTCAAAACCAATTTGATTTTTTATTATAGAATCTTGTTTTCTATAAGTTTTTCTAAATGCTTCACCGCTATAAAAAACTTTTTGTTTTTTATTTGATTTATTTTGAACATATCTTAAAACAGATGAAATTGTTAAATCTGGCCTTAGACATAGCTCTTTTCCATTTAGATCATAAAATGAAAACAATAATCTTTTAAAATTCTCTCCTGATCTTTGTAAAATATATTTTGTTTCTAATACTGGGTCTAATTCAATATTATTGAACCCTTTAGACTTTATTAATCTAAGGATTTTTTCAGATAAGTTTTTTGATTTCATTAATTAAATTTTCTTTGGAAACAATTATTTGATCATTTTCTTTCGAAGAAGTTAATTTTTTTAAAATAATTTTATTTTCTTTAATTTCATTTTCGCCCATTATAATTGCGATGGGACAGCCTCTTTTATCTGCATAAGTTAATTGTTTTTTTAAATTTTTTGAAGAATCAAGATATAATTCTGAATTTATTCCATTGTCTCTTAAAAGGTTTAAAATTGAATAATAATTTTGCATAAGCTTTTCTTCCAATATGCAGATTAATATTGGTTCATTACTTTTATATTTAACTTCATTAATTTGGTTTATTGCAAATAATAATCTATCCACTCCAATACTCATTCCAGTTCCTGGAAAATCTGCTCCTTTAAACCTTGAAATTAACTTGTCATATCTTCCTCCTGAAGCAATACTTCCAATGTCTATTTCTTTTCCTTTTGGGTTTTTAACTTTAAAATTTAGTTTTGTTTCAACACAAAAACCATCATAATATGCAAGTCCTCTCACTATTGTAAAGTTTGTATTAATTTGATTAGAACAATTTCCAAGGCTGGCTATTTCTAAAAGCTCTTCCGTTTCTTTTATACCCTCTAGAGAAATTGGATTTTTCAATACTTTCTTTAATTCTTGAATATTTTTTATTTTTATAAAATTTAAAATTTCTGATGCTTGATCATTTGATAAATTTGCACCCTTGGTAACCGCGCCTGATATGTCTACTCTCTCTTTTTTTAATAAGTCTTCAACACCTTTTATTCCGACTCTTTCTAATTTATCTATGGCCCTGATTACTTTAAGCTCTTGATTTTGATCGGTGATTTTAAGTTCCTTAATCAATCCTTGAACTATTTTTCTATTACTTATGGAAACATTAAATTGATCTTTTTTAAGCCCACAATTTAAAAGTGTGCTGATTATTACATTGCAAATTTCTGCGTCTGATTGAGCTTTATTTGTATTACCAATTATATCGACATCTGCTTGGGTAAATTCTCTGTATCTTGCGTTCCCACTTTTTTCATTTCTCCAAACGTTTCCAATTGCATATCTCTTAAATGGAAAAGCTAAATCCCTGTAATTTTGTGCAACAAATCTGCTTAGGGGGCTACTTAAATCATATCTCAATGTTATTTGTTCGTTGTCATTTTTAAAAGAAAAAACATCAGACATAGGATTGGCCTCATCATCTGCCAAAAATGATCCTATATTTATACTTTTTTCAAAAGATGGTGTTTCTAATGGTGCAAAACCATATTTTGAAAAATTAGCCTCAATAGAGTTGATTAGCTTTTTTTTGACAGCTAATTTTTTATTCCATCTGTCTTCAAACCCAGAAGGTAAATCAGGTATTAATTTTTGTTCTTTTTCCATTTTTTGGTACTGACGCTGGGAATCGCACCCAGATAGCCCGCTCCACAGGCGGGAGTAATAACTGTTATACGACGTCAGCTCCTTTTACTGTTTTATACTAAATGTGGATAAATTTAAATTTATTATATGATTAAATTGCTAGCGTGCAGCCAGCATGAAAATGGTGTCTGTGTGATAAAACAAGTGTTTTATTTTTTTTAATCATTGACGGTTTATTAACATTTAAAAATATAAATGCAAGGAAGAATTGTATAGGAATAGCTTAGATTAAATCTAAGAATACTCCTATACAATTTATTTGAATTAGAATTAAGAGGTTTTTTGCAGTTTAACTGCTGAAGGACCTTTATCTCCGTCTTCAACTTCAAATGTAAGTTCGTCACCTTCGTTTAAAAATCTTAAACCAGCTTCTCTTACAGCTGAAGCATGTACGAATACATCTTTTTCTTTATCTTCACGTTCAATGAAACCATAACCTTTTTTGCCATTGAACCATTTTACTTTACCTTTTAGACTCATATTACTCTTTCTTTTATTGTTATTAACTTAAGCTAAAATTTAGCTTGGACATTAGTTATTAGATTTTAAAATTTAATGCAAGCAATAAGATAGTAAAAAACTGAAGGAATTATGGTGGCCTTGGTAAGAATCGCACTTACGACACATACCTTTTCAGGGTACTGCTCTACTACTGAGCTACAAGGCCATTTTAAAATCTAAAAATTATTCTACCTTTTGTTAAATCATAAGGAGTAACTTCAACTGTTACATTATCTCCTTGCAATACACGAATTCTATTCTTTCTTAATTTTCCAGCTGTATGCGCAGTAATTATATGATTATTCTCTAATTGTACACGAAACATAGCATTAGGAAGTAAGTCAATAACTTTTCCTTTAAATTCAAGTGTATCTTGTTTTGTCAAATTTAACTTCTCCTTATTCTAGATTTTATACTTTGAGCATGACCAATTAAACCTTCATACTCGGCAAGAGTTATAGCTTTCTTACCAATAACTTCAATGCCTTTTTTTGATAATCTTATATAGCTTGTTTTTTTATAAAATTCGTAAACATTAAGTCCTGAAGAAAATTTTGCTGATCCTAGAGTTGGAAGACAGTGTGTTGGTCCAATAGCATAATCAGCAGCGGACATTGGAGAATATTTTCCAAGCATAATACTGCCAGCATTATAAATTTTCTTAATTATTTTTTTATAATTTTTTATATTTAATTCTAAATGTTCCGGTGCAATTTCATTAATTGAATCTGCTATTTGTTTATTATTATAAGTTCTAATTATTAAACCATTTTTTAACAAACTTTTTTTTGCTATTGCTTTTCTAGGTATTTTATTTAACTCATTATTTAAAAATTTACGTATTGATTTAATTAAATTTAAGTTATTTGTTATCAATATGCATTGTGCGTTATTATCATGTTCGGCTTGACTGATCATGGAAGTAAGGACTTCATTCAAATTAGTATTTTTATCTGCAACAATAGTAATTTCACTTGGTCCTGCTATCATTCCTTCAATTCCAACATCTCCAAAAACTTCTTGTTTGGCCCTTGCAACATAATCGTTACCTGGTCCAATAATTTTATTTACTCTTTGGATGTATGCTAAACTAGCAATAGCTTGGCTTCCACCAGCACATATGATTTCAGAGATACCGCACTTTTTTGCTGCATACATTACCGCAGGATTTAATTTTCCATTTAATCTTGGATTTGCAAGTACAACTCTTTTTACTCTAGCAATTTTTTTTGCAGGAATCGCATTCATTAATAATGTTGAAGGTAAATTTGCTGGCACATATATTCCAACAGATTGAATAGGCATATATTTATATTCGATTTTGTTATTTTGATTATCTAAATATTTAATATTTTTAGTTTTTTGTAATGAATGGAACTTTAAAATTCTAGAATAAGCAAAATCAATTGCATTTTTTATTTTTGGATCTAAAGATTTTATTGATTTATTTATTTCATTTTTGGATGGTTTTATTTTGTTATTTTTACTGAATTTTTTTTCATACTTTAATAATGCTTTTTGTTTATTTTTTTTAACATCTTTTATAATTTTAGTGACGATATTAGTATTAATTTTGCTTCCTGATCTTCTTTTATTAAGAATAAGTTTTAATCTAGATAAGTAATTCAATTTTTTGCAGTCTAATATTTTAATCATTTATTTTATTTTGATCCTCAAGTGTAATTTCCAAAACCTCTGTGGATAACGTTATAAATGCATTATTATTAAATAAAAGAGTAATCTCAAAATTTTGCCCTTGTTTAAAAAGGTCAATTGCCAACAGTTCTAAAATGTTATTCTTATCATTTTGATCAATGTTTTTTGATTTTACTATATCCACAAATTCAAATTTGCAAATACTTTTGATTTTTTTATCTTTGTCTTTTTCTTTATTTAGTCTCTCTATCGATAGTAAAAATAATTTATTTTTTTTTAAAAATTTAATCTCATCAACTTTTACTTTTCCTTCTGAACAACAGGCAGATATTACTTGCAAACCATTTGGGTCTTTTGCTATAATTTTTGCAAGATATTTTTTCTGACTCATTTAAGAAACTCTTCTTATTTTGGCCCCTACTTTTTTCAATTTTTTTTCTATCTCTTCATAACCTCTGTCTAGATGATATATTCTATTAATTGTTGTTTTTCCTTTTGCTATTAGTGCGGCAAGAATTAACGAGGCTGATGCCCTTAAATCTGTAGCCATCAATTCTGCTGATTTAAAGTTTGTATTACCTTCAATGAATGCTTTATTTCCTTTTGATTTTATTTTAGCACCCATTCGATTAAGTTCAGCAACATGCATAAACCTATTCTCAAAAATTTCTTCGCTGATTATTGAAAGTTTTTTACTTTTACATAACAATACCATTAGTTGCGCTTGTAAGTCTGTTGGAAATCCTGGATAAGGTGAAGTTTTTAAATTAATACTTTTTATATCTTTACTTCCAAAGATATTAATTTGATTTTTTTCAATTTTTATTTTTAAGCCTAGTTTTTTAAATATTTCTATTTCTGTCCTTATGATATTAGGATTAATTCCTAATATTTTCAATTTACCTTCAGTGACCGCAGCAGCGATTAAATATGTACCTGCTTCAATTCTATCAGGCATTATAGTGTAGTTAGTTTCATTAAGATTATTTACTCCTTGAATTTTTAAAGTTCTTTTTCCTATCCACCTTATTTTTCCCCCCATAGAATTAATGAAATTAATTAAATCTTTTATTTCAGGTTCAATGGCACAGTTAGATAAAATAGTAGTGCCCTCAGCCATAGATGACGCTATAACTAAATTTTCTGTTGCTCCTACTGATATTTTGGAGAATTTTATTTTTGCACCCTTTAATTTTTTTTTTGAATTTGCATAAACATAGCCATCAACTATTTTATAATTTACACCTAGTTTTGCTAAAGCTTTTAAATGTATATCTATGGGTCTAACCCCAATAGAGCAACCTCCAGGAGTAGAAACCTTTGCTTTTCCATATCTTGCTAACATTGGTCCTAATACAAGAATACCAGCCCTCATTGTCTTCACTAAATTATAGGATGCAAAAGTTTTTATTTTATTTTTCTTTTCTATTATTAATGAATTTTTTTTTTTTGTATATTTTACCTTAGATCCAATCGACTCCAATAATTTTATCATTGTTTTAATATCTTTTACATTGGGAAGATTGTTTAAAATAATTTTTTTATTTGATAAAATACTTGCTGCTAAAATTGGTAGTGCAGCATTCTTAGAGCCTGAGATGCGGACATTTCCCTTGAGCTTTCTTCCTCCGAAAACTTCTAATTTATCCATTATTAAACTTTAGGTAAAGTTACTCCTGTTTGACCCATATACTTTCCTTTTCTATCAGCATATGTCACTTCTGGGACTTCATTTCCTTTTAAAAATATGAATTGAGCAACACCTTCATTAGCATAAATTTTTGCAGGTAATGGAGTTGTGTTTGAAAATTCAAGTGTAACATGTCCTTCCCATCCTGGCTCTAAAGGAGTAACATTTACAATTATACCACACCTGGCATATGTAGATTTACCTAGACAAATTACCAAAACATCCTTTGGAATTTTAAAAAATTCTACTGTACTTGCTAAGGCAAAAGAATTTGGAGGTATAATACACTCTGATCCAGTTTTAGAAACAAAACTTGCAGGTTTAAAATTTTTTGGATCTACTATCTCAGAATTTACATTGGTAAATATTTTAAACTCTGAATTTACACGAGCATCATAACCATAGCTTGAAGTACCAAATGATATTTTATTTCCTCTAACTTGCTCTTCTTCAAATGGGGATATCATGGCATGCTCTTTTGCCATTTTCTTAATCCATTTATCAGATTGGACAGACATTAGTTTTTTTTATTTTTTTGTTTTTTTTGGAAAACTTTTCTCTTTTTTAAATTTCTCTTTAACGCAATTTCTAATTTACTAATCTTATCTTTTTTATTCATTTATTTTTTATCTGGATCAGTAAGGTGGGCCAACGTAATAACCTGATCTAATGGAATAGTTTTATCTTGCTCTTTTTCTTTTGGCAAACCTGCTTTGGCCTGTTTTTTTGCTCTTTTCTCAGCAAGCTTTTTCTCTCTCTTTGCCTGCTTTTCCATTGCCTTTGCGCCTCGTGTACTTTTGTAATCGTAATGAATTCCCATAACATTTCCTTAAATATGATATAGCCTGTTTTTTAATAAAAAAAAATGGCAATAATTTGAAAATTTAAATTTATACACTAAGATGCTGATTATTACTGCCTCTATAGTTAAATGGTATAACGTGACCATGGTAAGGTTAAATTTCAAGTTCGATTCTTGGTGGGGGCACCATTTGAATTAAAAATTTTTTTTAACAAATAAAATTAATAGATTTTTTAATGTTCTTAATATTTCTATTTTAGGAATTTTTGAAACACCTTTTTTCCTATCCTGAAAAGTTATAGGAATTTCCTTAATTTCATATCCAAGTTGATCCAGTTCGAATAGGGTTCCCATAAAAAAAACTATAACCTTTATTTTTGACATCATTTAAGTGAAACTTTTTAAGTTTTTCTAAATTAAAACCTCTATAAGAAGTAGTAAATTCACTAGAATTTATTTTTAAAACTTTTTTTATTAATTTATTACCAAGCTTACTCATAATTAGTCTACTACCTGTCATCATACATTTGCCTCCCTTTGCATATCTTGAGCCAATTACAAAAGGATAATCGTTTAAAAGTTTAATAAAATTATTTATTTCATTTGGATTGTGAGATAGGTCCGCATCCATCGTAATAAGATAATCATAATTATTCGATATAGCATAATCATATGCTTCTTTATGGGCTGTATCTAAGCCTAACTTAGAGTCCCTAATTTTTAAAAATATATTTTTATATTTATTCTGTAAATTTTGGATTTGTTTATATGTAAAATCTGGTGATCTATCATCAATTATTAAAATATCTACATCACTATTATTAATAATAATAGAATGAATAAGATTTTCTATATTCTCTTTTTCATTATAAGTTGCAGTAAATATTAATACTTTTTTTTTACTTAACATTATATAACTGATTATATCATGGAAAAACTTAATGCAATAATCGTAGGGGGTACTGGTCAATTTGGCCTTTCAATATCAGAACAATTAATAAAAAAAAAAAATAAAATTTTAATAACCTCAAGATCACTTGCAAAAGCAAAAAGTAAATTTAATCAAAAAAGATTTGAAATAAAAAAGCTTAATATATTAAATAAAAAACAAATAGAAAAATTGATAATTAAAAATAAACCAAATATAATTTTTTTTTTAGCTGGACAAAGTTCTCCTGGTAAATCATTTTTTTTAAAAAAGGAAACGATGTTGAGTAATTATAACGGCTGTAAAAATTTCTTAGAAATCATAAAAAAAAATAATTTAGAAACAAAGTTCATTAATTTTTCATCCTGTGAAATTTTTGGTAAATTTAAAAATAAAATTAATTTATACAGTAAAAAAAAACCTATTAGTCCATATGGTTTGGCAAAATTAAAGGCACATAATTTGACAAAGATATATAGAGAAAAATATAATTTAAATACTTATAACGCAATTATTTTTAATACAGAATCCTATTACAGGCCCAAAAATTATTTAATCCCTAAAATTTGTATGGCAGCAATAAAGGCAGATAGAAAAAAATTAAAAACAAAGTTTGGAAATATTAATATAGGTAGAGAGTGGAATTGGTGTGATGAACAGTGTGAGTACTTACTAAAATTTATAAAAAAAAAACCTCAAGATTTTATTTTATCAAATGGTAAATATTTTTCAGCAAAACAAATGTTGAAGTATGCCTTTGATCATTTTAATTTAAAATATACAGATTATATTATTACAGATAAGAAGTTTATAAGAAAAGCTGATTCAATTTCAAAAAAGTCTAATTATTTATCGTGTCTTAAAAGAAACAAGTTAAAAAGAAATGATAAGATCTTTGGAAAAAAACTAATATTTAAACTAATAAATCATTACATTAATGAAAAAAACATTAACAATTATTTTTTAAACTATTTATTAATATTATTTTTATTTGCTACATTCTTTTTGTATCAAAAACATAATGTTGGAAATGATTCAACAATATCTGAATGGATAATTAATTATGAAGGAGGATTTACAAAAAGAGGTCTCATAGGTCAAATATCAATATATTTGTCGAATTTGTTATTCTTAAATTTGAGAGATGTAATTTTAGTTTTTCAAACACTTACCGTAGGAATTTATTTTTTATTACTATTTAATTTTTTTAAAAACTTAAAATTTAATAAAATTTTTATTTTGTCTATTTTTACACCTATTTTCATTTTATATCCTGTAGCTGAAATTGAAGTATTAGCAAGAAAGGAAATTTTTATATTTATTTATTTAATATCCTATACTTTTATTTCTTTAAACAGCAAAAAATTTAAATTTCTATACAAATTATTTATTTTTCCCATAGCTATATTGATATGGGAGCCAGTTATTTTTTTTCTTTTCTTTTTTATTTTTTTAGATTTAGTTGAAAATAAAATTACAACATTAAACAAAAAGATTTTTTTTGTTTTTGTATCTTATATACCTTCTTTAATTCTTCTTACATATATAGTTTTAAATCCAATTTCAGAAGAGGCTCACAGTTTAATGGTTAACTCTCTTAAAAATAATTTCAATGAAAATTGTTATATGTCTTGTGAACTTTTAAAAAGTAAATCTTCAATTTATCAGCAATTTCAAGGTAATTTTGGAAAGTATTCATTTGAAATATTTTTAAGATATTTTTTAATAATATTAATTGGATTTGGTCCATTATTTATCTTATTATTTAATTCCAAACTAAAGGTTAAAATAATTTTTTTTAAAAATTTTGATAATCTTTTAATACCTTTCTTAATATTGTTATCACCAGTAATTTTACTTTTTGCTATGGGATATGACTGGGGAAGGTGGGTTAATATAAGTTACGTATTTTCTATAATTATATTTGTTTTTTTATATAAAAATAATTTTATTTTTCTTTCAGAAAAATTCTTAGAAAGAAGTTTATTTAAAAAAATAAATAAAAAGATTTTTATTTTTATAATAATAATTTTTTGTTTCGGATGGAACCCGAAAACTGTAATTACTGGAGATGTTGCTTCTTTTCCTGGATACAGAATCCCTTACAAAGTAGTTAAAATTCTGCTGAATTAATTAATTATTAAAAAAAAATTTTTTAATAATTAGTGCTGATATTAATAAAATAAAAAAACCAATTAAAGGAATATATATATCTGGGAAAAAAATTAGATCAATTATTGAAGGTGCGATTGTATTTTGATCAATTACCTTTTCTATTCCACTGCCAAATGAACTCCAAATAAATATTTGGGGAGTCATTCCTATAAGTGATCCAAAAAAATAGTTTTTTAATTTTACATTAAATATTATTGGTATCAGATTCTGAATTTGCATTGGAATACCACCAACAAATCTATATATTATAAAATATAAAAATTCATTTTTTTTAAACTTTTCGTGAATATTTGAAAATTTTTTGCCAAATTTCTCCTCAATAACATCCTTAAAAAAATAATTTGCTAATAAATATAAAATTGTTGAGCCAAAAGTTATTCCGATAATGCCTAAAAATGAACCAAACCATTTTCCAAACAAAAAACCTGCAACTATCATTATCGGTGAACCAAAACCTAAAAGTAAAATCCAAATTATGGTTATTAAGACAAATAAAATAGATGATAGATAGTAATTATTTTCTTTTAAGGCTATCAAGCTTGTTCTATTTTCTTTTAAAAAATCATAACTTGTAATCTCGTTTATTGAATAGTTGTTAAAAAACAGTGTCAAAAATAATGTTAAAATTACTATATAAATTAATGCTAAATATATTTTAATTTTTTTGTCTTTTTTCATACATTAATTTTTAAAATTAACTGTACTTTATTACACTTATTTCTTATAACTACCGAAATTTTAAATACATTTTATTAAGTTATTATGAAAAGAACATATTCACCAAGTAAGTTAGTAAGAGCCCGTAGATTGGGATTTAGATCAAAAATGAAGACCAAAGGTGGAAGGTCTCTTTTGAGTAGGCGAAGAAAAAAAGGGAGAAGAAAACTTACTACTAAATGAAAAAAATGATTTTAAGTCTTTCAAAAAATGAAGATTTTAAGTCACTTTTAAAAGGTAAGAAAATTTCTAATAAATATCTAACTATTTTCTTCAAAAATCTTTCTGGTAAAAGTAATAAAAATTTAAATATTAGTTTTGTTGCACAAAAAAAATTAGGAAATGCTGTTAAAAGAAATAAAATAAAAAGAAGACTTAAAAATATAATGAATCAAATAATAAAAATTTCAAAAATAAATTTAACCTATTCTTATTTATTAATTACAAAAAAAGAAATTATCAATGCAAAGTATTCTGAAATTAAAGATGCTTTATTAAAAGATTGTAAAAAAATAAAATGATAAAAATTTTTTCACAAATTATAATCTCATTAATAAAAATTTATCAATTTGTTATATCTCCTATACTGGGAAATAATTGTAGATATCTTCCTACCTGCTCTGAATATTTTATTGATTGCATTAAAGAATTTGGAATTTTAAAGGGTTTTATAATGGGTACAAAAAGAATTTTAACATGCCATCCAATTAAAATATTAGGGGGTGGCGATGGATATGATCCGGTAAAAAAAAAGAGAAACTAAATGGATTCAAAAAATGTTATAGCAGCAATTTCACTTAGCGCAGCAGTAATTATTCTCTACAGCCTTTTTTTTGCACCGAGCCCAAAGGAAATAAAAAAAGTCCAAGAAGAAAAAAATCAATCTGAAAAGATCACTGAAGCACCAAGCCTTGAAATAGAAGAAAAAGTATTAGAGATTTCAAGAGATGAAGCAAAATCTAAAAATCAAAGAATAGAGTTTGAAAATATTAGTATTAAAGGATCAATATCTTTGAAAGGTGCTGCAATTGATGATTTAATATTTAAAAAATATACTGAAACTTTAAATGGAAGTGATCAAGTAGTTTTATTAAACCCTCGAAATTTAAATAGTGGATATTATGTTGAAACTGGCTGGGCAACTAGTAGTGATAATATTGATGTACCAAATAGTAAAACGGTTTGGGAAGTTGTAGGAACTAATAAATTAACACCTAATTCACCAATTAAGCTTAGATGGAAAAATAATCAAGGAATAATATTTGAAAAAAAAATAAGCATAGACAACGAATATTTATTTTCGGTTGATCAATTAATAAAAAATACAACAGAAAAAAAATATAATTTTTATCCATATGGTCAAATTGTTAGAAATAAAGCTCCAAAAGTAACAAATTTCTATATTCTTCACGAAGGTCTTCTTGGAGTATTTGACGATCAACTAATAGAACAAGATTATGATGATATAGAGGAAAAAAAATACTCAATAACTGCAGAAAAAGGATGGCTTGGGATTACTGATAAATATTGGATAACTAGTTTAGTTCCTGAAAAAAGTAAGGAATTCAAAGCAGATTTCGAATTTAAAAATAAATTTAAGGCAAATTTTATTGAAACAAAACCTACTGAGGTGGGGGCAAATGAAATCAAATCAAATAATATTAAAATTATTATAGCTGCTAAAGAAGTAAGCGTTATTGATGGATATGCAGAAAGTTTAAAAATAGATAAATTTGATTTAGCTATAGACTGGGGATGGTTTTATTTTATAGTTAAACCGTTATTCTTTGCTATAGATTACTTTTTCAAAATTTCTGGTAATTTTGGAATAGCAATCGTTTTAATTACATTTTGTATTAGATTGGCATTTTTTCCACTTGCAAACTACTCGTTTAGATCAATGGCAAAAATGAAAGTACTTCAGCCAGAAATGACAAGATTAAAAGATCTTCATAAAGAAGACAAGGTAAAGTTACAGCAAGAAATGATGGCATTATATAAAAAAGAAAAAATCAATCCTCTTTCAGGTTGTTTGCCAATTTTAATTCAAATACCGTTCTTTTTTGCAATCTATAAGATGTTATTCGTGACTATAGAAATGAGACATCAGCCTTTTTTTGGATGGATACAAGATTTATCAGAAAGAGATCCTACTTCAATTTTTAATTTATTTGGGATTATACCCTGGGATCCACCATCATTTTTGTTGATAGGTGCTTGGCCTTGTTTAATGGGAGTTTCAATGTATTTACAACAAAAACTTAACCCTACGCCTCCAGACCCAATACAAGCAAAAATATTTATGTTCTTTCCACTTTTTTTAACTGTAATATTGGCGCCTTTCCCATCTGGTCTTGTAATTTATTGGACAGTCAACAACGTTTTAACAATGGCACAACAGTATGTTATTATGAAAAGAACAGCTGTTAAAACAGTTCAATAAATGGATTTAGAAAAAATTTTACCTACTAATGGTCCATCCATCGATGAAGTTAAAAAATATATAGAAAAGTATTTAGAAGAAATAATTGTAATTAAATGTGGTGGATCAGTATTGCTCAATGAGAATTTATTTAGACAATTCATTGAAGACATTTCAGTAATATATAAGTTAGGATTGTCAGTAATAGTTGTTCACGGTGGTGGAAAAAATATAAAAAAAAAACTTGATGGATTAAATATAGAATCAAAGTTTATTGATGGTTTGAGAGTTACTGATGAAATAACTATTAAAGTTGTTGAAGAAGCACTTTTAGAATTAAATTCTGAAATTATAAATAATTTAAAAAATCTTCAAACAAACGCAGAAGCTGTAGCACCTCACAATAAAAATATAATTAAAATTAAACCAGAAAAAAAAGAACTTGGTTTTGTTGGTTCGCCAAAAGAAATTGATTTGAAAGGTATTTTAAAAATAATAAAAGAAAAAAAAATTCCAATAGTAGTGCCTATGGGTACCAGTGATGATAAAAAAACCTATAATATAAATGCTGATATTGCTGCAGGTTCAGTTGCAAAAGAACTAAACTCAAGAAGATTATTGTTGATGACCGATGTGGAGGGTGTTCTTGATAAAAATAAAAAACTAATCCCAGAGATTAATTCTTTAGTTGCAGAAAAAATGCTTAAAGAAGGTGATATTTCTGGTGGGATGATTCCAAAAATCAATACCTGCCTTGATGCTGTAAATAATGGAGTGACAGGTGTAGTTATAGTTGATGGAAGAAAACCTCATTCAATATTATTTGAATTATTTTCTGATAAAGGTGCTGGAACTTTAATTAGAAAATGAAGGATTTAAAAAAAGTAAAATATTTAATTTTGGATATGGATGGATGTGTATATCATCCAAAATATTTAAAAACTTTATTTGGTCAAGTATCTATCAGAATGACAGAATTTATCTCGATTAAACTTGGTATAGATAAAATTAAGGCAAAAGAAATTCAAGCAAATTATTTTTATAAATACGATACTTCTTTAAATGGATTAATGAAAAATTACCCAGATTTGATAAATGCTAAAGAGTTCCTTAAGTACGTACACAATATTAATTATGATTGTCTTGAAAAAGATATAGAATTAAGAGAAGAACTATTAAAATTAGATTTAAAAATATATTGCGCAACTAATGGCAGCAAAGAACATGCAATTAATTGCATGAAAAAAATAGGTGTTGAAGATTTATTTGAAGGAAAAATCATGGATATTGTTGATTTTCAATTTAAACCAAAACCTAACCCTGAATCACTTAAATTGATGTGCGACATGTTTAAAATCCCTACTAGTGAAGAAACTGTTTATATAGAAGATATTGCTAAAAACCTCTCATCAGATACAGCAAAAGACATGACAAAAGTTTGGTTTATTAATGATCAACCAATTAATGACTTAGAAAAATATAAAGATGTGATTGATTATAAAATTGATAATCTTGCTTTATTTTTAAAAAAAATAAGGTTATTAAAAGAGGAATAATATTATGAGTGAAATAGAAAAAATTATAAATGATGCTTGGGAAAATAAAGATCAAATAAACCCTGATTCTGATAAAAAGATTAAAGATACTATAAATCAAATTATTGCAGATTTAGACAGTGGAAAGGTTAGAGTTGCTGAAAAGATTAATGGAGAATGGGTAACCCATCAACATCTTAAAAAAGCAATCATGTTAAGTTTTAGAATTTATCCAATGGAAAATTTAAATGGCCCTTATAGTAGCTGGTATGACAAAGCTCACTTACTTAAAGGTAAAACAGCTGGATGGACAAAAGAAGATCATGAAAAAGCAGGTTTTAGGATGGTTCCAAACTCACCTGTAAGAAAAGGATCTTTTGTTGGTAAAAATGCGGTCCTAATGCCATGTTATGTTAATATTGGTGCATACATAGATGAAGGTACAATGATTGACACTTTTGCTAGAGCAGGTAGCTGTAGTCAAATTGGAAAAAATTGTCATATATCTGCTGCAAGTGGAGTTGGGGGAGTATTAGAGCCAGCACAAGCGTTACCTACGATTATTGAAGATAATGTTTTTTTAGGTGCAATGTCAGAAGTTGTAGAAGGTGTGATTGTAGGAGAAGGATCTGTAATAAGTATGGGAATGTATATTGGCCAATCTACAAAAATTGTAAATAGAAAAACAGGGGAGATTGTGTATGGAAAAATACCTCCGTATTCAGTCGTGGTACCTGGGTCTTTGCCTGACAAAAATAATCCTTCAGCACCCTCTCTATATTGTGCGGTTATTATTAAACAGGTTGATGAAAAAACAAGGTCTAAAACATCTATTAATGACCTATTAAGAGATTAATAATGAAAATTTTTAATGAGATAAAATTAGCTCAAGAGCTAATAAGATTTCCGACAGTTAAAACTGAGGACAAAGGTATAATGAAATTTTTATCTAAAAAACTATCTTCGATTGGTTTTAAATGTATGATTATTAAGTCAAAAGGAACGGGGCTAAAACCTGCTTTAAATTTATATGCAAGATTTGGTAAATCAAAACCTCACATAAACTTTTTAGGACATACCGATGTAGTTGCTAATCTAAATGATTGGAAAATTGCACCTTTTAGAGGTGTTGTAAGAAAAGGGTATTTAAACGGTAGAGGATCTCAAGACATGAAAGGTGGGATAGCATGCTTTATAAGTGCAGTTAGTAACTTTATTAAAAATAAAAAATTCAAAGGATCTATCTCAATTATTATTACAGCAGATGAAGAAACAACAGGTTATGGTTGTCCAGCTGTTATGAAACACCTTAAAAAAAAAGGTGAAAAAATAGATTTTTCTATAGTAGGAGAGCCATCTTCAAATAAATCAGTTGGGGATGAAATAAGAGTTGGAAGACGTGGTTCTATGAATGGAATTATAACTATATATGGAAAAAGTGGTCACTCGGCATTCGCTGGGTCTTATATCAATCCATGTACAGCCTTAGCTAAAATAATAGCAAAATTAAAAAGTTCATCTTTAGATAATGGTACAAAATTCATGCCTCCATCTAACTTAGAGTTTACAAAAATGAATGTAGACAATTTATCTGAAAATGTAGTACCTCAATCGTCTAGTGCAAAATTTAATGTTAGATTTAACTCTAAACATAAATCAGCTTCTCTAAAGAAAAAACTGAGTAAAATAATAAATGCAGTTGCAAAAAAAGAAAGATGTAAAACTAAAATAGAATATAGAGTGAGTGGTGAAGCTTTTTATACAAAACCTAACAAAGAAATTTATATGGTTAAAAAAATTGTTAAAAAAGTTACAGGTAATTCTGCAAAATTAAATTGTAGAGGTGGCACAAGTGATAGTAGATTTTTAGGTTCAATCCCAAGATTAGAGTTAGGATTAAGAAATACCACTATCCACATGGTGGATGAGAAATCACCAATTTCAGATTTGAAAAAATTGACTAAAATATATTATAATATTTTAGAAAATTATTTTTAATGAAAACAGCAATAATTACATCGAAATCATCTTTAAATCATAATACTGGTTCTGGACATCCTGAAAGTATATCAAGGGTTACCTCGATACTTGAAAAATTAAAAAAAAATAAAAAATTAATTTGGAAAAATCCAGCTAGTTTTGATAAAGATATTATTAAACAAACACATTCTTCTAGTTATGTTGATACAGTTGAAAAAGCTTTTCCAAAACAAGGTTTGGTATTTTTAGATGGTGATACAGTTGTTTCGCCAGGGAGTAAAGATGCAACTTTTGATGCAGTTGGTTCTATAATCGCTGCAATTGATGGAGTTGAAAATAAAGAATTTGGAGCCGCTCATTGTGTTACAAGACCTCCGGGACATCACGCTGAGAAAAGTAAAGCAATGGGTTTTTGTGTAATAAATAATATTGGTGTTGCAGCAAATTATTTAATTTCTAAATATAAATATAAAAGAATTGCAGTTTTGGACTGGGACTGTCACTTCGGAAACGGAACTTATGATATTCTTAAGTCTAACAACAATGTTTTCTTTTCTAGCTTACACCAATATCCATACTATCCGGGAGGTGGAACAGAAGATGAAAAGGGTGATCATAATAATGCTCTAAATATTCCATTGCCTGCGGGTACAAACTCTAGAGAATATTTTGATGCTTATGAACATATGCTTAAAAGATTAAAACAATTTAGACCTGAATTTATATTAATGTCAGCTGGATTTGATGCTCATCGTCTCGATCCATTATGTCAGCTAAATTTAGAGTCTAAGGACTATTATGAGATAACCAGAAGAGCTTTGGAAACAACAAAGAAATTTTGTAATGGAAAAGTTGTTTCTATTTTAGAAGGTGGCTATGATCTTAATGCCTTGGCTGAAAGTGCGAATGAGCATGTTAACGCACTATTAGAATTTAATTGAAAACAATAAATCTTTGATTAAAGACATCCACATGAAGCTTTATAAAATTAAAAAATCAAATATTGATAGAAATGGACGAGGTCTTTACGCTACTAAGAATATTAAGGCAGGAACTAAAATTATAGAATATGTAGGAAACATTATTACAAAGAAACAAACTGAAGATTCTGATAAATTTGATAATTCAAAACCAATTTATTTGTTTAATTTAAATAAAAGATATGATTTGGACGGGCTAGTTCCCTGGAACCCGGCGCGCTTAGTCAATCATTCTTGTACAAACAATGCGGATTATGAAGGAACAGGTTTAAAAATTTGGATTGTTTCAAATAGAGAAATTAAAAAAGGCGAGGAAATAACTTGTGACTATGGTTTTAGTTATGACTCTGATTACAAACAATTTCCTTGCGATTGTAAATCTATTAATTGCTGTGGCTACATAGTTAGAACTGAAAGTCGCTGGAGAATTAATAAAAGATTTAAAATATCAAATAGAACTAATAAATAACTTTAGTCAAATATAGTCCATGAGCTGGTGCAGGGGGTGCACAATTTTTTCTTTTTTTTGATTTAAAAACATTTTCAAATTTTTTAATATTCCATTTCTTTTCTGCTAAATATTTTAAACAACCAACCATTGACCTAACTTGGTTTCTTAAAAAAGATTTTGATCTAAATTCAATTTCAATTTTTCTATTTACATTTTTTATAGTTATTTTATTAATTTTTTTTATAGGACTTTTAGCATAACAATTTGTTGCTCTCATTGTGCTAAAGTCATGTGTACCTACTAATTTTTTAGCACCTTCTTTTAGTAGTTTAATATCTAGTTTCTTTCTTATATGCCATGCCCTTTCATTATCTAAAACAGGAGTAGCTAAACGATTAATAATTAAATATTTATATACTCTTTCTTTTGCAGAATACCTTGCATGAAAATTTTTATTTCTTTTAATAATATTTATTATAGAAATTTTTTTTTTATTTAAAAAAAAATTTAGAGATTTAAGCATTTTATCTATATTTTGAATTTTATTTTCAACATCAAAATGAGCTGATTGTTCGCTGGCATGAACTTCACGATCAGTGCGCCCTGCAGAATATAAAACAATTTTTTTCTTAAATAATTTTGATAAAGTTGATTGAATTATTTTTTGAACAGATTTTCCTTTTTTTTGTATTTGCCAACCTACAAAAGGGGTTCCAACATATTCAATCAAAATTTGATATCTATACATTAAGCAATATTGAAGCCTTTTTTTATTTGAGTACCAAGTAAAAATTCATTTATTTGTTGAACTCTTTTACCTTCTCTCTGAATAATTAATACTTTTATTGATCCTTCTCCACAGCATACTTCAAAATTTTCACTTACTATATCTCCGGGCTTTCCTGTTGTACTGGACCTCTCTGCTTTTAATATTTTATATCTCTCACCATTAAATGAGAAAAAAGCACCTGGATATGGATAAAGTCCATTTATTTTTCCAATTATCTTATCTGCTTTTTCATTCCAATCAATTTTACCTTCTATTTTTTGAATTTTCTTTGCATATGTTGCTTTTGAATGGTCTTGATCTTTAAATTCTATATTTCCATCATAGATATTATCTAAAATATCAAGAATTTTTTCTGATGCAATTAATGATAATTTTTCAGATAGTTCTTCTGAGTTCATTTTTTCTGAAATTTTAAATGAATATTTATTACAAATTGGACCCTCATCTAATTTTTCATTTATTTTCATTATACTAATTCCTGTTTCTTCGTCCCGATTCATTATTGATCTTTGTATAGGAGCGGCTCCTCTCCATTTTGGAAGCAAAGAAGCATGAATATTTAAAAATCCATATTTAGGAATAGTTAAAAGATTTTTAGGAATAATCTGACCATAGGAAACTACTAATATTATATCTGGATTTAATTTGGTGAGATATAACTCTTCTTCTTTGTTATTTTTTAAAGATTTAGGAGTTCTTATATCTAAACTTATATTCTCAGAAAATAAATTTATTGGTGACTTATTTAATTTTTGGCCTCTATTAGATTTATTAGGTGGTTGTGTATAAACAACAGATATCGGATATCCATTTTGATAAAGTGATTTTAAAATAGGAACAGCGAAATTTGATGTTCCCATAAAAACTATCTTTTGACTCATTAACTAAACAACAATTCTGTCTACTTTATTTTTTTGTTTAGATAGTTTTTTAACAATCATCATTTTTTTCAATTTTGAAAGATAATCAATAAATAATATTCCTTCTAGATGGTCCATCTCATGCTGGATGCATGTAGCCAATAAGCCAGAAGCTTTTAATACTTTTTTATCTCCATTATAATCTAGGTACTCAACTTCACATGTGCTTGGTCTATTAATCTCTGCAAACTGATTTGGAACCGATAAGCATCCTTCTTCATAAGTAGCATGATCAGAATTCTTATTTTTAATTATTGGATTAACAAAATACATTGGTTTTTTTTCTTTATCTTTATTTGAAATATCCATAACTATAATTCTCTTAGGAACCCCAATTTGGATTGCTGCTAAGCCGATACCGTTTGCATCATACATTGTCTCAAGCATATCATTCATTAAAATCTTTTCCTCTTTGCCTACTTTTGTAACAGGTATTGAAACTTGACGTAGTATTTTATTAGGTTCTGTTAGTATAGTTTTTATTGTCATAAATAATTTAATTTTAATATAATTTTTATATTTTTAAAGGAAGAACTTCCAATAATATCTTATTTCTAATAGAATCTAAATTCATCTGGTTTAATATAGTTATCATAAAATATAATGTGTCTGGGTCTAAATTTTTTAGATTATCTTCGCCAATAATTTCAACCATTCGAAGAAGCACCATACCAGTCTCATTATTATTTAATAATAACTGGATATCTGTAGGTATATTTGATTGACCAAATTCAAACATATTTTTGTATTTTTTCGAAATTTCTAGTCCATCAGATATTAAGGACTCCAATAAAATTAAATCTTTAATTGAAACGTTATAATCCTTATTTTTTTTTATTGATTTAAGTAATTTATTAAGCTCATCTTCAGTTTTGCTAAGTTCCTTTTCGTTCTCGAAGTATTTCAATATTTTTGATTGGTGAATAATTTTATTATTAATTTTTATATTTTTTTTTTCTAAAACTTTTATTTTTAAATTATCAAAATAAAATGACGAAAAATTTGATGGAACTTCTTCCTCATTAATATTATTTAAAAATTTTCTTAATTCACTGCTAAAAGCATTCTCTATTTTGTCCTCAATAAATGAATTCTTTAATCTAAAAGATAAATCTAAAATCTCTTTTGTTTCTTTCGTTAATATTAGTCTTTGATAAAGTAAAGCCCTACCTTCATAATTTTGAAGTAATTTATAAGAATCTTTAACGTTTAATAGTTGGTTAATATTAAATTGAAATCTTTTATATAATTCAAATAATTCTTTTTCTTCATAGTTTTTTTCATGAGTTGCCTTCTCAATTAAAAGGATCTTATCTCCATCCTCTAAGTTTATAGTATTTACATTTTCTAAAAGATTTGAAGATGACAAATATCTCCAAATAAATTTAGGAGTATTTTCATCAGGCTTATAATCGAACTCTTGGTTGGTTCTATGTGATAAGTGAAAATTTAATATATTTTTGTCTGAAATTTTTTCGTTTGTCTTGTCAGTATATCCCATTAAAAAATTAAATTTATTTTCATAAAAATCGTCTTGAAAACCTGACTCAGAATTTAAATCATAAAGTAGCTGTGCCTCTTCTCTTTTCCCATTGTTAATTAAACAATAAATTTT
>CACEHK010000009.1 GCA_902559305.1 uncultured Pelagibacteraceae bacterium | reverse complement strand
ATATATTTAAGTAATAGTTTTCTGGTAGATAAAGATGATATTAAAAATTATATTTTGCCATCTTTTACAAAAAAAATTTTTAAATCAGTAGTAAGATATTCATGAAAAAGATTGCAATTATAGGAGCTGGAATTTCAGGTTTATTTTTCGCAAACCTTTTAGAAAAAGATCAATCCTATTCTTATAAAATTTTTGAAAAAAAAAATTCTTTAGATTTGACTGATGGATATGGAATACAATTATCTGTAAATAGTATTAATTTATTAAATAAAATTGGTTTTCAAAAAATAAACGCAAATGATATTTGTTTTCCAAAAAAAGTAAATTTTTTTGATGCAAAAAATTCTAAAAAAATTTGTGACATTGATATATCTAAATTTAATAATCAAAATAATCGATATACAACATTAAAAAGAGCAAAACTTTTGAAATTTCTTTTGGCAAATATTCCTTTAGAAAAGTTATTTTTTAACTCAGATCTTATTGATATTAAAAATCAAAACAAATTATCATTACACTTTAAAGATAAAAATATTGAAGAATTTGATTATTTAGTAGCTGCTGATGGAATTTACTCAAAGACTAAACAGATTTTATTTAAAAAAGAAGGTCTTCCAAAATATTTCAATTCAATTGCTTTAAGAGGAAATATTCACAATTTCAAAAATTTTGATATTTCATTATTTTTAGGTTCAAAATTTCATTTTGTGATTTATCCAATAAGCCAAAATCAAGAATTTAATTTTATATCGATCATTAGAAAAGAGTTAATTGAACAAGAAATCTCAAATAGAAATCTATTTAAAGACAATAGTTTTATAAATAATTTATTAAATCAGATTTCTTCAAAATCGAATTTAAATTTATCTAAAGAAGTTAAAGATATTAAATGTTTTCCAATTTTTGTAAGCAAAAAAATTCAAGTACCCAAATCAAAAAATATTTTTTTAACTGGTGATGCGTTTTATTCATTTCCACCATCATTCGCTCAAGGCGCATCACAATCAATCGAAGCAGCAAATGAACTTTTTAATGACCTAAAGAATAATTCTACAAATTATTATAAAATAAGAACTTTGAAGACTAAGCAAATAAATTCTAGATCCTCATTCAATCACTTTGCTTTTCATCTATCAAACCCGTTAAATGTATTTATTAGAGATATTTTTTTAAAATATTTGTCTAAAAATAAAACTTTTTTAGAAAATTATTTAGGTAAGATTTATAGTAATTAGTTTCTTGGTCTTAAACGTTGTCTAAGTTCATCGATTGGCTTTAAACTGCTCCCTGACTGGTAATGCCAATAGGTCCAACCGTTACAGCTTTCAGAACCTAATATTTGTGCTGCTACTTTATGAATCGATCCTTCATTTTGCTTACATTTTATACTTCCATCCACCATAACTTTTGCATAAATTTTTTTCTTTTGATCATAGATTTCTGTTCCAGGTTTAATTACTCCTAATTCAATCAATGAACCAAAAGGAATTCTAGGTTTGGACTTATTGTTTTGGATTGTATCTAAATATTCATCTTTGATTATACTTGTGTTGTTTATTCTTTTATTAGCAGCTTCAAAATATGTTTTATCTTTTTCAATACCAAAATAAGAACGACCTAATTTTTTTGAAACTACAGCTGTTGTTCCAGATCCCAAAAAAGGATCTAAAATAAAATCATTTTTATTTGAAGAAGCTAATATAATTCTGTGAAGCAACGACTCTGGTTTTTGCGTTGAATGGACTTTTATTCCATTATTTTTTAATCTTTCTTTACCATTGCATATAGGTAAATTCCAAGTTGATCTCATTTGTAAATCATCGTTAAAAGATTTCATTGATTGGTAGTTAAAAGTATATTTTGATTTTTTACTTTTTGAAGCCCAGATTAATGTTTCATGAGCATTTGTAAATCTAGTTCCTCTAAAGTTTGGCATCGGATTATTTTTATTCCAAATTACATCATTTAAAATCCAAAAGCCTAAATCTTGAATTATTTTACCAACCCTAAATATATTATGATAGCTTCCAATTACCCAAATAGATCCATTTTTCTTTAATACTCTCCTGCATTCACTTAACCATTCATTTGTAAATTCATCATATGATTTGAAACTTTTAAATTGATCCCACTTATCATTCACAGCATTAACTTTTGATCTATCTGGTCTCACTAAACTATTCTGTAATTGTAAATTGTAGGGTGGATCAGCAAAAATAATATCAAATGTTTCGTTAGGAATTTTTTTTAATTCTTTTAAACTATTTCCATTAATAATTTTGTTGTTCAAAATCTTATTCATCATTTTTAAAAAAGTAATTAGACTCCAGGGCAGATTCCACGTCAACCAGAGATTGAAAAAAATAGACTCGATTTGTTGTGTGTTTTAATTGGGACTCAATATGTTGTGTATAGGACTGAATCTTTTTCTATGATGCTTGGTTATGCCAAATTTCTTAATTGCAATTAAATGCATTTTAGTTCCGTAGCCAGCATTTTTATCCCAAGCATATTTACTAAATTTTTTTGACATTTTTGCAATAAGTCTATCTCTGGCAACTTTAGCAATAATAGAAGCTGCAGAAATTTCTGGTATTTTTTCATCACCTTTAATTATGCATTTTAGTTTGTAGCCAGTGATGTCTGGTAACTTATTTCCATCAATTAGTATAATTGAAGATTTTAATTTAAGTTTTTTTATAGCTCTTTTCATAGCCAATAAGCTTGCATTCAAAATATTTAACTTTTCTATTTCTTTTAAAGATGCAGACCCAATAGACCAGTGTGAATTTTTTTTTATATATTTTTCTAAAATTTCACGATTTTTTTTTGTTAGTTTTTTAGAATCTTTAAGTTTTTTCTTATCTAAATTTTTTTTTAAAATCACTGCTGCAGCATATACTGGCCCTACTAAACTGCCTCTACCCACTTCATCGACTCCAGCTATGATGTTTTTCATTTCAAACTTTTAATTTCAATTTATCTATTTGTTTTCTTATTTCTTTTAAATCAGTCCATGAATATTTTTTTTGATCAGCCTGTCTAAGCAAGTATGCTGGATGAAAAGTTATCATTGTTAAATAAGTTTTGTTATTAATAATTAACTCTTTCCATATACCTCTTACTTGCGAAATTTTAATTTTAGATCCAAACAAAGATTCCATTGCAGTACTGCCCATAAGTATTAATATTTTCGGATCTATAATAGATATATGTTCCCTTAAAAATTCTGAGTATCTATTTATTTCAGCAGGCTCAGGTTTTCTATTATTTGGAGGTCTATAATTAACAACATTAGTTATATAAATATTTTCTCTATTTATGTTTATTGCATTAAGCATTTTATTTAGTAATTGGCCAGCGTCACCCACAAAAGGTTTTCCAAGCTCATCTTCTTTTTGACCCGGTCCTTCCCCAACCATCATAATTTGACTTGCTAGATTTCCATCATTAAAAACTATTTGTTTAGAATTATTTTTTAAATCACAATTACTTATATTAAGAATTTTTTTTTTAAGACTTTCTAATCTTTGTTGAATATTTTCAATTGTAGGTTTATTTTTATATCTATTTATAGGCTTGTTTCCAAAAATATAATCAATTTCAAACGAATTTATTAATTTTTGATTCATAATGTCATTTTGATTTTTATCATTTACAATCATAGAATATCAAGGTGATAAAAAATTTAAAATTAATCTTATTTATTATTTTTTTCGTATATCAAACTTCTTGCTATTCTAAAACAACGGATAGTAGTAATTTCAACCCCAGGTATCTATCAAACTATCTTTCAGCAATAATTTTAAAAAATAATCATAATGCCAATAATTCTGTTAAATATTTTAATTCATCAAAAATTTTAATTAATGAACATGACGAATATTTAAAAAAATACTTAATAACCCTTGTTGCTGACGGACAAATCCAAAAATCAATAAATTTAATAAAACAAAATAAAAGTGAAAAAACAGAATTTTTTGAGGCAAAGTTACTATTGTTAATTGATAATTTTAAAAAAAAGAAGTTTGAAAAAAATATTGATTTACTGGATAAATTTAAAAGATATAGAGACCACGGAAGTTATCAGTATATAATTTATGAAGTTTTAAAAAGTTATAATAATTTATTTTTATCAAAAAAAATTGATTTGAAGCAAGAAAGTTTCGGTAAATTATCATTAATTAATGATGCCTTTCAACATTGCTACTTAGATAAGGCAGAGACAAATTTAAAATTTGTTAATTTAATTAATTCTGATGAGGGAGATTATAGTAGATATATATTTTTTTACTTGAGCAATTTAATAAAAAATAATGATTTTGATAGTGCTATTAATATATCAAAAGAAGTTAATGTTTTAGATAGTAATTTATTAATTCAACAATCGAAGCTATGGATTGATAATTCAAACTTTAATAAATTCAAATATTTTTTTTCTTGTAAAAATGAAGCAGACATACTTGCTGAATTTTTTTTCTTAATTTCTAATTTTTTATCTGTAGAAAAAAATTTTGAAAAATCTAATTTCTATTCAAATTTATCTAATTATTTAAATCCAAAGTTTTATTATAATTTAACACACTTGATTTCAAATTATTTTGAAAATAAAAATTTTGAAGAAACAAAAAAGCTTTTAGAGAAATTTGATAAAGATGATGAAGTTTATTACTGGTATAAATTAAAAAAAAAAGCAAATATAATTTTCATTGAACAAAACTCAAAAGAATCTTTGTTATATATTGAAAAAAAATTTAACGATTATTTAAATCCATCTATAAAAATGATTTATGATATGGCAAATATTTATAAGAGAAATAAAGAATTTAAAAAATCTATAAAATATTATTCCTTATTATTAAATAAACTAAATCAAAACTCAGACGCGTATGCGGATGTATTGTACAAGAGAGGAAGTAGCTATGAAAGATTAAAAGACTACACTAATGCAGATAAAGATTTACTTAAATCTTTATCTATAAAATTAAATGAACCTTATGTTTTAAATTATCTAGGCTACAGCTGGCTTGAAAGGGGCTATAAAATTCAAGATGCAATTGAAATGTTAAATAAAGCATATAATCAAAAAAAAAATGATCCATATATAATAGACTCAGTTGGATGGGGATATTATTTAATTGGTGATTTTGAAAATGCTGAGAAATTTTTAAAAAAAGCTATTCAAATTATGCCAAATGATCCTATAGTAAATGATCACTATGGCGATGCACTCTGGAAGCTTAATAGAAAGATTGAAGCTAGATACTATTGGCAAAGCTCACTTAATTCTGAGGACACAGAAGCTGAAATTAAATCAAAAATTTCTAAAAAATTACTTGTTGGTATTAGCTCTAATTAAAAAATGAATTTTAAAATTATTAAATCATATGCGAAAATTAATTTATCACTTGGAGTTACTGGAAAATTAAAATCAGGATATCATAAAATAGAAACTCTAGTTTCATTTATTAATTTATACGATAAAATTAGTATAAAAAAAATTAACAGAAAAAATCACAAAATTTTTTTTTATGGAAAGTTTTCAAAAGGAATAAAAAAAAATAATACTATATTTAATATTTTGAAAATTTTGGATAAGAAAAAGCTTTTAAATGGACAAAAATTTTTTATTAAAATACAAAAGAATATACCTCAAAAATCGGGCTTAGGAGGCGGCTCAATAAACGCTTCTTCAATAATAAAATATTTAGTAAATAAAAATATTATATATTTATCAAAAAGAGCTATTGAAAAGCTTACAAATAAAATTGGTTCCGATGTAAAACTTGGCTTAGATTATAAAAATAAAATCTTATACTCAAACGGAAAGTTAAAAAAGATATTAAAAAAAAAACGCTTATTTGTAATTATAATTAAGCCAAATTTTGGCTGTTCAACCAGCATGATTTATAAAAAAGTAAAAAAATTTACATCACAAAAATTAAAGACAAGAAAAAAAGAGCAATTTAGTTTAGTAAGTATTCTAAAATTAGAAAATGATTTAGAAAAAATTGCATTTAAAGTTTATCCAAAATTAAATCATATAAAATTATTTATGGAAACTTTGCCCAATATTAAGCTTGCTAGAATGACAGGATCAGGTTCATCTATAGTAGGGTATTTTAAGACAAAAAATTCAGCAATAAATGGTGCAAAAATATTTAAAAAAAAATATAAAAATTATTGGTGTATTGTATCTAAAACTATATAAATTTTTTTTTTTGTGTTATATGAAAATAAATTTGGGGCTTAGCCAAGTGGTAAGGCAGCGGTTTTTGGTACCGCCATCCTAGGTTCGAATCCTAGAGCCCCAGCCAATTATGATAAATATATTTAATAAAATATTTAAAATTAACGAAGCTAAAAATTACTATTCAAAAGATTTCGAAGATTTAAAAAAAGAAATTAAAACTCAAAACTTATTTGAACTGGTATCTAATTATTCAGAAACTAGTGAAATTAGATATGTAGGAGGAGTCACAAGGAAAATTATTAATAAGGAAAAAGTAGACGATATTGATCTTGCTACAAACTTACTTCCAAACCAGATTTGTGAAATTTTAAAAAAAAATAATATAAATTTTTATGAAAGTGGGATTGAACATGGAACAGTAACTGCAAAATTTTATAACTACAAATTTGAAATCACTTCATTAAGAAAAGATGTTTTGACAGATGGTAGGCATGCAAAAGTTGAATTTTCGGAAAACTGGAAAGAAGATGCTTCAAGAAGAGATTTTACTTTTAATGCAATCTATGCAGATATAGATGGAAATTTATATGATCCGTATAATGGAAAAAAAGATTTAGAACTTGGACATGTAAAATTTATTGGAGATCCAGAAAAAAGAATCCAAGAAGATTACCTAAGAATTTTAAGATATGTAAGATTTTATTTGAATTATAGTAAAGTTGATCATGATGAAAATATAAAGAAAGTAATAAGACAAAATATAAATGGTATATCAAAAGTTTCTCAAGATAGACTTTTAGATGAATTAAAAAAGCTAATACTATCCAATGCATTTATAAAACTTGCAAAAGACAAATTTTGTAAAGAAATTATTGTTTTAATATTTCCTCAACTAAAAAATATTGAAATTTTAAATAATATTAATAATTATTCAAAAAAAATAATTGAGCAAAAAGATTTTATATTTTTAATATCACTTATGATAATTGACAACACAGATAATAGTGAATATTTTTTATATAAATATAATATTTCCAATGAAGATAAAAAGAGGATTAGATTTTTAACGAATACATTTTTTAAAGAAAATAATAAAGACATTTTTAAAGAGAAAAATCTATGGAGAATTTTTTATTTATATGGAAAAGACTATTTAAATGATCTCATTAATTTTAAAATCTTTCAGAATAAAAAAACAAATATAAAACTGGTAGAATTAAAAAATTTCTTTAACGATAAAAAGGTTCCAAAGTTTGAAATAAAAGCAAAAACTTTAATTGAGAAATATAGCTTTAAAGAAGGAAAAGAACTTGGAAAAAAACTAAAAGAGATAGAAGATTTTTGGATTGAAAATTCATTTAAAATTTCTGAGAAAGATTTGGATAAAATAGCTAAAAGTTAGATGTATTTTACATCTATAATTTCAAAATTTTTTATTCCTGCTGGAGTAGATATTTCAACTAAATCAGTTTTTTTTTTACCGATTAAGCCTTTACCAATTGGTGACTGGAAAAATATTAATTTCTTTTTTAAATCTGCTTCGTCCTTACCAACCAATTTATAATCGATTTTTTCATTTGTATCTAAATTTTGTAAATATACAGTAGATCCAAAAATAACTTTTCCATCATTATTTATTTTACTTACATCGATAACATTTGCTCTTGCAATTAAATCTTCTATTTCCTGAACTCTTCCTTCATTATGAGCTTGTTGTTCTTTAGCTGCATGATATTCAGCATTTTCTTTAAGGTCACCGTGAGATCTAGCTTCAGCGATAGCCGCAACTATTTCAGGACGTTTTTTTTCTTTTAAAAAAATTAATTCTTCTTTTAATTTTTCTAATCCTGAAATTGTAACAGGTACTTTATCCATTATTTATTTCCATTTTGCAGTAGGGGGCAGTGACATTAAAATTGCATTTGTATTCCCACCAGTTTGTAAACCAAATTTTGTACCCCTATCATAAAGTAAATTAAACTCAACATATCTTCCTCTTTTTATATATTGAATTTCTTTTTGTTTTTTTGACCATTTTTTATTTTTTTTTTTATTTATAATATCTTTAAATATTTTTTTAAATGTAATTCCTACATCTCTAACAAAGCTAAAATCTTTTTCCCAATTCTTTTTTTTATAGTCAAAAAATATTCCACCTATTCCTCTAGTTTCTTTTCTGTGTGGTAGATAAAAATATTTATCACAATTTTTTTTATATTTCTTATAATAGTTTTTATTGTGTCTATCACAGGATAATTTCAATTCTTTATGAAACCATCTTTTTAATTTTTCATCTTGAATGCATGGAGTAACATCCATACCTCCACCAAACCAACCATGTGAAGTATAGATATATCTTGTGTTAAAATGCATTGCAGGAATGTGTGGATTTTTCATATGCATTACAATTGAAATTCCTGATGCCCAAAAATTTGGATTTAAAGTTGCTCCAGGTATTTTATTTTTAAATTCCTTAGAAAATTTTCCATAAACTTCTGAAAAATTAACTCCAACTTTTTCAAATATTTTTCCATCTTTTAGAATTCTATATTCACCTCCTCCTTCATCTTTTTTTTTATTCCTTTTCCAATTGTTAGAAATAAATTTTTTTTTATTTTTTTCTATTTCTTCAATTTCAAAACAAATCATATCCTGAAGAATCTTAAACCAATTTTTAACCAATTTTTTTTTAATTTTTTGTTCCATTTAATTTTTTGTTTGTCTCATTTGTTCTGCCAAAACTATACCAACAGACGTTGCTAGATTTAATGATCTTTTATTTAATTTCATGGGAATTTTTATTTTTTCATTAACTATTTTATGAACTTTATCTGGAACTCCTGCACTTTCTCTTCCAAAAAGTAAGGTATCATTTGATTTAAAACTAAATTCTGTATATATCTTTGTAGCTTTTGTAGTAATCAAAATAACCCTTTGTTTTTTTTTATATTCAAAAAATTCATCTGAACTTTTATAAAATTTAATTTTGTCTTCATCTATGTAATCCATTACAACTCTTTTAAACCTTTTATCTGAAAATAAGAAACCGCATGGCTCAATAATTTCGAGATAGGCACCAAGACATGAGCACGTTCTTATAATTGAGGCAGTATTTTGAGGTATATCTGGCTCATATAGAGCTATTTTTGTGCTTAAATTAGGTTTATCGTGTGTCATTGTATCCATAGAAAAATACTTTTTAATTCATATTTAATCATATAATTAGACTTAAGTAGAAGATAAATTAATGGAAGAAGACAAAAAAACCAACCGTAGAGATTTTATATTTACAGCATCATACGCGCTCGGAGCAGTAGGAGTGGGAGCTGCAGTGTGGCCATTAATTGATCAAATGAATCCAGATGCATCGGTAAAAGCGCTTGCGAGCACAGAGGTAGATATTAGTGGTGTGGAAAAAGGTCAGTCCATAACTGTCCTTTGGAGAGGTAAACCAGTTTTTATAAGAAGAAGAACAGAAGAAGAAATTGCTAAAGCAAAAGACGTAAAATTAGATGATCTACCACATCCCGAAACAGATGAAGAGAGAGCAAAAAATCCTGAATGGTTAGTTATGTTGGGTGTTTGTACTCACTTGGGTTGTGTTCCCTTAGGAGACAAAGGAGAATATGGTGGTTGGTTTTGTCCTTGTCATGGATCTCATTATGATACTTCTGGAAGAATAAGAAAAGGACCTGCTCCAACAAATATGGAAGTTCCAAAATACGAATTTGTAAATAGTAACACAATTAAAATAGGATAATAACTTTAATGAGTGATCACGAATATACTCCTAAATCAAAACTTGGAAAATGGTTTAATGATAGACTGCCAGTTCTTACATTAGCGAACCATTTAACAGATTATCCAACTCCGAAAAATTTAAATTACTGGTGGACATTCGGTGGAATTTTAACTTTTTGCTTAATTACACAAATTGTTACTGGTTTAATACTCGCAATGCATTATATAGCTAGTGCAGATTTAGCATTTGCTAGCGTAGAGCATATAATGAGAAATGTAAATTACGGATGGTTAATTAGATATGTTCACGCAAATGGTGCTTCGATGTTTTTTTTAGCAGTTTACATTCATATTTTTAGATCTCTATATTACGGTTCATACAAATCACCTAGAGAAGTTATATGGATCTTAGGTATGTTTATTTATCTTCTAATGATGATGGCCGCATTTATGGGCTATGTTCTTCCTTGGGGACAAATGAGTTTTTGGGGAGCAACTGTAATTACAAACTTATTTAGCGCTATACCATTAGTTGGGGAGAGTGTAGTAAACTGGTTATGGGGAGGCTACTCTGTTGACAATCCAACTTTAACAAGATTTTTTAGCTTGCATTACCTTATTCCTTTTCTAATTTTAGGCCTTGTTGTTTTGCACATTTGGGCATTGCACGTTCCTGGAAATAATAATCCAATTGGAATTGATTTAAAAAAACCTTCAAAAGATACCGTTCCTTTTCATCCGTATATAGTTGTTAAAGATTTATTTGCTCTTTTACTTTTCTTAATAGTTTTTGCGTTCTTTGTTTTTTATTCTCCAAATATTTTAGGACATGCCGACAATTATATTGAGGCCAATCCATTAGTTACACCTGCACATATAGTTCCAGAGTGGTATCTATTACCCTTCTATGCAATTTTGAGATCTGTTCCTGATAAATTGATGGGAGTTATAGCAATGTTTTCTGCAATTTTTGTTTTAGTTATTCTTCCATGGTTAGATACATCCAAGGTTAGATCTGCTGTTTTTAGACCATTATATAAACAATTTTACTGGTTCTTAGTCGCTGATGTATTAGTGTTAGGATACGTTGGTGCAATGCCAGCGGAAGGCTTATATTTACTTGTAGCAAGAATAGCTACAGCTTATTACTTTTTACATTTTTTAGTTATTTTACCAATTTTAGGATCTAAGGAAAAAACCTTAGAAGTACCCTTAAGTTTAACGGAACCAGTTCTTGGCGGTTCACCAAAAGAATCTATGGTCAGAAGTAAAAAAGAAATTTAATGAGAAAATTTTTAAAAATCTTAATTTTTCAATCATTTTTTATAATTTTTAGTTTTAATTTGATAGCAGCTGAGAGGTCACATGATTTGCTCAGTCCAGGTTGGAGTTTTAAAGGTTTTTTTGGAAAATTTGACAGAGCATCTCTTCAAAGAGGATATCAAGTATACTCAGAAGTTTGTGCCGCATGTCATTCAATGAAATATTTGAGTTATAGAAACCTCTATGAAAAGGGTGGACCTGAATTTTCAAAAGAACAAGCAAAAATTATAGCCTCACAATTTGAGGTTAATGATGGGCCTAACAGTGAAGGAGAAATGTTTACAAGACCCGGAAGACTTTCTGATAATTTTGTTGGACCTTATCCAAATGAACAAGCGGCAACTGCCGCTAACGGTGGAGCATATCCACCAGACATGTCAGTTTTAGTAAAAGCGAGAAAAGGAGGTGCAGATTATATTTATTCTTTGTTATTAGGTTATGAAGAAGCCCCAGTCGGAATGTCTTTAGATGATGGAGTTTATTACAACAAATTTATGGCAGGTAATAAAATTAAAATGTCCAATCCTCTATCTGACGGAATAGTTACATATTCTGATGGAACTGAACCAACGCAGGAACAAATGACTCGAGATGTAGTGACTTTTTTAGCTTGGGCTGCTGAACCGCATTTAGAGGCAAGACACAAAATGGGATTTAGAGCGATAGTTTATTTGCTGATAATTACAGTTTTAGTTTACTTTAGTATGAAAAAACTATGGTCACGTATTGAATCTAAAGTTTAAAATATCGCCATCTTTTACTATATAATCTTTTCCTTCTAATCTCATTTTTCCATTATTTTTTGAATTAAGCCATCCATTATTTTTTACAAATTCTTCGTAATCTATAGTTTCAGCTCTTATAAAACCTTTCTCAAAATCAGTATGAATAATTCCTGCTGCATTAGGGGCTAAACAATTTTTAGGAATTGTCCAAGCCCTTGACTCCTCTGGACCAGATGTAAAAAAAGTTTCTAGTTCAAGAAGATTATAACCTTTTTTAATAAGATTGTTTAAACCTGTTTCTTTTAAGCCAATCACTTTCATATAGTTTATTTTTTCCTCATTTTCTAATTGATTAATTTGATTTTCTATATCAGCAGAAATTAATATTGTATTTTTTTCACCAAATTTACTTATAAATGACTTAGTATAGTTATTCCCATCAGAAATACTTTTTTCATCAACATTGCAAACATACAATCTAGGTTTGGTAGATAATAAACTTGTTTGATGTAATTCTCTCTTAGAATACTTCTGATTAAGTAAATCGATATTTTTATTATTATTAATATAGTCTAGAGCAGTCTCTAATATTTTTAACTCATTAATTGTTAAATTTTTTTTATTTTTTTTATCTAACCTTTTTTCTATAGAGTCCAAATCGGCTAGTTTCATCTCCATTTCAATAATTTCTAAATCTCTTATAGGATTGACATCTTTATTAACATTTTGAATATCATCTGAGTCGAAACATCTAATCATATGAATTATTGCGTCTACTTCTCTAATATGTGATAAAAATTTATTTCCCAAACCCTCTCCTTTGGAGGCACCTTTTACAAGTCCAGCAATATCTACAAATGAAATTGTTGTATTAATTTTTTTTTTTGAATTAGAAATTGATACCAATTTGTCCAACCTATCATCAGGAACAGGAACTACTCCGATGTTGGGATCAATAGTACAAAAAGGAAAGTTTTCCGCTTGAGCTTTACTTGAATTTGTTAGAGCATTAAATAAAGTAGACTTTCCAACATTTGGCAATCCGACTATGCCACATTTAAATCCCATTTATTTATTGTTTACTGTACTAGAAAATAAATCTAATTTTTTATCAATTAAAATAGGTATAGACTCAATAATATTTTTAATAACATTCTCTAAATCAACTTTTTCTTCTTCAGTAAAATTTGTTAAAACAAAATCAGAAACAGACATTTTTTTTTCTGGTTTTCCAATTCCAATTCTTACTCTTGAATAATCTTTTCCTATAAATTTATCAATAGACTCAATTCCGTTATGTCCTGCGCTTGATCCACCAAATTTTGTCTTAATCTTTGAAAAATCTACATCCAGGTCATCATGAAAAACAATTATATTATCTGTATCTATTTTAAAATATTCAATTAGTTCTCTAATACAAATTCCTGAATTATTCATAAATGTTAAAGGTTTAATTGCATAAACTTTTTTATTAGAAATAGTGCCAGTCGTTAACAAACCTTTAAATTTTGGTTTTTGTTTTGACAGACCAAATTTTTGGTTTACTGCATCGATTATTTTGAAACCCACATTATGCCTATTGTCATTACTATCAGGAGTTGGGTTGCCTAACCCTACAAGCAAAATCATAATTTAATTTAAATTTTTGAAATATTCACTTTTGGTAGTTTATTTTTTTTCGGCTGGAGCTTTCGGATCTTTTTTTTGATCTTCTTTACCTTTCTCTCCATCTGGCGTTTTATCTCCACCTTCTTTTGTTGCTGCTTCTGCTGTAGCACCTTCTGCTCCCTCAGCTCCTGCTTCCGCTCCCTCTGCTCCTTCAGTAGCTGCTTCTTCAGCAGGTTTTTCAGGTTCTTTGAAAACTGTTGGTGCAGCAACTGTTGCAACTACAAAATCTCTACCTTGAATTGTTGGTTTTACATTATCTGGCAAAGAAATTGAGGAAATTTTTATACTAGTTCCTATTTCTAAACCTTCAAGGTCAACAACTAACTCATTTGGAACATTTTCAGTTGCACATTTCAATTCTATTTTTCTTCTAACAATATTCAAGACACCACCTCTTTTTAAACCAGGTGATTTTTCGTTATTAATAAATTTAACAGGAATTTCTATTATTATTTTTGCACCTTTTACAATTCTTAAAAAATCTACATGTATTGGATCATCTGTTAAAGTATCGTAACTAATTTCTCTTGGTAAAACTTTTATAGAATTTCCGTCAATGTTTATACTAATAATGTTTGATAAAAAGTTTTCTTGTTCAATCAAATATTTAATTTGTTTTTTTGATAAGGAAACTTTTTGATTTTCTTCGGATCCTCCATAAATAATTCCTGGAACCTCACCCTTTTGACGCAAAGAATTAACTTCACCTTTAGATTTAGTATTTCTAATTGATGCTTCTAATGAATTCATAAAGTGACGGTTTTTAACTTATGATTATAAAATTTACAAGTAATTTATTTGAATAAATCTGATACAGAGGTTGAATTTGATATACGTTTAATTGCCTCTCCTAATAAATTACAAATTGACAATACCTCAATGTTTTTAGCTTTTTTAATCTTGTCATAATTGTCGATAGTATCTGTTATAACTAATTTCTTAATTCTAGACTTTCTAATTTTTTCAACTGCCTCTCCACTTAAAACTCCATGAGTTATATATACATGAACTTCTCTTGCGCCTCTATTAATTAGAGCTTGTGCAGCATTAACAATAGTTCCACCTGAATCGATAATGTCATCAATTATTATGCATGTTTTATTTTTAACATTACCTATTACATTCATAACTTGAGACTTTCCTGGTGCCGGTCTTCTCTTGTCAATTATAGCTATTCCAATATCCAATTTTCTTGCAAGAGCTCTAGTTCTCTCAACTCCACCAACATCAGGAGAAACACAAATTAAATTTTTTCCTTTTATTTTTTTTTTTACATGTCTTGCAAATATTGGAGTTGCAAATAGGTTATCAACAGGAATATCAAAAAATCCTTGAATTTGACCTGCGTGTAGGTCTACAGTAACAACTCTGTCTGCCCCAGCTTTAGTAATTAAATTTGAAACAAGTTTTGCTGATATAGACGTTCTTGGTGACACCTTTCTATCTTGTCTTGCATAACCAAAATAAGGTATTACGGCAGTAATATTTTTAGCTGAAGATCTTTTTAAAGCATCAATACATAACAAAAGTTCCATTAGATTATCATTTGCAGGTGAGCTTACAGATTGAATTAGAAAAATACTATTACCTCTTATATTTTCTTTAATTTCTATATAAATCTCTCCATCAGAAAATTTTCTAATGCTAGAATGAACTAACTTTGTTTTTAAAAATTTTGATATTTTCTGACTAAGATTTTTATTACTATTTCCTGTAAGAAGCTTCATTTGTGAGATGATCTATTTAATCATAATTATTGAAATATTTCTACCATAATCGTTTATTTTTTTTTTTAAAGATCTTCTAGCGCTAAAAAAATTATTTTTTTGATCAAATGTATCTTTTTTTATTATATCGATATTTTTAATACCAGAACTTCTTAATTGTGCATATATATAGCCCCTCAAATCAAAAAAAAATTTACTTTTAATAATTTTGAAGTGAATCTTGTTTTTCTTATCTTGTTTTATAAATAGACTTTTAAAGTCATTTTTTACTTCATAACTATCTTGTGAGATACAAGGACCAATTACTGCAAAAATGCTATTTAATTTACTTCCCTTAATTTGAAAAGATTTAATCATTTTTTTTATAATTTTTTTGTAAGACCCCCTCCATCCCGCATGTAATGCTCCAATAATATTTTTTTTATAATCATAAAATAGAACAGGCGCACAATCAGCAGTTAAAATTCCTAAAGCTATACCTTTTGTACCTGTTATAACACCATCACCCGTTAATTTTTTTTTTGTAAATTTATCTAGTGAATATATTTTATTACTATGGATTTGCCGTAATAAAATAATTTTTTTTTTAGTACCAATTTTATTTGATACAATTTTTAAATTTTGCAATACGTTTTTCTTATAATCTTGGGATCCAATTCCACAATTTAAGCTTTTATAAATTCCAGATGAAGTTCCACCTAAACTGTTAAAAAACCCATGATTTATTTTTTGAAATTTTTTAAGTTTTTTTGATTTAATCAAGATTAAATCCCACTTTAAATTTAATTTTATTGTTTGTAACAAACATTACTTTAAATAAATCACCCATTTCATTTTTGCCAATTAATCTTTTTAATCGATAATAAATATCAGCTTTTTTTGAAAAAGGTAGATTTCTAGATATAATTTCAGCTCTTTTTTCTATTCCAAGAGCCATTAAAAAATTTCTTTGAGTAGTTATTCCTTGAGATTTTAAATTTAATTTATTAATCATTTTTTCTAAAATTTTAAAATTAAGCTTAAATGTAATATCTGAATCTCCAAACTTTTTAAATATATCAATCAAATTGTGATTTTTTATGGACATCAAAGTATTTTGCATAGACTTTTCTAAATATCCATAATCAATAATAAGCAGACCACCTTTATTATTAGTTAGATTTTTTGATATGTCTTTAAGATATTCATAACATAGTGGTGAGTATTCAATAATATTTTGATTTTTTGATAACTTAAATCCAACTTTTTTTTCAATTTTTTTTATATTGCAATTAATATAATGAAATTTTTTTTCATTTTTTTTAGTCTCAACAACTCTTTCTTTCCATTTATTTTTAATCTTAAAAAATTGTTTAATTGGAAGTGCATCAAAAAATTCATTAGCAATAAATATATTTTGCTCTTTTTTTAACCCCTTAAAATTTTTTATCCACTTTATATTAAATTTTTGTAATTTTTTTTTTTGGATTTTAATTAAAAATGGACTTTTTTCATGTATATAAAATTTACAGCTTTTAAAAAATTTAGGAAAATTTTTTAATGAATTTATCATGTCATGAATCATTTGCCCATTTCCCGATCCAAGTTCAACTACATTAATTTTTTTTGGACATTTTAAATAATACCAAAATGCCACGATCCAAACTGATACCATTTCAGAAAAAAGTATGGAAATATTCGGAGATGTTATGTAATCACCATTTTTCCCAAAAGGATTTTTCTTCATATAGAATCCATTTTTAGGGTTATATAAAGCTTTATTTATAAATTCATCTAAAGGGATAAAATTTTTCTTAATTATCATTTTTTTTGTAAAATAGAATTAATCCAATAGTTAAAAATAAAAAGCTTAAAATTTGTCCCATTGTTAAATTAAATACTAGATATCCAATTTGAATATCTGGCTCTCTGGTAAACTCAATAATAAACCTAAATATAGAATAAAATATTAAAAACAAAGCAGAGATAACGCCAGGAGACCTGTAAAGATATTTTTTAAAAATAAAATTTAATATTAAAAATAAAATTATACCTTCAAAAATTGCCTCATAAATTTGAGAAGGATGTCTAAAAATATTATCTACTTTTTCAAATTTTACCGACCAAAACAAACTAGTCTCTTTTCCATAAAGTTCTGAGTTAATAAAGTTAGCAATTCTTCCCAAAAAAATTCCTATTGGGGCTGATATAGAAATTAAATCGAGAAAATAAAAATGATTGATATTATTTTTTTTACTAAAAAAGTATGTAGCAAATATTACGCCAGCTAAACCACCATGAAATGACATACCGCCTTTCCAGATCATTAAAATTTCTAAAATATTTTTTGAGAAATAATCTAAATTATAGAAAATAATATAACCTAACCTACCACCAATAATAATACCAATTATAATATATGAAATTAAGTCATCAAATAATTCTAAATTTTTTTGATCTTTTATTAAAAATTTTTTACAATATAGCCAAGATAATAAAATTCCCAAAATATAGGCTAAAGAGTACCATCTTATTTCCAGAGTAAATAAATTAAATGCAACCGGATCAAAATTATTGATAAACATATTGTAAATATAATATTTTAAATTATTAATTAAATATATGTCTAAATCTAGATTTGTTATTGATAAATTTGCTAAACTTTTTGAACAGGGTCTTTTAAATTATAAGGATTTGAGTAATGAAATTTTAAATATATTAAAGTCGAAAAGGGATGAAATAGTATTTAAAATGAAGCTAACAAGCAAAGAGGAAACTGATATTTTAAATAAAAGATTAGAAAATTTAGAAAAAAAAGTCGATATTTTAGAAAAATCACACAGGAAGAAAAAAACTAAACGGGTAAAACGATCTTAATTTTTAAACCACCTAATTCTGATTTTCCAAGTTCAATGTCTCCCCCGTGTGATCTGATTATATCCGAAGCAATAGAAAGTCCAAGGCCAACACTTGATTTGGTTTGATTTCTACTTTTATCGATCTTATAGAAGGGTTTTAATACATTTTCATATTCACTTTCCAATATTCCTGGGCCGTCATCTTCAACAAAAATTAATATATTTCTTTTTAATTTTTGCTGCTGAATCCTAATTTTTTTTCCATAATTTGTTGCGTTATCGATAAGGTTATGCAGGCATCTTTTAATCAAATTTTTTCTTCCATTAAAATAAACCTCTTTGTCCTGACTAACTGTAATATTTTTATTTTCATACTTTTCTACAATTTCTTCAAATAGTTCTGTCAAATTAAAATTTTCACTTTTTTCTGTAAAGCTAGATTTAGAAAATTGTAAATATTCATTTAGCATTTTTTCCATTTCATCAACATCACTTGAAAGTTTTTTTGTTATTTCTTTATCTTTTATAAGGGCCAATTGTAGTTTTATTCTTGTTAAGGGAGTTCTTAAATCGTGGCTAATTCCAGATAACATTTCAGATCTTTGATTTAAATGTCTTAAGATTCTTTTTCTCATTCTATCAAATTCTAGTCCTGCTTTTCTAATTTCTAATGCTCCAGAAGGTCTATATTCTTCTACATTTTCTCCTCTTCCAAATCTTTCAGATGCTTCGGCTAATTTAGTAATTGGTCGTGTTTGATTTTTCAAAAACAATATAGCAATAAAAACAACAAGTATTGCAGGAACAGTTATCCACAACGCAAATATTCTCGCAGAAGAACTAGTAACTCTGTCTCTGGGTACTAAAAACTTAAAATATCCCGAATGATGCTTAATTCTTAAATCTATTAATTCTTGATAGCTTGTTGTATTAAACCAAAATTCATCAGAGCCAAATCTTGTCTTTAACTCTCTCCTGAGTGTTCTATCGATTGGACTAAACCATCTTTCATCAAAATCATATATAAACTTTTCATCTTGAATAAATTCTATATTTAAATTTTGATAAAGGGAGAAAAGGTTAGTAATTTCTTGTTTATCATATTTTTCATTATTATAAGCTTCAACAAAAGTACTAATTTCATTTACCAGCGCCTTGGTCATTCCTTTATTAGTTTTAATCCATAAGCTATCAAAAAAAACTATTGAAATTGTAAGTTGCATAATAATTATAGGTGCAGCTACAATTATTAAACTTCTGTAGAATAATTGCTTAGGAAGTATTTTTTTTAAAAATTTACTCAATCCATAAAACATAACCTTCACCTCTTAAAGTTTGTAAATATTTTGGATTTTTTGGATCTTCTTCAATTTTTTTTCTTAATCTTGTAATAATTACATCAATTGACCTTTCTTTATCTAAGTTAATAATTTTCCCTATCTCATTTCTTGAAAAATGTTTTCCTGGAGAATTAATCATTAATTCTAGTATTGTTTTTTCTGTTGCATTAATCTTAAATTCTTTTTTATCTTTTAATATTATATGTTTACTAAGATCAATTTTTACATTCCCAAATTCAATTAATCTTTTAATATTTTTTATTTTTGTTTTATTTAAAATATTTTTAATTCTTAATACTAGTTCTTTAGGTTCAAATGGTTTTGACAAATAATCATCAGCACCAATTTCTAGACCATGAATTTTTTCTTCTGTTTCTCCTTTGGCAGTAAGTAAGATAATTGGTGTATATAATTTATTTTTATTTTCATTTGTAAATTCCAAGCCACTTTTACCAGGCATCATTATATCCAAGACGATTAAATCAAATTTAATAATATTAACTTTTTCCTGAGCATCTTCTGCAGTATTAGCAGTTGTTACTAAATAATTATTTTCATTTAAATATTCCTTAACCAAATCTCTAATTCTGTTATCATCATCCACAACTAATATATGTGCTTCAAATTTTTTCATTTATTATTTTTGTTAAAACATTATTAAAATTTATTACTTCCTTAGAACTTGATTTCAAAAGTGCTCTATAAATTCTTTTTTTTTGAATATTAAAAATTTCATCAAATAATTTAAAACCTTTTTCATTTAAATAAACATGTTTTATTCTAGTATCGGTCTTATTTTTTTTAAATTCAATAACGTTTAATTTTATCAAATCTTTTAACACTCGATTCAAACTTTGTTTTGTAATTTTAAGTTTTTTCAAAAGATCAGATATAGTGATATCTTCATATAGAGAAATTAGATTAATAACTTTTTGATGAGCCACACCTATTGAATGTTTATCAAGAACCTTTTTAGCATCAGAGAAGGTTTCTCTGTATGATAAAGAGATTTTTTCAATAAACTCTTTTAATTGATGGTCCTTTAAATATAAAAGTTCTTTCATAATTGGTAAGTTATATTGACATATTCTACATACAAAGATATTTTTTTAAATATATTAAATCAAAATGATACCCTACGATAAACGAGACGGAAAAATCTGGTACAACAACGAATTAGTTGATTGGAATGATGTAAAATTACATGTTTTAAGTCATGGACTTCATTATGCAAGCTGTGTTTTTGAAGGTGAAAGGGTTTATGATGGAGAAATATTTAAATTAGAAGAACATACAAAAAGATTTTTTCATTCAGCAAAAAGAATGGGCTTTGAAATACCTTATAGTGAAGATGAAATAAATTTGGCTTCAAAAAAAATAATTTCAGTGCAAAAAGTTATAAATGGATATGTAAGACCTGTGGCATGGAGAGGAAGTGAAATGATGGCAATATCTGCACAGAAAACAAAAATACATGTTGCTCTAGCAACTTGGGAGTGGGGATCGTATTTTGATCCAAAATTAAAAGTTGAAGGTATAAAATTAAATATATCTAATTGGAGAAGACCAGCGCCAAATACTATTCCATGGGATACAAAAGCAGCAGGTCTTTACATGATTTGTACTCTCTCAAAACATGAGGCAGAAAAACAAGGTTTTACTGATTCATTAATGTTGGATCATGAAGGATATGTAGCAGAAGCTACAGGCGCAAATATTTTTTTTAAAGACAAAGAAGGAAATTTACACACTCCAATTCCAGATAGTTTTTTGGATGGCATAACTAGACGAACTGTAATCGAAATTGCAAAATCAAAAAAAATTAATGTTATTGAGAGAAAAATAAAACCAGATGAATTATCAGATTTTATTGGTTGTTTTTTAACAGGTACTGCTGCAGAGGTTACACCAGTATCACAAATTGACAAATTTAATTTTAAAGTTTGTGATGTTATTATAGGTTTATCAGATAGTTATCAGGCTAAGGTTAGAAAAAAGAAAGCAGCTTAGTTTTTCTCATCTTCAGATATTGCATGATCTATACCTTTTCTTAAATATTCATAACCAGTATATAGAGTTAAAAATGCAGACAGCCAAAGTAAAATTATACCTATAGTTTGTGCATTATAATCTTGAAAATTAATTATTTTATTTCCAGTTTCACCAGTTAATAAAACTGAAATTGCAATCATTTGTAAAAATGTTTTAGCTTTGGCCAGACTTGATACTGGAAGATTAATTTTACCCTTTGCTAAAAATTCTCTTAGACCAGATATTAATATTTCTCTTGTTAAAATTATTATTGCAGCGATTACTTCGTAATTTTTTATTGTTCCATCCATTACTAATAAAATTAAAGCCGTTGCTACTATAATCTTATCTGCTATTGGATCTAATAATTCTCCTAATTTAGATTCTTCTTTATACATTCTTGCTAATAGCCCATCTAAAAAATCAGTAAATGAAGCTAAAACAAATAAAGCAAAAGGTATTACATCCCCATAAAAACCTGGCAGATAATAAGTAAAAACAAATACAGGAACAATTATAATTCTACCTATCGTTAAATAATTTGGAATTTTCATTCGTGGAAAAAGTTATATATTTTTTTTGCAACTTTTTCTTCAACTCCTTCTACAGTTTTTATTTCATCCAAACTTGCAGATTCAACTGCTCTTGCTGACCCAAAATGGTTTAATAATGCTCTTTTTCTCATGGATCCAATACCCTGTATTTGATCTAGGAGTGACTTTGTTAATCCTTTTTTTCTTTTTGCCCTATGTGCGCTTATAGCAAATCTATGAGATTCGTCCCTTATTCTTTGTAGAAAAAAAAGGGTAGGATCATTTTTCTCAAATTTATAATCTTTGCCATTATGAAAAAAAGTTTCGTCTCCACTGTTTCGGTATTTACCTTTCGCAATAGATATTACAGGTATGTCATGTAAACCTAGCTCATTCATTGTTTCTCTAGCTGATGAATATTGTCCTTTACCTCCATCTATCATTACCAAATCTGGAAACGATAGAAAATTATCTTTTTCTTGAATTGCTCTTTTAAATCTTCTATTTAAAACTTCCCTAATCATCCCATAATCATCTTGTTCATTATCTTTTTTTTTTATATTGAATTTTCTATATCTTTTTTTTATAAATCCTTCCTCTCCAAAAGCAATTAAAGCTCCAACACTATTGGTTCCTTGTATATGACTATTGTCATAAACTTCAATAAGACCTATGTTTGCTTCAAGATTAAATTTTTTAGAGACAGAGTCAAACAGATCTCTATTATTTTGGCTTTCGTAAAGTTTTCTATTTAAACTATCTTTTGCATTTTTAATAGCCTGATTAATTACTTTTAATTTCGAACCTTTTTTTGCAACAGAAATATTAATTTGTTTTTTCTCTTTTTTAGAGAGTGTTTTTTCAATTAAATTTTTTTCTTTAATATCTTCTGATAGTATTATTAAAGATGGAACACTTTTATTTTCATAAAATTGAGAAATAAAAGAATTTAAAATATTACCTAATTTTTCGTCTGGATCATGTTTAGGAAAAAAAGCTTGGTTACCCCAATTCTGTTTAGATCTATAAAAAAATACTTGTACACAAGTTTTACCCGATTCTTTGTATCCAGCAATTACATCTGCTTCTACTAAGTTTGCCTCATTAATTCTTTGAGATGACTGAATAATATTTAAAGCTTTAATTCTATCTCTTAATATTACCGCTTTTTCAAAGTCTAAATCTTCACTTGCTTTTTCCATTTGATTTGAAAGATTTTTTTGTATTTTTCTTGATTTGCCTGAAACAAACTCAATAGCATCTTCAACAGAGCTTTTATATTCTTCTTTTTTAATATAACCAACACATGGTCCAGAACATCTTTTTATTTGATATAAAATACATGGTCGTTCTCTATTTTTAAAAACAGTATCATCACAAACCCTTAAATGAAAAATTTTTTGAATCATTTTAATTGTCCAATTGGCTGAGCCCGCAGATGCAAATGGACCAAAATAAAATCCCTCTTTAGTTTTTTTGCCTCTATGTCTTTTGATTTGTGGCCATTTATCTTTGTTTCCTATAAAAATAAATGGAAAAGATTTATCATCCCTTAAAAGAATATTAAATTTGGGTTTGTATTTTTTTATTAAGTTAGCCTCTAAAAGTAGAGCTTCACTTTCATTAGAGGTAGTTGTTATCTCAATTTTTTTGGTTTGAGACAGCATTCTTTCTGTTCTTATTATATGATTTTTTTCTGCTATATAGTTTTTTAACCTGTTTGGAAGATTTTTAGCTTTTCCAACGTATAATATTTCATTCTTTGAATTTAACATTCTGTAAACACCAGGAAGCTTAGGTATTAATGGCAGTTCTTTTTTAATTAATTCTTTCCCGACTTCAGAGCTAGTCATGACTTCTTTTTTTAGAAATTTGAATTCCAACAGATGAACAATCTTTCATTATTTCTAACTTTTCAATCTGGAGAGTAATTTTATCAATTCTTTTATCTTTAAATAGTTCATCAAAAACGTCTTCAGCTAGTGTTTCGAGAAAGTTGTAATGTTTATTTTTAATTAATTTTTTAATTAATTTTACAATTTTTGCGTAATTTACAATCGATTTAATGTCTTTGTCATTTGATGGTTTTTTATCTTCATAGTTTACTTCCAACGTAAATTTTACTTTTTGAGGCTTTTCTTTTTCTAAATCGTAGTAACCAAGTTTTAAATCTAATATTAAATCTTTAATTAATACTTTTTTTTCGTAGTTAAATAAATTTTTTTTTCTATCAATTTTAACTATTTTAAGATTATTTTTTTTCATTCTTTGCCACCCATAATGTCCGGTGTTTGCCAATTTAAATTTTGCCCACTATCAATAGCTAACACTTGTCCAGTAATAGACCTATTATTTATAAAAAAGTCAACTGCATTACAAATTTCTTCTACATCAACTTGTTTTTTGAGCGGAGTAGCCATGTACTGTTTTTTAAAGTGTTTTTCTGTTTGTCTTTTGTTTTTCATTGTTGGTCCGGGTGCAATTCCATTTACTCTTATATAGGGTGACAAGCTCATAGCGCTTGTTTTTGTAAGAGTATAAAGTCCTGTTTTACTTATTGTATAGGAAAAGAAGAATGGGGTTAATTTAAAAACTCTTTGATCAATAATATTAATTATATTGTTATTCTTAACTTTAATATTTTTTGCAAATCCTTTGGATAATAGAGCAGGAGTTCTAAGATTTGTTCTTAAATGACGCCCCCAGTTAGTAGTACTGAAATTTTCAAGCTTATCATTTTCAAATAAAGATGCATTATTAATTAAGCAATCAAAATATTTTAATTTAGATTTAGCAAATTTTAAAATTTTATTCACATCTGTCTCTTTGCTTAAGTCACCTTTAACAAGATAAACTTTAGTATGCTTTTTTGATAATTCTTTTTTTAATTTTTCAGCATTAGATTTAGATTTATTAAAGTGTATAACAATTTCAACTCCTCGCCCCGAAAGCCTTTTGGCTATAGCTGCTCCTATACGTGTTGCACCCCCAGTAATAATTATTTTATTTGCTTCCACTTTTTCTTTCCCTTTTGTGCTCTAGTTCCAGGCATTCCCATGGTTGATCTTCCCTTAGGATAGAGTTTATTTTTTACATCGTACTGTCTTATTTTTGGATTTAAAGTAATTTCTAGCTCTGTGCTTTCTAATTTTCTTATTTCATCTCTAATTTTTGCTGCTTCTTCAAATTCTAAATTAGATGCAGAATCTTTCATTTTTTTATTCAATGCTTTTAAGTGTTTTTTTAGGTTTCCACCTATGTTTGAGCCTTCACTAACTTTTACGTAATCTTTTTCGTAAACACTTTCTAAAATATCACTAATTTCTTTTTTTATTGTTTTTGCATCAATTTTATTTTTTTTATTATAATTAAGCTGTATTTGTCTTCTTCTGTCTGTTTCTTTGATAGCTTTTTTTATACTTTTAGTTTCTTTGTCAGCATATAGAATAACTTTTCCTTCAACATTTCTTGCAGCTCTACCTATAGTTTGGATAAGTGAAGTTTCAGATCTTAAAAAACCTTCTTTATCAGCATCCAATATACCAACCAAAGCACATTCTGGTATATCTAGTCCTTCTCTTAATAAATTTATTCCAACCAAAACATCAAATACTCCCATTCTTAAATCTCTCATAATTTCAATTCTTTCAAGAGTATCAATGTCAGAGTGTAAGTATCTTACTTTTATTCCATTTTCATGAAGATACTCAGTCAAGTCTTCTGCCATTTTTTTTGTTAATGTTGTTACTAATACTCTAAAGTTCTTCTCAACAACTTTTTTACATTCATGCATTAAGTCATCAACTTGATTTTTTGCAGGTCTAATTTCTACATTTGGATCTATAAGACCCGTTGGTCTTATTACCTGGTCAATAAATTTACCTTTTGTCTGCTCTAACTCCCAAGGCCCAGGAGTGGCAGAAACAAAAACAGTTTGAGTTCTCATCATATCCCATTCTTCAAATTTAAGAGGCCTATTATCCATGCATGATGGAAGTCTAAATCCATATTCTGCAAGAGTACTCTTTCTTGATCTATCTCCTTTAAACATTCCATTTAACTGTGGGACTGTTACATGACACTCATCTACAAAGACCAAAGTATTATCTGGAAAATATTCAAAAAGAGTAGGAGGTGGCTCACCTGGTTTTCTTCCAGATAAAAATCTTGAGTAATTTTCAATTCCGGCACAGGAGCCAGTTGCCTCTATCATTTCTAAATCAAACTTAGTTCTTTCTTCTAATCTTTGTGCTTCGAGTAATTTATTTTCGTCTTTGTGTTTTTTTAAAGTAATTTCTAACTCTTTCTTTATATTTATAATTGCCTGTTCTACAGTAGGCTTGGGTGTTATGTAATGACTATTTGCATAAATTTTAACTAAATTTAACTCTCTAACTTGATCACCAGTTAGTGGATCAAACTCTTCAATTTTTTCTAATTTATCACCAAATAAACTTAATCGCCAAGCTCTATCTTCAAGATGTGAGGGAAAAATTTCAAGATATTCTCCTCTAGCTCTAAAGGTGCCTCTATAAAAATTTTGATCGTTTCTTTTATATTGTAGAGCAACTAAAGATTTAATTATTTGTTCTCTGTTATAATCATAGTTTTTTTGAAGCGTTAAAGTCATCTTGCTGTATGCTTCAACTGATCCAAGACCATAAATGCAAGATACGCTGGCAACGATTAATACATCGTCTCTTTCTAAAAGAGATCTTGTAGCCGAGTGTCTCATTCTATCTATTTGCTCATTAATTGAAGCTTCTTTTTCAATATAAGTGTCTGATCTGGGAACATAAGCTTCAGGCGTATAATAGTCGTAATAAGAAACAAAATATTCAACAGCATTGTCTGGAAAAAAACCTTTCATTTCACCATAAAGCTGAGCAGCTAAAGTTTTATTTGGAGCTAAAATTAATGCTGGTCTGTTTGTGGCCTCAATAACTTTGGCCATAGTAAAGGTTTTTCCTGATCCTGTTACTCCAAGAAGAACTTGATTGAATTCTCCCTTATTAGCGCTTTGGACCAATTTTTTTATAGCCTCTGGTTGATCTCCAGCAGGTTTAAAATCAGATTTAATTTTGAATTTTTTACCACCTTCAAGTTTTCCACTAATTTTTGGATTTTTACTCTGAATATCTGTAATTAAATCTTGATAAGTATTTTCCATATATTAAACAACGTATTAGAATAATTTTATAATTCAATGAGCATAATATCAGATAGTTTAAAAAGGATTAAACCATCACCTACTATTGCTGTTACTCAAAAAGCTAGAGAATTAAGAGCAGCTGGCAAAGATGTAATAGGGCTAGGTGCAGGTGAGCCAGATTTTGATACACCAAATAATATTAAGAATGCTGCCATCAAAGCTATTAGAGGAGGTGATACCAAATATACAGCTGTTGATGGAACTCCAGCTTTAAAAAAAGCAATAATTAAAAAATTTAAAAAAGAAAATAATTTAAAGTATTCAAACGAGGAAATAACTGTAGGAACAGGTGGTAAACAAGTTCTTTATAATGCATTCATGGCAACCCTAAATAGAGGAGACGAAGTAATTATTCCAGCACCTTTTTGGGTTTCTTATCCTGATATGGTTTTATTAGCAGGTGGTAAACCAAAAATTGTTAAATGTAATGAGGAAGATAGTTTTAAATTAACACCTCAAAAATTAAGGAAAGCAATTTCTAAAAAAACAAAGTGGTTAATATTAAATTCGCCATCAAATCCTACCGGTGCGAGTTATACAAAATCAGAGATAAAAAAATTATCTCAAGTATTAATTAAATATAAGAAAATTCAAATTTTAAGTGATGATATTTATGAGCATATCACATATGAAAAAGCTAAGTTTTTCACTATCGCTCAAATATCTAGTTTGAAAAATAGAACTCTTACTATGAACGGCGTAAGTAAATCTTATGCAATGACAGGATGGAGAATAGGTTATGCGGGAGGACCAAAAGAAATAATTAAAGCTATTCGTAAAGTTCAATCTCAATCAACATCGAATCCTTCTTCTGTAAGCCAAGCAGCTGCAGTTGAAGCTTTAAACGGAACTCAGAAATTTATAAAAATAAGATCTAAGGAATTTAAAAAAAGAAGAGATTTTGTTGTTAAGAGCTTAAATAAAATTAAAGGAATTAATTGTTTAAAACCTAATGGAGCATTTTATGTATTTCCAAGTTGCAAAGGTCTTTTGAATAAAAAAACTAAATTAAAAAAAGATACTGACTTTGTTCAAAAGCTACTTGAGAAAGCAAATGTAGCAGTTGTGCAAGGCTCAGCTTTTGGATTAGAAGGTTACTTTAGAATTTCATATGCAACCTCAATGAAAAATTTAAAAAAAGCTATGGAAAGAATTAAATCTTTCTGTGAGAGCTTAACTTAATTAATGAAAACAGCCTTATTATTTGGCTCATCTGGATTAATTGGTGGACAACTACTCAATAACTTAATTCAAAATAATGATTATAATAGAATTAGGATATTCGTTCGTTCAGAGTCTGAGATCAAAGATTCAAAAATAGAAATAATTAAAACAGACTTTAATAATTTAAAAAATCATGCCGAAGATATCAAAGGTGATGATTGTTTTTTTTGCATTGGAACAACAAGGCAGAATTCACCTGATAAAAACGAGTATAAAAGAATTGAGCGAGATATGCCTGTAGAAATTGCTAAAATTGCAAAAGCAAATTCAGTTAATTCTTTTGTATATGTTTCATCTGGTTTTGCAGATCCAAAAAATTCAGGGGCCTATTTGAGATATAAAGGCGAAGTTGAAGAGGAACTAAAGAAATTAAATTTTATAAAACTTGGGATAATGAGACCCTCATTTTTATTGGGAAATAGAAAAGAAAAAAGATTTGGTGAAAAAATAGGTATATTTTTCTTTAAGCTACTTTCGCCTTTATTTTTAGGGCCATTAAAAAAAATGAAACCAATTCATTCAGAAAAAGTTGCAAAAGCAATGATTAAAGTTGCAAATGAAGACATTCAAAAAAGTGTTTTTGAATCGAATGAAATAGCCAATCTAAATATCAATTAAATTTAATGTTCATGCTTTTCAATACCGTGTTTCTCTAAGAGATCATGCATTCTTTCATGTTCTTTATAAGTTAGACTATAAAAAATAATTATTGTAACAATTGAACCAACTACTACACCTTGAATAAATCTGAATATTGTTTTTTTATTTCTATCTTTTGTATCTTCGCTCATTTTTTTTCCTCTTTTCTTCGCTTCATAAAATTTATAAAAAGCGTAAGAAATGAAAATTAAAGTTAAGATCCAAGATATTGGATGATTTGCAACAACTATAAAAGATCCTCCAAATAATGCAGCTATAAATCCACTTATCCAACATACTGGGCACATAATTTTAAATCTTGAAATATTCTTTTACGTCTTTTTGAAACAATAAGTATATAGAAGAAATCTGTAACAAAGTATTTAAACTTAAAATAGATCTTACAGTTACGGCATTAAATCCTATTTCTGGTATAGGTCCATAAGGAGCAGCAAAGCTGACATCTATTGCCCCAATTAAATCAAATAGACCAACTGCATTCCATGACAGTAACAGACCCCATAAGATAGCATTTGGTTTTTTTATAATGTGGTAAACTAAAAATAAAGCAGTGATCCCGATAATAAAGTCACCTACAAAAGGAACTATCCATTCAGATGGTGCAGAACGTTCGTTTTCAGTAAAAATCCAAAATAAAAACAAGCCTGATCCAACTGCTCTGAATGACATCCATCCAGTTACAAAAATAATCCAATTTAATTTCATTTTTCTAGTGTGATAAAAATTTTTCAGCTTCAAGAGCAGCCATACAACCCATTCCTGCAGCAGTTACAGCTTGTCTAAAAATTTTATCTTTAACATCTCCTGCAGCAAAAACACCAGGTATATTTGTCTCTGTTGAATCTGGTTTTGTTGTTAAATAGCCCTCTTTATCCATATCTAATTGATCTTTAAATAGTTGAGTTGCAGGATCATGTCCAATTGCAATAAATAATCCGTCAATTTTTAGTTCATCAATTTTATTAGTTTTTACGTTTTTAATTTTTAATCCCTTAACATTTTTAGGATCATTGTCTCCAATAACTTCTTCAACAACACTATTCCAAATAATTTCAATTTTTTTGTTAGCCATTAATTTACTTTGGAGCATTTTTTCAGCTCTTAAAGAATCTCTTCTATGAATTAATTGAACTTTAGATGCAAATTTTGTAAGAAACATTGCCTCTTCAACTGCAGCATTTCCACCACCAACAACCGCAACCGTTTTATCTTTAAAGAAAAACCCATCACATGTTGCACAAGCTGATACACCAAATCCTCTAAATTTTTGTTCAGATTCAATATTTAACCATCTTGCTTGAGCTCCAGTTGAAATAATAATTGAATCAGCGGTGTATTTTTGGCCACCATCACCTATTGCTTCAAATGGTTTAGATTTTAAATTTACTGAAGAGATATGATCCTCAATCATTTCTGTTCCAACAGCTTTAGCTTGGTCTCGCATTTGTTCCATTAACCATGGCCCTTGAATTACTTCTGCAAAACCAGGATAATTTTCCACATCTGTTGTGGTTGTTAATTGCCCTCCTGGCTCCATACCAGAAACCATTATAGGTTTTAGCATCGCCCTTGCCGCATAAACTGCAGCCGTATATCCGGCTGGACCGGATCCAATTATTAACACTTTTGTGTGTTTAGTTGGATTTTGATTCATATCAAAGCTATATAGTAATTAATGAGCAAATTAAAAGGGTTATTATTGACGGAAGGAATGCATGGCATGATAAGCCAAGTTGAAGGTTTAGCCAAAGCTTTGGATATTGAGTTTACTCACCATAAAGTTGAACTAAATAGTTTTTGGAAATTGATTCCCCCAAATTTTACACCTGTTTCAAATTTTGTTTTTAATAAAATTGCTGATCAAGATTACGATGTTATAATCTCATGTGGAAGAAAGAGTGTAATTCCCTCAATATACTTAAAGAAAAATTCAAAAAAAAAAGTTTTTAACATTCACATTCAAGACCCTAAGGTTTCATTAGATAATTTTGATTTTGTTGTAATACCAGAGCATGATGATCTTGAAGGAAAAAATGTTATTACATCAAAAGGTGCAATTCATTATTTAACTTCAGCAGAAATTAAAAAAAACCATGATTACCTTTTTGATAAAGTTAATAAAGACAAAGAGTATTTGTTATTAATTCTAGGAGGCCCTAATAAGTATTATGATTATGATGATCAAAATTTGATAAATATTTTTAATAAAATAAAAATAATTTTAAAAATTAACAATTTGCAAGCAATTATTATTCCTTCAATGAGAACACCCAAAAGAACAATTGATTTAGCTAATGAACAAATCGGTATAGAAAATCTTGTAATTAAAAGTATAGATAAAAAAGCTTACCTTTCAGGATTATCTTTAGCAAAATATATTGTTGTTACCTGCGACTCTACATCGATGATATCAGAGGCTGCTATAACTGGAAAACCTATTTATGTTGCTAATTTACCTCCAAAAAGAAACGATCGAAGATTTAAAAAATTTAGGGAATTATTTGATAAATTAAATATAACTAAAAATTTGAGCGAAAAACTTGAAATTTGGAACTATGAAAGTTTAAATGAAACAAATAGAATAGCCGAAATAATCAAAAAAAAAATATTATAATGTCATTCTTTAACTCGTTAGAAAAAAAATCAATAAAATTTGAAACACCTTTTTCACATTGGGAGTTAAATCAGCCTTTAACAGATGGGCAAATTAACGAAATTGTTAATGCAGATATTGCCAATCCAACTGAACATAATCTTAACTATGATGGAACAAGAGCTATTGATGGTGGAGAAGGTAAATTCAGAGAAGGAATTTCTGACGGGGGTAAGGCTTTAAAATTTAGATGTTTTATAACCAAAGAAAATTCTAATGAATTTCCAAATCTACTAGATTTTATTAAAGAACTTCAAAGCAAAAAAACTCACAAAAAAATTTCAGATTTAATTGGAAAAGATTTATCAAATTCATATGTAAGAGTTGAAATTATATGTGATAGAAAAGGATTTTGGCTCAAACCGCATTGCGATATTAAAGAGAAGCTCATCTCATGTTTGCTATTTGTAAATAAATCAAATGAGAGCGAAGATTTAGGAACTGATTTTTATGATAGTAACTTAAAAAAAGTTAAAACTCTTCCTTACAGAGATAATTATGGTTATTTCTTCTCAAGTGGGCCAAATACTTGGCACGGAATGGAAAAAAAAGAAATTGTTAAAGAAAGAAGATGTTTGCAAGTTAATTATGTAACTTTTAAAACTGACTGGAAAGTTGATTAGCTCTCTTGAAGTGATTTCACTTTTAATTTTTTTGTTTTTAAAGCCTGAATACCCTCCAAGCAAGCATAAGCAGTAGACATGTTAGTACAATAAGGGACTTTATTAATTAAGGTTGCCCTTCTTAGTGAAAAAGAATCTTTTGTTGATGAAAGCCCATCACTTGTGTTTACTACTAAATCAATTTTTCCAGAATTTAAAATATCTACAATGTGAGGAGAACCTTGTTTGACTTTATTAATTTTTTTACATTTCATTCCATTCTTTATTAATTCTCGTGCAGTTCCTTTAGTTCCACTCAATTTAAACCCTAAAGCTAAAAGTCTTTTTGCGAAACCAACAATTTCTTGTCTATGACTTTTTTTAACAGATAAAAAGGCCAAACCTTTTTTTGGCAAAAAGTTTGAAGAACCTATTTGGCTTTTTGCAAATGCCATTCCAAAATCTTCATCAAATCCCATTACCTCTCCGGTCGATTTCATTTCTGGTCCAAGAAGAACATCGCTATTTGGGAATTTATTAAAAGGAAATACTGCTTCTTTTACAGCATACGATTTATTAGTTTTATATTTTAATTTATATTTTGAAAGTTTTTCTCCAGCCATTACTTTAGAAGCTATTTTCGCCAAAGGAACACCATTTGCTTTTGAAACAAATGGTACTGTTCTACTTGCTCTGGGATTCACTTCAATTACATAAATTTTATCATTTTTAATTGCATACTGTATATTTAAAAAACCTTTTACTTTTAAAGCCAATGCAAGTTTTCTAGTTTGTATTTTTAATTCTCTCAGTAAATTTTCTTTAATTGATATAGGAGGTAAACAGCATGCGGAGTCTCCTGAATGAATACCTGCCTCCTCTATATGCTGCATTATACCCGCAACATATACATCTTTACCATCCGAAATAGCGTCCACATCTACTTCCATTGCGTTATTAATAAATTTATCAATTAGTATTGGATTTTCTTCTGAAGCTTTAAAAGCCTCATTTATAAACTCATTGAGCTGGCTTTTTTCATGAACTATTTCCATAGCTCTACCACCCAAAACATATGAAGGTCTTACAACTAAAGGCAAACCAATTTTTTCACTAATTTTAATTGCTTCATTAAAATTATTTGCTATTCCACTTTGAGCTTGTTTTAAATTTAATTTTATTAAAAGATTTCTAAATCTGTCTCTATCTTCAGCTAAATCAATAGATGAATATTGAGTTCCTAGAATGGGTAAAGAATTTTCATATAGAAATTTAGCTAGTTTTATTGGAGTTTGACCTCCAAACTGAGCAATCACTCCCAGTAAATTACCCTTAGATTTTTCTTTTAATATTATATTTTGAACAAACTCTTCAATTAATGGCTCAAAGTAAAGCCTGTCACTTGTATCATAGTCTGTTGAAACAGTTTCAGGGTTACAATTAATCATAATCGTCTCAAAACCTGCCTCTTTTAATGCAAAACTTGCTTGGCAACAGCAATAATCAAACTCGATACCTTGGCCAATTCGATTTGGGCCCCCTCCTAGAATAATTATTTTTTGTTTTTTTGTTGGATTCGCTTCACATTCACTTTTTATAGAAAAATTTCTTTGATATGTTGAGTACATATAAGGAGTAAATGATTTAAATTCTGCTGCACAAGTGTCTACCTTTTTGAATACTGGAAAAACTTTCAAGGCTACTCTTTTTGATCTTACAACACTCTCTTTAATTTTTGTTAATTTTGAAAGTTTTTTATCAGAAAAACCAATAGATTTTAATCTATTAAAATCAACATATTTTTTTGGAAGCCCTTTTTTAATTATTTGATTTTCTTCTTCAACTATTTCTTTAATTTGATTTAAAAACCACGGATCAACTTTTGATAGTTTATATATTTTTTGTAAAGAAATTTTTTTTCTAAAAGCTTCAGCTATTAAAAGTAATTTATTTGGTATATTTACTTTTAATTGTTTTAATATTTGATTTTTTGTATAACCAAAAATATTATCAAGTCCAGATAAACCAATTTCAAGAGAAACAAGTGCTTTTTGTAAAGATTCTTTAAAGTTTCTTCCTATGGCCATAGCTTCACCAACTGATCGCATAGAAGTTCCTAATAGAGGTTGAGTATCAGCAAATTTTTCAAAAGTAAATCTTGGAACTTTTGTAACAATATAATCAATAGAAGGTTCAAATGAAGCTGGGGTTGTTTTTGTTATTTCGTTTTTGAGTTCATCCAATGTATATCCTACAGCAAGTTTTGCAGCTACTTTTGCGATTGGAAAACCTGTTGCCTTTGAAGCTAAAGCAGAAGATCGAGATACTCTTGGATTCATCTCTATAATTACCATTCTTCCATTTTTTGGATTTATTGCGAACTGAACATTTGAACCTCCAGTTTCAACACCAATCTTTCTTAAACAAGCAATAGATGCGTTTCTCATTATTTGATATTCTTTATCTGTTAACGTTAAAGCAGGAGCTATAGTTACAGAATCGCCAGTATGAATCCCCATTGGATCAATATTTTCAATTGAACAAATAATTATACAATTGTCATTTTTATCTCTAACCACTTCCATTTCAAATTCCTTCCAACCTTCCAAGCATTCTTCAATTAAAACTTGATTTTGAGGAGACTCGTGAATTCCTTCTTTGACTATTTTAAAATATTCTTTTTTCGTTTTTGCAATTCCTCCACCCAAGCCACCCAATGTAAAAGAAGGTCTAATAATTGCCGGTAAACCAATTTTTTTTAAACATTTAGTTGCTTGAGAAAAATTATTTATTATTTCAGATTTAGGTAGATCAATACCTATATCGGACATATTTTTTCTGAATTTTTTCCTGTCTTCAGCATTAGATATTGCTTTTGAGTTAGCTCCAATTAATTCAATTTTATATTTTTTTAGTAAACCTATTTTTTCTGCTTTAATTGCTAAATTTAGTGCAGTTTGACCACCCATTGTTGGAAGTATTGCATCAGGTTTTTCTTTTTTAATTATTTCTTCAAGAACTTCTACAGTTATAGGTTCAATGTATGTTTTATCAGCCACACCTGGATCGGTCATAATTGTTGCAGGATTAGAATTAATTAAAATTACTTTATAACCCTCATCTTTAAGCGCTTTACAAGCTTGAGTGCCTGAATAATCAAATTCACAAGCTTGACCTATTATTATTGGTCCAGCTCCAATTACTAAAATTTTTTTAATATCTCTTCTTTTTGGCATTCTTTTTTACTTCTTTAATAAAATCACTAAATAAATAATGGCTGTCTTGTGGGCCAGGATTTGATTCTGGATGATACTGAACAGAAAAAACAGGTTTATTTTTTAATTTAATTCCTTCAATACAATTATCAAATAGTGACTTATGAGTGACCTGTATATTTTTGCTCAAGCTTTCTTTTAAAATTTCAAAACCATGATTTTGACTTGTGATTTCAACTTTATTATTTATTAAATTTTTTACAGGATGGTTTGCACCTCTATGGCCAAGTTTCATTTTTTTTGTTTTTGAATTTAAAGCCAAAGCAAGGATTTGATGTCCTAAACAAATTCCAAAAATTGGTAAATTAGCTTTTATTAACTTTTGAATTATTTTTATTGCATATTTTCCTGTTGCAGCTGGATCTCCAGGTCCGTTTGACAAAAATATTCCATTTGGTTTTAATTTTAATATCTCCTCAGAAGATTTTTTACATGGCACAACAATTACTTCGCAATCGTAATTTGTAAAATACCTTAAAATATTTTTTTTAATTCCATAGTCAATTGCAACTATTTTTAAAGATTTTTTTTTATTTTTTTGAAATCCTTTACCTTTTCTCCAAGTTTTGAAACCTTTCCATTTGTAACTTTTTTTTGTAGTAACTTCTTGAGCAAGATCCAAACCATTTAAACCCGGCCATTTATTTGTATTATTTATTAACTTTTTGATATTAAAATTTCCTTTTTTGTTAAATGAAATCGTTCCTTTGGGCGCTCCAATGTCTCTTATATAATTTGTTATACTTCTAGTATCCAAACCTGTTATTCCAACAATTTTATTTGTTTTTAACCATTCATCTAAGTTTTTAAGAGAACGATAATTTGAAGGATTTGTTATTTCTGAATTAAAAATAACACCTCTAGTCCAAATTTTGTCAGCTTCCAAATCTTCATTATTTGTACCAACATTTCCTATATGTGGAAAAGTAAAATTGATTATTTGTCCAGCATAAGAAGGATCAGAGATAATTTCTTGGTAACCAGTTAAAGAAGTATTAAAACAAACTTCGCCAGTTGCTTCACCTTGAAATCCCAATCCAACACCTTTAAAAATTGATTTATTTTCTAAAACTAAAATAGCAGATGAAAAGTTGGGGTTGATTGAAGTTTGGTTTTTTCGTTTTGTTGTCAATTACAACTCATGAGTTAAAGGTTAATACAATAAAACGTATTTTTTCGCAACAGATCTAATATATTTTTTTCAAAATACAATTTGTTCTTTTGAACAATTTTTTCTATACAGTGGATAAAACAAATGGACCTCAAAAATAAAATTAATTTGGATTATAATGAAGCTTTAAAAGCTAAAGATAAATCAAAAATATCAACTTATAGGTTAATTTTATCAGCCATAAAGGATTTGGATATTTCCAACAGATCTGGCTCAAATAAGAAAGATACGGATGATGAGGATATTAAAAAGCTTATAAAGAAAATGATTAAACAGAGAGCCGAATCAATCGATATTTACAAAAAAAATAATAGAGAAGATTTATTAAAGATAGAAGAAAATGAATATAGCATTTTGTCCGGTTATCTTCCAAAGCAATTAAGCGAGGAAGAAACGAGAAAGATATGCTCTGAAGTGGCAGAAAAACTTGGTGCTACAACAATAAAAGATATGGGAAAAGTCATGGGTGAATTAAAAAAAAATTATTCAGATACTTTAGATTTTTCTAAAGCAGGATCATTATTAAAAAAAATATTAGGGAAGTAATTTTAGTTTATGAAATATCCTAAAGAATATTTAGATGAAATTAAAACTAGATTAAAAGTTTCAACTGTAGTTTCTAAATCAGTTAATTTAAAAAAAAGAGGAAAAGAATTCGTAGGACTTTCTCCTTTTAAAACTGAAAAAACCCCATCATTTACTGTCAATGATGAGAAAGGTTTTTATCATTGTTTTAGTACAGCAGAGCATGGAAATATTTTCGATTTTATTATGAAAACTCAAAACTTAAAATTTGGTGAAGCTGTAAAGTATTTAGCAAATCTAGCAGGTATGCAGCCTTATACTTTTTCAAAGAAGGATGAAGAAAGAGAAAAGCAATGGAATGAATACTCAGAAATTTTTAAATCATACGTTGAATATTATCACAATGAACTTTTAAAAAACCAAGATTTAATCTTTGCAAGAGAATATTTAAAAAAAAGAAAACTATCGAAAGAAGATGTTATAAACTTTAAAATTGGATACGTTTCTTCAAATACAAATTTTTACGATAAAATTAAAACTAATTTTAAAGAAAAAAATATTTTGGATACTGGACTATTTTATTTTGATGAAAAAAAAAATCTACATGTCGAAAGATTTAAAGAGAGAATAATTTTTCCAATTAATAGCATAACTGGACAACCCATAGCGTTAGGAGGGAGAACAATAAAAGAAAATAATTATTTTGCAAAATATATTAATTCGCCAGAAACTCCTTTTTTTAAAAAAGGTTCAAATTTATATAATTTAGATTTTGCAAGAAAACTTTCAAACAAAATTGAATATATTTATTTAGTTGAAGGATATATGGATGTAATTGGTTTAAGAAGCAAAGGAATAGAAAATGCAGTTGCTAATCTTGGAACCTCTCTTACAGATAGGCAAGTATCAATTTTAAATCAATTTTATGATGATTTAATAATCTGTTTTGATGGAGATGAGAGTGGTTATAAAGCTGCACTAAGGGCAGCAGAAAATTTAATTAAAGAACTAAAACCAGAAAAAAATATTTCTTTTTTATTTTTACCAAATAAAGAAGATCCAGATAGTTTTGTAAATAAAAATGGAAAAGAGTTTTTTATTGATTTTACAAAAAAAAATAAGGTTTCAATTCATAATTTTATTTTTGAACATTATAAAAACCAAGCTAAAAATGAACCATCTTCTCTAGCAATATTTGAAAAAACCATAAGGTCTATAGCAAATTCAATTAAAGATGAGTTTATAAAAAAATATGTTTTAGAAAGTTTTTTAGAAAAAATCAGCACATTAACTCCCAATTCAACTAGATATAATAAAAAAAACCTATACAAAAATTATAAATCACTTAAATCTACGCAACAATATTTTAATGAAACAAAAAATTTAAGTTCTATTGAAATAAAAGAATTTTCATTTTTATACTTGATTATAAATAATTTAGAAATTGTAAAAAATAATTTAAATTTAATAAAGAATGTAAAATTATTTTCTGATGAAAATAAGATTATATTTGAAAGTATATATCAAAAATTATTTTCTGACCCAGGTTTATCAAATGATAATATTTTAATAGATGAAGATGTATTGAAAAAAATATCTAAATTTGCATCTATCAAACATATATTAAATAAATTAGAAAATGATGAATATAAAATAATTG
>CACEHK010000008.1 GCA_902559305.1 uncultured Pelagibacteraceae bacterium | reverse complement strand
TCTAAAAAATCTTTAATTGATACTTCAATAGTATTAATTAAAGGTTCAGGATAAAATCCAAAAAAAACAATTGGAATTGCCAAAACAGTTAATATTAAAATTTCATGTTTGTTTAAATCTAATAATTGTTTTAATTCATCCTTTAAAATTTCCCCAAATATTATTCTTTTATAAAGCCAAAGCATATAAGCAGCACATAAAATTACTCCTAAAGTAGCAATTGTTGCTACTAGAAAACTTTTTTTGAAAGCACCAATTAAAATCAAAAATTCTCCGATAAATCCTGTAGTGCCAGGAAGGCCTACGGCACCAAGTGTAAATACCATTAATAATATTGCATACTTAGGCATAACTGTAACTAGGCCAGAGTAATTACTAATTAATCTGGTATGCGTTCTTTCATATATTACTCCTACAGAAAAAAATAAAGCAGCTGATATTAATCCGTGGCTGATCATTTGAAATATACTGCCTTCAAGACCTTGTTGAGTAAAAGTAAATATTCCAAGTGTAACAAAGCCCATATGGGCAACTGAAGAGTATGCAATTAATTTTTTCATATCTTCCTGCATGAGCGCAACCAAAGAAGTATATATAATTGCGATTAAACTTAACAAATATATTAGTGGTACAAAATACTCTGAAGCAAGAGGGAATAATCCAACAGAGAATCTTATAAAGCCATAGCCTGCCATTTTTAGAAGTATTGCTGCTAATAAAACTGATCCAGCTGTAGGAGCTTCAACATGGGCATCAGGTAGCCATGTATGGACTGGCCACATAGGTGTCTTCACTGCGAAAGAACTAAAAAAAGCAAGCCATAAAAGATTTTGATACTTTTGGTCTATGCCAATACTATACAAGTAGACCACATCTGTCGTTCCTGATATCCAATATATAGTAATTATTGCAACAAGCATTAAAACAGATCCAAGAAGCGTATAAAGGAAAAACTTAAATGCAGAATAAACTCTTCTTTCACCGCCCCAAATTCCAATAATTAAAAACATTGGAATTAAACCAGCTTCAAAAAAAAGATAGAATACAACCAAATCCAATGAACAAAATACTCCAATCATTAAAGATTCCATAAGCAAAATCGAAATTAAAAAATCTTTTAATCTTTTTTTAATGGTACTATTTACTAAAATTACACAAAGCGGAGTAATAAAAGTTGTTAAAATAATAAATAAGATTGAAATTCCATCAATACCAACTTTATAATTTATAAATCCTTTTATCCAAGTTCTGTCCTCTAAAAATTGAAATTCAGATGTAAGTGGATCAAATAAATACCAAAGGTATAAAGATAAAATAAAATTTACAAATGATACAAATAAAGCCAGATATTTATCTGTAATATTTGTTTTAGTTTTAGATTTTGAAAAAAAAATAAATATAGCACCTAAAGAAGGTAGTAAAATTAACGAAGATAATATAGGAAAACCCATTATTTTAATATTAAAAAAGTTAATAAGGCAGAAAATCCTAAAAGCATAATAAAGGCATAATGATAAATAAATCCATTTTGAAATTTTACAGCTATTAAAGAAATATTTTTTATCAAAGCAGAAATACCGTCGGGTCCAAATTTATCAATAAATTTTAAATCTATTTTTTTCCAAAAGAATAAACCTAATTTTTTAGAAGGATTTATAAACAGAAAGTCATATATTTCATCAAAGTACCATTTGTTCTTTAAAAATTTGTATAAAGGTAGGTTTCCATTAACAATATCGGTAGTGATTTTTTTATTTCTGATAAAAAAATAATAAGCAACGGGAATAGATGAGATCACTAACAATGGTGTTAAAATTAAAAACCAAAATGGTGGATGATCGTGACTTAGAGGAGTTAAAAAGAATATTGAATCTTTCCAAAAATTATTAGAAGATTCAGGTCCAATGAATAAATCTTTAAATAAAAAACCTGAAAAAATTGCACCTAATGCTAAAATTATTAAAGGGATTAACATTATCAAAGGTGACTCATGCATATTTTTTATGCTTAATTTTTGATTATTAAAAGTACCATGAAAAGTTTTAAACAATAATCTCCAAGAATATATGGACGTTAATAAAGCTGTAAAAATTCCTATTCCAGCTGCAAAATATCCAAATGAATTACCTCTTAAATAAGCGAATTCGATAATGGCATCTTTTGAATAAAATCCTGATAAAAAAGGAAAACCTGTTAAAGCTAGAGTGCCTACTATCATTAATATCCATGTGTAAGGAAGCTTTTTCCATACACCACCCATAAAATTTATATTTTGTTCATCTTTGAAAGAATGGATTACAGAACCAGATCCAAGAAATAATAATGCTTTAAAAAAAGCATGTGTAAATAAATGAAACATCGCCACGTTATATGCTCCTACACCAGCTGCAAAAAACATATAGCCTAGCTGGCTACATGTTGAATAGGCTATTATTTTTTTTATGTCATCTTGAACTATGGCAATTGTAGCTGCAAAAAAAGCTGTGGACATTCCCACTAATGTAATAAGATTAAGAGCAAATTCTGAATATTCATAAATTGGTGAACACCTAACAACCAAAAATACACCAGCAGTAACCATTGTTGCTGCATGAATTAATGCTGATACAGGTGTAGGGCCTTCCATTGCATCGGGTAACCATGTATGTAAAAATATTTGTGCCGACTTACCCATAGCTCCTATAAATAAAAGAACGCAGATCAAATTTATTGCGTTAATATTAAATCCAAGAAATGACAAATTTTTATCTAAATTATATGGTACAAGTTTAAATACTTCTTCGTAATTAACTGTACCAAATAAATAAAATATTAAAAAAATACCTAAAGCGAATCCAAAATCACCAACTCTATTTACTACAAAAGCTTTTATGGCTGCTGCGTTAGCACTTTCTTTTTTAAACCAAAATCCAATTAGAAAATATGAACACAGTCCAACTCCTTCCCAACCAAAAAATAGTTGTAAAAAATTATCTGAAGTGACTAAAATTAGCATTGAAAAAGTGAACAAAGATAAATAAGACATAAATCTTTGCTTATGAGGATCTTGAGACATATATCCAATTGAATATATGTGAACTAGTGCAGAAACTAATGTTACTATAACTAACATTATAGAAGAAAGTGCATCTATTTTAATTGTCCAATTAGCAATTAGAGAGCCAGAATTTATCCAAGTAAATATGCTTAGGTTGCTAATATAATTTTCGTTTAATACTTTATAAAATATTAAAAATGACAATATAGCTGAGATTGAAACAAATGAACTAGTTATAATTTCTGATGTTCTTGAACCTATCAACTTTCCAAAAAAACCTGAGATAATAGACGCTAAAAGTGGTAAAAAAATAATTAAATATTCAAATTCCATTTTATCCTTTTAGTTTATCAATTTCTTGGACTCTTATTGTTCCGGAGTTCCTGTAATATATTACAATGATAGCTAGACCTATTGCAGCTTCTGCGGCGGCAACAGTTAATATAAATAAAGTAAATATTTGTCCCGATAAATCATTTAGATAAATTGAAAAGGCAACTAAATTAATATTAACTGCAAGAAGTATAAGTTCTATACTCATTAAAATTACAATAATATTTTTTCTGTTTAAAAATATCCCTACTACGCCAATTGTAAAAATTGTTGCTCCAAGTAATAAATAATGGCCAAGGCCTATCTCAAACATCAATTTTTACTCCTTTATTTTTTTCTACATCAACAACTTCAACGGCTTCATTGCGTTCTCTTGATATTTGATTGAAGTAACTTTGTCTTTTGATTCCTTCTCTGTTCCTAAATGTCAAAACTATAGCTCCAATCATTGCAACTAGAAGGATCATTCCACTTATTTGAAAAAGATGTATGTAATCTGTATATAAAACATTGCCAATTGCGTGCGTATTTGTTGTATTTAAATCGATACCAATGTTATTAAAACTTTTTATTAACTCAGGTTTATATTTCCATCCTCCGGCAACAATAATTAATTCAAAAAAAATTACAGAACTTATTAATAACCCTATAGGTATATGATTTGAATTTTTTTCCCCACTTAGCCATTCATTCTTTTGTTGTGAAACGTTTAACATCATTACAACAAATAAAAATAACACCGCAACAGCACCTACATAGACGATCAACATTATCATTCCAATAAATTCAGCACCAATCATAATAAAAAGACATGAAATACTAATAAAATCTAAAATTAAAAAAAATACAGAATGAACAGTGTTTCTTGAGACTGTAACCATTATTGCAGAAAATATTGCTATTATGGAAAAAATATAAAAAAATATAGAGTGAATTATCATTTTTATCTATAAGGATTGTCTGCTTTAATATTTGCTGCTAATAAACTTTCCCACCTATCTCCATTATCTAATAATTTTTGCTTATTATAATAAAGCTCTTCTCTTGATTCAGTTGAGAATTCAAAATTAGGACCCTGAACAATTGCATCAACAGGACAAGATTCTTCACATAAACCACAATAAATGCATTTAAGCATATCGATATCATATCTTGTTGTTTTTCTACTTCCATCATCTCTTTCAGTTGATTCAATTGTGATTGCTTGGGCGGGACAAACAGCTTCACATAATTTACAAGCTATACATCTTTCTTCGCCATTTGGATATCTTCGTAAAGCATGCTCTCCTCTAAATCTTGGACTGATTTTTCCCTTTTCGAATGGATAGTTCAATGTTTTTTTTGCTTTGAAAGATTCCTTGATTGCAATTAATAAGCCACTCAAAAAATCAATTAATAAAATTGTTTTTAATATACGTGAAATTTTCATAATTAATTTACTGGTAATAGATTAAAATAAAATAAATAACTTGCTGTAATTACGACCCATATTAAAGAAAATGGAAGAAAAATTTTCCAACCTAATTTCATTAGTTGATCATATCTATATCTTGGTACAATTGCTTTTATTAAAGAAAATAAAATGAATAATAATAATATTTTAATTATTAACCATATAGGTGGTGGTACCAATGTAAATGGATAAAGATCTATTGGTGATAACCATCCTCCTAAAAATAAAATTGAGCCCATTGAACACATTAATAATATATTTGCATATTCACCAAGCCAAAACATTGCATACATCATGCCTGAATATTCAGTCTGGTAGCCTGCAACCAACTCTGCTTCGGCTTCAGGTAGATCAAAGGGTGGTCGATTAGTTTCGGCTAGTGCTGATATAAAAAAAATAACAAACATTGGAAATAATGGAATTATAAACCATAATTTTTGTTGAGCTAATACGATATCAGTCAAATTCAATGAGCCCACACACAATAATACATTGATTATTATTACACCAATAGAGACTTCGTAAGAAACCATTTGTGCTGCTGATCTAATAGCTCCTAAAAATGGATATTTTGAGTTCGATGCCCAACCACCCATAATAATCCCATAAACCCCTAACGAAGAAATAGCAAAAAGATATAAAATACCCACATTAATATCTGCTAAAACGTAATCTTCGCTAAAAGGTATGACGGCCCATGAAACTAGAGCTAAAGTCATTGTTACAATAGGAGCTAAAATAAAAATAACTTTATTTGAACTAGCAGGAATTATTATTTCTTTAAAAATATATTTTAAAGCATCTGCTAATGACTGAAACAAACCAAAAGGACCGACTACATTTGGTCCTCTTCTTTTCTGCACAAAAGCCCAAACTCTTCTGTCTAGCCAAACAATCATGGCTACTGAAACCAACACTGGTATGAGTAAAAAGAGAATTTTATAAACCTCATTAAAAAAAATAATTAAATAATCTAACATTATCCTTCAGTACCTGTATTGTTAAGTTTTGTTTTTGCATTATTACAATCAACCATTGTTTTTGAGGAACGAGCTATTACATTAGAAAAATAATAATTAGAATTATCTATATAAATTTTTTCATTTAAAAAATTTAAATCTAAGTTTTCTTCAATTTTAATTTGCTTCTTAAGACTTATATAATTAAACATACTATCAATTAATTCATCCTTATTTTTAAATATTTTTTTTCTTTTTAATAATTCAGATAAATTATTTATTATTTCCCAATCTTCTTTAGCATCTCCTGGAGGGTATGAGGCTTTATAAGCTTTCTGAACTTTTCCTTCTAAATTAGTAAAATAACCATCTTGTTCAGTATATGTTGAACCAGGTAAAATAATATCAGCGCATTCAGCTCCCTTATCTCCATGACTTCCAATATAAATAATAAATTCATTTTTCTTTTTAAAATTTAAATTATCTTGCCCTAACAAAAATACTATTTCAAAATCATTATTTTGAAGTTTATTTAAAACGACATTTTCTCCATCAGCTGAACTTAAAATGTTTAAATCATAAGAACCAACTGATGATGCATTTTTAGAAAGTATATTTAAAGAATTCCATTCTTCGTTTATTTTATTTAAGGATGATAAATATTTTTTTATTCCTTCAAAAATATATTTTCCAGTCTTAAGACTTAAAATTTTTTCTCCAATAATTATTAAAGGTTTTTTTGATAATTTAATCTTATTTGAAATTTCGTGTTTACCTTCAATAATTTCTTTAATTATTTTTGTATCGTTAGAAAGAGATTTATATGGATAAGTTAAATTGCCAACATCGCCTATTGAATAAATTTCAAAATTATTTTTTAAAAAAGCTTTTCTAATTCTTGCATTTAAAATTGTTGCTTCATACCTTGGGTTAGTACCAATTAATAATACAAAATCTGACTGTTCTATACCGTTTAATGTTGCGTTAAAAAGATAATTTTTTCTACTGCCTACATTTACATATAAATTTTCATTTCTTGATTCTAAAAATTTTGATTTTATAGTCCTGCTAAAAAATTCTTTTGCAACATACTGTGTCTCCATATTTGTGAGATCTCCAGTGAAACCAGCAATTTTATCAGGCAAAGTTTCTTTTATCTTCTCTATAACTATCCTATTTGCTTCTTTCCAAGATATTTTTTTGAAATCGTTATTAACTTTATAATAAGGTGTGTCTAATCTTTGATTTTTTATGCCATCACAAGCATATCTTGTTTTGTCTGAAATCCATTCTTCATTAATATCTTCATTTATTCTAGGCAAAACTCTTTTGACTTCCCAGCCATATGTGTCTACTCTTATATTAGATCCAACAGAGTCCATAACGTCTATAGTTTCAGTTTTTTTTAGATCCCATGGCCTAGCTTCAAATACGTAAGGCTTAGATGTTAATGCTCCAACTGGACATAAATCAATTACATTTGCCGAAAGTTCAGACTCCATTGATTTTTCCAAATATGTTGTTACTTGCATATCTTCACCACGTCCTATCGCTCCAAGCTCTGATACGCCAGCAATTTCTGTTGCAAACCTAATACATCTTGTGCAATGAATGCACCTTGTCATTTGAGTTTTAATCAATGGCCCCATGTATTTTTCTGGGACTTGTCTCTTATTTTCTTTGTATCTAGATTTATCAATTCCATAGAACATTGACTGATCTTGTAAATCACATTCTCCACCTTGATCACAGACAGGACAATCTAAAGGATGATTTGCAAGCAAAAATTCCATTACTCCTTTTCTTGCTTTTTCAACTTTTTCAGTATTTGTTTTAATATTCATTCCTTCTGCTATTGGCATAGCACATGAAGCAATCGGTTTAGGTGATTTTTCTATTTCCACTAAACACATTCTACAATTTCCTGCAATTGAAAGTTTTTCATGATAACAAAATCTTGGTATTTCTGCTCCTGCTTTTTCACAGGCTTGGAGAACTGTTAGTCCTTCTTCAACCTCTAAATCAATTTCATTTACTTTTATTTTAATCATTATTTTTCTAACAAATGTTGATCCACTAGGTAAGGAACTTTTTTATTTCTTTCTACTAATGGATTAAAATTATTTCTTTTTTCCACTTCTTTTTTAAAATGTCTTAATAATCCTTGAACAGGCCAAGCCGAGCCTTCACCAAAAGCACATATTGTATGTCCTTCGATTTGTTTTGTAACATCCATTAACATTTCAACTTCATCTCTGGATGCTTCACCTTTGGCCATTCTTTCCAACATTCTCCACATCCATCCAGAACCTTCTCTACAAGGGGTACATTGACCACAGCTTTCGTGCTTATAGAATCTTGCTATTCTTGCCATACACTTAATTATATCTTGATCTTTATTTATTACTACAATACCCGCTGTTCCTAGACCTGTTTTGTTTTCAACACATTCATCAAAGTCCATTTTTATTGTTTCACAAATTTGTTTTGGTATTAAAGGCATAGAAGATCCTCCAGGAATAACTGCTTTAAGATTGTCCCAGCCTCCAATTACACCACCAGCATGCTTGTCTATTAAATCTTTTAGTGGAATACCCATTTCTTCTTCAACATTACATGGATTATTAACATTTCCAGAAATACAATAAATTTTTGAACCAGTATTTTTTGGTCTACCTAATGAAGCAAACCATTTTCCCCCTCTTCTTAAAATAGTTGGCACTACAGCGATCGTTTCAACATTGTTAATAATTGTTGGACATCCATACAAACCTATTAAAGCTGGGAAAGGTGGTTTTAATCTTGGTTGACCTTTATTTCCTTCTATACTTTCAAGTAATGCTGTTTCTTCACCACAAATATATGCACCTGCACCATAATGTATATAAATGTCTAAATCCCATCCACTATCACAAGCATTGTTACCAATTAATTTTTTTTCATATGCTTCATTAATAGCCTTTTGTAATTCCTTTCCCTCCTTAAGGTATTCTCCTCTTATATAGATATAACATTTGTGTGCATTGATTGCATAAGAAGCTAATAGACAACCTTCGATTAATTTTTGAGGTTCATTTCTTAATATGTCTCTATCTTTACAGGTGCCGGGTTCTGACTCGTCAGCATTGATTACTAAGTAATGTGGTCTAGAAGTTACTTCTTTTGGTGCAAATGACCATTTAAGACCTGTTGGAAATCCAGCGCCGCCTCTTCCTCTTAGTTCTGATAATTTCACTTCATTTATTATCCATTCTTTACCTTTGCTTATTATATCTTTAGTGTTTTTCCAATCACCTCTTCTTTGGGCAGATTCAATGCCTGGATCAAAATCGTTATACAAGTTTGTAAAAATTCTATCTTCGTCCTTAAGCATTTTTAATATTTAATAATGTTTTTCTATTATTTTCTGGCTCAGAATTTTTTCTTCCTCTGTAAGAACCAGGTTTTGGTTTTTCACCTTTATAAATTTGATCAATAATATTTGCTGTTTTTTTTTCGTCTAAATCCTCATAATAATCTTCATTAATTTGCATCATCGGAGCATTGATACAGGCACCTAAACATTCAACCTCCATCCATGAACAAGTTTTATCTTTTGACAGCTCTTTTTCTTTTTCAGAAATTTTTTTTTTACATACTTTAACAATATCATATGCACCTCTAATCATACATGGTGTTGTAGTGCATACTTGAATAAAATATTTTCCCACAGGAGACAAATTGTACATCGAATAAAAAGTAGCTACCTCATAAACTTTAATATATGGTATTGATAAAAATTTAGCTATGTATTTCATGGCTACTAGTGGTATCCAATTATCATTTTGCTTTTGTGCCAAATATAGTAAAGCCATTACAGCACTCTGTTGTTTACCCTCAGGGTAGTTTTTAATAATTTTATTAGCTTCATCAAAGTTACTTTTATTAAACTCAAATTTTTCAGGTTGATCTTTTGATATTTTTTTTATACTCATCTATCAATTTCTCCAAAAACTACATCCATCGATCCGAGTACTGCCGGAACATCTGCTAACATATGACCTTTAATTAAATAATCCATTGCTTGTAAATGAGAAAAACCAGGAGCTCTTATTTTGCATTTGTAAGGCTTATTAGATCCATCAGATATTAAATACACGCCAAACTCTCCTTTAGGTGCTTCAACTGATATATATATTTCATCTTTTTTTACTCTGTAACCTTCTGTAAATAATTTAAAATGATGTATTAATGCTTCCATTGATTGTTTTAATTCTTTTTTAGGAGGAGGGCTAATTTTTCCATCTAAGGTTTTAATTGGACCACTGGGCATTTGCGCTAAACACTGGTTTATTATTTTTACACTTTCTCGCATTTCTTCAATTCTGCATAAATATCTATCATAACAATCACCATTTTTTCCGATTGGTATTTTAAAATCGAATTGATTATAACACTCATATGGTTGCGCTTTTCTTAAATCCCAGGGGATACCCGAGCCTCTTAGCATGACACCTGAAAATGAATAATCTAAAGCATCCTGCTTTGTTACAATACCAATATCCACATTTCTTTGTTTAAAAATTCTATTATCAGTAAGTAATGTTTCTAAATCATCAATAACCTTAGGAAATTTTTGACAAAAATTTGCTATATCTTCATCCAAACCTCTGGGTAGATCCTGATGGACTCCACCTGCTCTAAAATAATTAGCATGTAGTCTTGACCCTGAAACTCTTTCGTAAAAAGTCATTAGGGTTTCTCTCTCTTCAAATCCCCACAGAGAAGGTGTTAAAGCTCCTACGTCTAATGCTTGTGTGGTAATATTTAAAATATGGCTAAGAATTCTTCCAATTTCACAGAACATAACTCTAATAAATTGAGCTCTGATTGGGACTTCAATATCTAAAATTTTTTCGATTGCTAGTGCAAAAGCATGCTCCTGATTCATCGGAGCTACATAATCAAGTCTATCAAAATAAGGTAGCGCCTGAAGATAAGTTTTATTTTCAATTAATTTTTCTGTTCCTCTATGAAGTAATCCTATATGGGGATCAGCATGTTCAACAATTTCTCCGTCTAATTCAAGAATTAATCTTAGTACACCGTGTGCTGCTGGATGCTGAGGTCCAAAATTTAAATTTAATGTTTTTTTTTCTTTAGGCATTATTTCTTAGTTTGATTTTTTATATATTTAGTACCTTCCCACGGACTTTCGTAATCAAAATTTCTATAATTTTGTTCTAGCTTAACGGGCTCATAGACTACTTTTTTATCATTCTCGCTATATCTAACTTCATTGTGCCCTGTTAATGGAAAGTCTTTTCTAAGAGGATGTCCTTCAAATCCATAATCAGTTAGTATTCTTCTCAGATCTGGATGATCTTTAAATTTAATTCCATACATATCAAAAACTTCTCTTTCCATCCAATTAGATGAAGGATAAATAGAGGTTAAAGAAGAAACAATTTCATTTTCGCTTATAAAAAAATCTATCAAAACCCTTGAATTAAATTCATGGCTCAATAATAAATAAACTAACTTGAAACGCCTTTCGTTCTCAGGATAGTCGACAGCTGTTATATCAATTAACTGTTTAAATTTAGTTTTGCTATTGTTTTTTAAAAACAACAAAACTTCTATTAAATTTCCATTTTCAATACTAAGGTAAATTTGTTGATGGTTGATTTTTGAACTTTTTATTTTGGTATTAAGTTCAGAATTTATTATTTTTTCTAAGTCAGATAAATTATTCATTTTATCTTTGTAAAGAACCTTTGTTTCTAATTTTTTTTTGAAGTTGCATTATGCCATAAAGTAGAGCCTCAGCAGAAGGTGGGCAGCCTGGTACATATATATCAACAGGCACAACTCTATCACATCCCCTTACAACAGAATAAGAATAATGATAATAACCACCACCATTAGCACAACTACCCATTGATATAACATATCTTGGCTCAGGCATTTGATCGTAAACTTTTCTTAATGCTGGGGCCATTTTATTGGTTAAGGTACCTGCTACAATCATGACATCAGATTGTCTTGGTGAGCCTCTTGGAGCAGCACCAAATCTCTCAAGATCATATCTGGGCATTGACGTTTGCATCATTTCAACCGCACAACAAGCAAGACCAAAAGTCATCCAATGTAAAGAGCCTGTTCTCGCCCAATTAACTAAATTATCAAAAGAGGTTGTTATAAAACCATCCTTGCTAAAGTCTTCAGCAAGTTTTTTAAACTCCTCTGGTATTTCTTTTTCTTTATCATTAGCTATCATTTTTTATTCCCAATCTAACGCTCCTTTTTTCCATTCATAAATAAATCCTACTGTTAAAATAAATAGAAAAATCATCATAGATACAAATCCTACCAAGCCTATATTGCCAAGTGAAATAGCCCAAGGAAATAAAAAAGCTATCTCCAGATCAAAAATAATAAATAAAATTGCAACCAAATAAAATCTAACATCAAATTCCATCCTTGAATCATTAAAGGGTTCAAAACCGCACTCATATGAAGAAAGTTTTTCTGGATCAGGATTTTTTGGAGATAATGCAAAATTAAGAATTATGAATGCACAACTTAAACCTAGTGCAATTATTAAAAAAATAATAATTGAAAAATAATCTTTTAAAAAATCCGCAAGCATCAATTTCTATATATAATCTTTTGAACTAAATGAAAGTGCAGTTAAAGTCACATTTTATTGATTATTTCAAGGTATTAACAGTAAATATAGAATTTGTGGCGGGAGTGAAGGGACTCGAACCCTCGGCCCCGTGCGTGACAGGCACGTGCTCTAACCAACTGAGCTACACCCCCATATTTTTTGGTGGGCAGTAAAGGACTCGAACCTTTGACCCCCTCGGTGTAAACGAGATGCTCTACCAACTGAGCTAACCGCCCAAAAAACAAGGTACTAATACAACAACGATATGTTAAAGTAAATTGTTAATTACTGAATACTAGCTTGGGATTTTTGATCTTTGTCTGATTTAGAAATATTTTCAACATCAGTCCACTCAACTCTCTTTAGTTCTTTTTTTAAAGCTATTTTTAATACTTCACTAACATTCTCAACTGAAGTTATTTTAATGTCCTCACGAACTTTTTTTGGTATATCCACTAAATCCTTTTCATTTTCTTTTGGAATTATAACTTCTTTAATTCCTGCTCTATGAGCTGCAAGTAATTTCTCCTTTAAACCGCCTATTGGCAAAACTTGACCTGTAATAGTAACTTCGCCAGTCATTGCAATATGCTTGTGAACAGGATTGTTTGTTATTGATGAAACAATTGAGGTAACCATTCCAATACCAGCTGATGGACCATCTTTTGGAGTAGCTCCTTCAGGGACATGAATATGAAAATCCTTTTTTTCAAATATAGGAGGTATAATTCCATATTCCAAACTCTTAGATCTTACAAATGACTTGGCTGCTTTAACTGACTCTTGCATAACATCGCCTAGTTTTCCTGTGATTTGCATTCTTCCCTTACCTGGCATATGGATTGTTTCAATTTTTAAAATTTCACCACCAAATTCTGTCCAAGCAAGTCCTGTAACAACGCCTACTCTATCATTGGTTTCCACTTCTCCATATTTGAATTTTTTAACACCTAAAAAATCATTTATATTTTTATCGCTTACTGTCACTTTTTTTTCTTCACCACCAACAACTTTTTTAACTACCTTTCTTGCTACTTTAGATATTTCTCTTTCTAAATTTCTTACTCCTGATTCTCTAGTGTAACTTCTAATGATTTCTTTAATTGTGCCATCGACTAAATCTAGTTCATCTTTTTTAACTCCATTTTCTTTTATTTGTTTAGGTAATAAATATTTATTCGCAATGTTTATTTTTTCATCTTCAGTATAACCAGGTATTCTTATTACCTCCATTCTGTCTAATAGGGGTGGCAATATATTCAAAGTATTTGCTGTTGTAACAAACATTACATCTGAGAGATCGTAATCAACTTCTAAATAATGATCATTAAAATTTGTATTTTGCTCTGGATCTAAAGCCTCAAGCAATGCGGAAGATGGGTCACCTCGATAATCATTTCCAACTTTATCAATTTCATCTAATAAAATTAATGGATTTTTTGTTCCTGCTTTTTTCATCATCTGAATTATTTTCCCTGGTAGTGACCCTATATAGGTTCTTCTATGGCCTCTAATTTCAGCTTCATCACGAACGCCACCCAATGACATTCTTACAAACTGTCTATTAGTAGCTTTTGCAATTGATTTGCCTAAGGATGTTTTTCCAACACCTGGGGGGCCGATTAAACATAAAATTGGACCTTTAATTTTTTCCATTCTTTTTTGTACAGCTAAAAATTCTATAATTCTTTCCTTAACTTTTTCTAAACCATAATGGTCTTCGTCTAAGGTTTTCATAGCTTTATTTAAATCAATATCTACCTTATCTTTTTTAAACCAAGGTAAATCAATCATCCAATCTAAATAATTTCTTACTACTGTTGCCTCTGCTGACATGGGGCTCATATTTTTTAATTTTTTAAGTTCAGACATGCATTTTTTTTGCACTTCTTTAGGCATTTTGGCTTTTTGAATTGCTTTATTTAAATTAGATGTTTCATCTTTTCCATCTTCTATTTCACCTAATTCTTTTTGAATCGCTTTTAATTGTTCATTCAAATAATATTCACGTTGTGTTTTTTCCATTTGAGTTTTAACTCTACCTCTAATTCTTTTTTCAACACCAATTATACTAGTTTCATTTTCCATTATTTTAATAACGCCATTTAGTCTTTTTTTTACATCGAAAGTTTCGAATAATTGTTGTTTTTCAGAAATTGTTGAATTTAAATGAGAAGCTATATTGTCTACAATTTTAGAAGGATCTTTAAGTTCCTTAATATTATTTATTGTTTCAGAAGATAGTTTTTTGTTTATTGAAGTAAGTTTTTCTAATCTTCTTACTGCAGTAATTGCTAGAGGCATTAAGTCTTCATCTTTACTTAATATGTCATTATTATATTCATAAGAACATGTTATAAATTTATCATCATCCTTAAAATCAACTATTTTTACTCTCTTCAAACCTTCTACTAGAACTTTTACAGTTCCATCGGGTAATTTAAGTAATTGTAAAATTGTACTCTCACAACCATACATAAAAACATCAGTTTTTTTTGGATCATCTACTTCAGAATTTTTTTGAGTTACTAAAATAATTTTCTTATTATCTTTCATAACTTCGTTTAACGCAGTTATTGATTTATCTCTTCCTACAAACAAAGGTATTACCATACTTGGAAACACAACGATATCTCTCAAAGGTAAAAGTGGCGATGTATGTTTAACTTCCATTACCTAAATATGGATATTAAATTTGATTTTGCAATAGAAATCTACAGATTATTAACTTTATTTAGGCTGCTGATGTTTTTTCAGTCTTAGTTTTGTTGTTCTTTGAGTATATTATTATTGGATCATTTTGGCCTTTAGCCGCACCTAAATCAATAATAACTTCTTGTATATTTTCTTGTCCAGGTAAATCAAACATTGTTTTTAAAAGTATATTTTCTAAAATTGACCTTAGCCCTCTTGCTCCAGTCTTTTTTGCTATTGCTTTTTGTGCTATTTCCTTAACAGCATTATCTTTGAAAACAAGTTTTACTCCTTCTAATTTAAACAATTCTTGATATTGTTTAATTAATGAATTTTTTGGTTCAAGCAATATCTTAACTAGTGACTTTTCATCCAAATCTTCTAAAGTTGCTGTAATCGGAAGCCTTCCAATAAATTCTGGTATTAAACCATATTTTAGTAAGTCCTCTGGCTCAAGTCCTTTCATCCATTCACCTATCTTCTTGTCAGCTACTGTTTTAACTTCTGCTCCAAACCCAATTGATGAACCTTTATCTCTTTGAGAAATAATTTTATCTAATCCAGCAAAAGCTCCTCCACAAATAAATAATATGTTTGTGGTGTCTACTTGAAGAAATTCCTGTTGAGGATGCTTTCTTCCTCCTTGCGGTGGAACACTTGCAACAGTTCCTTCCATAATTTTTAATAGTGCTTGCTGAACTCCTTCACCAGATACATCTCTTGTTATAGATGGATTTTCAGATTTTCTACTTATTTTATCTACTTCATCAATGTAAACAATTCCTCTCTGTGCTTTCTCAACATTATAGTCAGCTGATTGTAATAATTTTAAAATAATATTTTCTACATCTTCACCAACATAACCAGCTTCTGTTAAAGTTGTAGCATCAGCCATTGTAAAAGGAACATCTAATATTCTGGCAAGTGTTTGTGCTAACAATGTTTTTCCACAACCAGTAGGACCAAGTAATAAAATATTTGATTTTGCCAATTCTACTGTTTTGCTTGTTTTATTTTCATAGTTAAGTCTTTTGTAGTGATTGTGAACAGCAACAGATAAAACTTTTTTTGCATAATTTTGACCGATAACATAATCATCAAGAACATTGCAGATTTCTTTAGGAGAAGGTAATCCGTCTTGATGTTTTACAAATGTATCTTTATTTTCTTCCTTAATGATATCCATGCATAATTCTACACATTCATCACAAATAAAAACTGTAGGCCCAGCAATTAATTTTCTAACTTCATGCTGACTTTTCCCGCAAAAAGAACAATAAAGAATATTTTTATTATTTGTGCTCATATTTTATTTCCGAATCAATTTTATTATTATATTTCATTTAATATAATCTAATCAAGTATAGGTTGTGGAAAAACTACATGTAGTAAATTATTCTCTATTAACCACAACTTTATCTATAAGACCAAAATCTTTTGCATTCTCAGGAGTCATAAAATTATCTCTTTCAAGAGCAGATTTTATTTCTTCAACTGATTTATTTGTATGTTTTGAGTAAATTTCATTTAATCTTTTTTTTAAAGATAATACTTCATTAGCATGAATTTCTATATCTGTAGCTTGACCTTGAAAGCCTGCTGAAGGTTGATGTACCATTATTCTTGAATTCGGAAGTGAAAATCTTTTACCCTTTTTACCAGCAGATAATAAAAAAGAACCCATGCTAGCTGCTTGACCAATACATAGTGTAGAAACATCTGGTTTTATATATTGGACTGTATCGTAAATTCCTAATCCTGCCGTAACTAAACCTCCTGGGCTATTAATATAAAGAGAAATATCTTTCTTCGGGTCTTCAGATTCTAAAAATAAAAGTTGAGCAGTAACTAATGATGCTACATTGTCGTTTATAGGTCCAACAAGAAAAACTATTCTTTCTTTTAATAGTCTTGAGTAAATATCATAAGCTCTTTCTCCTCTACTTGATTGTTCAACAACCATCGGGATAAGTGTATTTAATTGTTCAGGTATTTTATTCATAATCTGATTCGTTATACTTATACAACTTGTGATTACTTTTTGCTAACTTTTTTTGTTACAGGTGATTTCTTTGCTGTAATTTTTGTTTTTTTAGGTGCTGATTTTTTTTTTATATTAGAATCCTTTTTTTCTGAAGGATGGTCATGGTCATGATTATGATCATGGTGTTCTTTCATATGCTTATCATTTTCTTCTTTTAAAAGTTTTTCTGCTTGTTCTTTAGTAATTTCTTTTAAATTTGATTTAGCTTTGAGTTTTATTTCTTTCAAAATCTTTTCTTCATATAATTGACCTCTAAGATTTCCAAGAATAGCAGGGTTTTTTTGATAATATTCTTGTAACATTTTTTCTTGTCCTGGCATCATCCGAAGTTGTTTTTGGATTTCAGCTTGCATTTCTTGTTCGCTAACATTAATTTTATTTTGTTCACCAAACTCATTTAATATTAAACCAGTTTTAATTCTTTTAATCGCTTTATTTTCAAGATCCTTTTTATTTTTTTTTAATTTTTCACTATCCATTCCTTCAGATAAAATTTTGATTTCTTGTTCTTTTAAATTTTCTGGTATTTCATCTAGTTTAATTTTGTCAATCTCATCTAAAATTTGTCTACTGCTTAATGAATTTAAAGAATTTTTATATTCTTCATTAATTTGATTTGTAATTAATTTTTTTAAATCACTTAAGTCTTTAGCTCCAAGATTCTTTGCAAATTCATCATCAATTTTAATAGGTTTTGGTTTTTTAACAGCATTTATTTTACATTCAAAAATTGCTTTTTTTCCAACTAGCTCTTTTTCAGGAAAATTTTCAGGTAAAGTTACTTCAACTTTAACATCTTCATTTTTTCTTACTTTCAATAATTGTTTATCAAAACCTTTAATAAATAAATCTTTTCCAATTTCTAATTGTGTATTTTTACCTTCATTGCCTTTAAAATCTTTACCATCAACTTTTGCTTTGTAGTCGAAAATGACTAAATCTCCCTCATTAGCAACTTTAGCTTCATCAACATCAACAAAGTTTTTTTGTGATTTTGCTATTTCTTCAATTCTTTTATCCGACTCTTTAGATTCAATTTTGACTTTATATTCATTAAATTTGATATTTTCTAATTCTTTAACATTAATTTTTGGAAGCTCTGTTACTGAAATTACATATTCTAAATCTTTATCATCACCATAAGTTTTTAAATCAATTTTCGGCTGTCCCGCTGGTTTAATTTTATTATCTTGAAGGGCTTTAGTACTTGTTTCTTTTAAAATTTTATCTAAAACTTCTCCAAATATTGCTTCACCAAATTGTTTTTTTAAAATTTCCTTTGGGACTTTTCCTGGTCTAAATCCTTTCAGAGTCACTGTTTTTTTAACCTCTTCATATTTTTCATTTAAATATGAACTCATTGTTTCTTTATCTACAAAGACTTTTAAATCTTTATTTAAACCTTTTTTATTTTCTATTGTAACTTTCATAAAATATTTTGGTAGGCGAGAAAGGACTCGAACCTTCACAGCTTGCACTATTGGTTCCTAAGACCAACGCGTCTACCAATTCCGCCACTCGCCCAATTTTAAAGGTTTTTTATATATGATAGATGTCATTTGTCCAAATAGAATAATAGTGTAAAACATGATAAAAATAAAAAAAAATGATTGTTTCACCATGTATAAGCATTTGTAAGACAGATCCTGTTACTGGATATTGTTATGGTTGTGGAAGAAGTAGCAACGACAAATTAATGTGGAAAGATACAAAAACTTCAAATGAGTGGAAAAAAAATAACCTTTTAGAAATTGAGAATAGATTAAAAGGCTGGCAATTAGAAAGTTTTAAAGAATCTTATAATCATAAAATTAAAAGTGGTATTTCGCTATTTAAAAAAAAGAACCAAAAATAATTAATGTCTGAGAGGTTCAAATTAATAAATTTAAATAAAAAGATAATTTCTTGTAATAAGTGTAAAAGATTAAAAAAATTTAGAGAGAAAATTGCTAAGAAAAAAAGAAAACAATTTATAAATGAAGAGTATTGGGGGAAACCAATTACTGGTTTTGGTGATTTAAATGGAAAAATTCTTTTTGTAGGACTAGCACCAGCTGCTCATGGAGGAAATAGAACTGGCAGAGTTTTTACTGGGGATAGATCTGCAGAATTTTTATACAAATGTCTATATAAAGCAAAAATATCTAATCAACCATTTTCTGAAAATAAAAATGATAAATTAAAACTTCATAACGCTTACATTACAACAGCTCTTAAATGTGTGCCTCCTGGAGATAAACCAACAAATTTAGAACTAAAAACTTGCTTTAATTATTTTAGAAGTGAGATTGAGTTACTTAAAAATATTAAAATCATAATTGCTCTAGGAAAAATAGCTTTTGATGCTTGTATTCAATTTTATAAAGAAAGTTATTTTTTAAAAAATAAAAATTATATATTTGGTCATGGAGCAAAATTTCAACTGCCTGATAATAAAATATTAATTGGATGCTATCATCCAAGTCCTAGAAATGTAAATACAGGAAGGATTAATAAAGAGATAATGACTTCTTTATTTAAAAAAGTTTTAAAGTTAGCTTCATAAATATTCTTTTAATTTAGACTCAAATATATTAGGAATTTTTATTGGTCTTCCTTCAGAGTTAACAACGACAAGGTGTACTTCTGCTTCGGTTATTGTTTCGTCATTTCTTTTAATAATTTGATTCATTATAAATGAGGTTTGTGTAATAATTTTAATATTAGAAATTACATTTAAAACTTCTTCTAGTTTGGCTGGTTTAAAATATTTAATGTTACAAGATTTTACTATAATTAAACTTCCAAATTCATCTAATAATTTTTTGTTACTAAAGCCTAATAAATATATTGCTTCTGATCTAGCTCTTTCTAAAAATTTTAAATAATTTGCATAGTAAACTATTCCGCCTGCATCTGTATCTTCATAATATACTTTAACCTTAAAAGTAAATTCCTTGCCCATAATTTTATGATATCAAAAGTCTTTAATATTTAATAGTAATGTTAATTAATGAAAGTTTACATAATATGGCTAATAGGTGTGATTGGTTGGAATTATGGTTATCCAGCAGCAGCCCCAATTGAGGATGTTTTGGCTGCAATAATTCTCTCATTTTTAAGTATAAGTCTCAAAAAATATTTTAAATTTTAGATTAATTTGTAGAAAAATAAATATTTTGATAATACGCAATTGATTTTAATTTAGAATTATCAGTATCAGACATTATTGCAACTCCATTTATTTCTTCTAAATCTAAATTATGAAATTTTTTAAAATGCTCCCTTACATTTACTTTAACTGTGACCCATTCGTTTAAATTTTCTTTAGTAGTAGATAATACAAAATCAATTGATTTTTTTGTAAATGGACTTGGATGGTAAGTGTTTACATCATTATTACTTGAAAAAACATAATTCATAGCTCTATTAGAAAGCGGTGTAGCACCAGTTTTTTTTACAACAAAGACTCTGGCTGCATAATCATGGCCTTTTTTAGTATTTTCTGAAATGCCAGACAGGTCTTTTTCAACTTTCCATGTAATATTAAGGATTGGAGTTTTGATTAAATTAATTAAAATTTCTTTACCTAAGCCTGATGCAGAATTATTTGCTTCAGCTTTTAAAAATTTACCATTTTCGTTATTATCCAATGTGTAGATAGTTTTTGCATCAGCTCCTCTAATTTTTCTAACTTTTAATTTAGATAACTCTTCATCAGTAAATTCGAACACAGTAACATTTTGTGAAAAAGCTGAATTTAAAAAAAATAAATAAAATATAAAAAAAAAACTATAAATTTTTGCCATAATTTTAAAACAGTTTAATATGTAGATCTGCCTCCACTTATATCAAAAACAGCAGCTGTTGAAAAAGAATTCTCTTCTGAAGAAAGCCAACAGACCATAGAAGAAAGTTCATTTATTTCTAAAAATCTTCCTCTAGGAACTTTTGAAAGCATTCTTTGTACATGTTCTTTTGTCATTTGGTCTAAAATTCTAGTTTTTGCCCCTGCTGGAGTTACTGCATTAACTGAAATATTATGAATTGATAGTTCTTTACCTAAAGATTTAGTAAGACCAATAACACCTGCTTTTGCTGAACTATATGCGCTAGCATTTGCATTTCCATCTTTTCCAGAAACAGAAGCAATATTGACAATTCTACCATAATTATTTTTAATCATATGAGGCACTATAGTTTTACAACAATAGAAAGTTCCGTGAAGATTAATGTCTAGGATAGATTTCCAGTCATCAATATTATAATTCCAAAGTTCTGCTGTAGGGCCAGTGATACCAGCGTTATTAATTAATATATCAATTTTATTTTTTAACGTGATCTCGTTAACTGTATTTTTTACTTCGTTAAAATTTGAAACATCAACAATATTATAATTAAGTTTTGGATTATTAATTTCTGTAGATGCTTTTAATAATTCATTTTTATCTATATCCCATATAAATACTTTCGCACCAAATAATAAAAATTTTTTTGCTATATCAAGACCGAAGCCTTGCGCTCCCCCAGTTATAATTGCTGTTTTATTTTTAAGATCAAATTGATGCATTTAAATATTATTTGCTAGCTAATAGATAATAAATTACAGACGAAATAAATGCACCGATTAACCAAGAAAAAGATTGTATAAATCTAAATTCAGCGTTCCAAATAGTTGCTGAAGCGAAAATAAAACCTATAAATAACGAATAAATAGCCTTTATCTGCCAGCCACCAGAATAATAATAAGACCCTTTTACATCTGAAGAAAAAATATCTTTATTTATAACTTTTTTATCCTTAATTAAATAATAATCTATAATCATAATACCGGCAATTGGACCAAAAAATGAACCTATTGTATCAATAAAAGATAAAATTCCGATCTTACTGAGTAATGGATCCCAAAAAATAGCAAATATTAATCCTAATAGGATAATAATTACTCCTGAACTTCTTAATGTAGATTTGTTTGGAAATAGATTAATAATTGAGTTTTGAGAAGGAACATAATTAGCAATTAGATTTGTCGATGCAGATGCAACCAACATAAAGAATAGAGCTATAAAAGTCAAAAGTGAATTATCAAATTTACCAATTATATCAGCAGGACTAGTTAGTAATCTCTCAATTGGAATTGAGTTTTTTTCAAAAAAAATACTAGCTCCTAAAACCAAAAAAATTGCAAAAAATGAAAAAAATAATAAATTTAAAAGCAAACTTAAATTACCTTTATTTACTTCACTTTCACTTTTTGCATATCTAGAAAAATCTCCAAAATTTACAATTACAATTGAAAAATACGTAAAAAAAGTACCGGCTATTGAAAGCAAAGCTATTAAACTTTCATTATTATAAATAATATTGTTATTAAATAAATCTTTGGAAGTATTTAATATATCATTATAATTTTCTCTAAATAATAAAACAAAAAAAATAATTAATCCAAAATAAACAAATAAAGTTGAAAAATTAATTATTGATTTAATAAATCTTTGACCGTTACTAAATAACAAATATTGCATCCACAATGAAAATATTAAAGAAAATGCATCTATAAAATTAAACCCCATTAAGAAGAACAAAAATATATCTTTATCTAAAATTTCACTATCTATTGAATAGAGAGTAATTCTAATTAAATATCCAATTGATTTAGATATAAAATATGTTTGAACACCAAACATAAAAATACCTACCACCCCTCTTAGCATGGCTACATATTTTGCTCCAAAAACTCCCATGGATAGTCTTAGAAAAACTGGAAAAGGAATTCCATGCTTTTGTGAAGGTTTACCGATTAGGTTTGAAAAAAAATAAACAAGCAGTGATCCAATTACACAACCAGCTAATACTATTAAAAAGTTTAGCTGATAAACTAAAAATAATGAAGCAATTAAAGAAAAACCAATTATACTTTGGATGCTAGAACCCCAAAAGCAAAATAAGTCTTTCCAGTCCCAAATTTTATTATTGGGGTTAACTGATACAATTTCCCAATTTATTAATTTTGAATTTTCTTTTTCTTGAATCACTGCCTTATATTAAACAAATATAAATTACTGTCCATATAAGACAGTTGGTAACCATAGTACAATTTTTGGAAATATTATTATAATTATCAAACCAATTACCTGAAGAACCATAAATTGCATCATTCCTAGGTAAATATCTTTTAAATCCCATTCAGGAACAACACCTTTTAGGAAATATGCTGATAAGGCTACGGGGGGCGAAAGCCAGGCAGTTTGTAAATTAACAGCAACTAATATTGCAAACCATGTCAAATTAAAACCTAGAGCTTCAATTAATGGTAATATTATTGGCACTATAATCATTACAATTGGTACCCACTCAAGAGGCCAACCTAAAAGAAAAATCACACCCATAACTATAGCTAAAATTAGATATCTATTCATTTCTAAAGATAATAAAAATTCAGTAAGAAGCATTGGTGTTCCTAGACGAGCAAATACCGCGCCGAAAAAATTAGAGGCAGCAACTAAAACCATAATTAATGCAGAAATTTCTAAAGTTTTTACTAAGGCATCTTGTAATTTTGCTAAAGTTAATTTTTTATAAGCAAGAGATAATAATAATGCTCCCATTGCACCACAGCCAGCAGCCTCTGTTGGAGTAGCAAATCCTAATAGAATGCTTCCAAGAGCAGAAAAAACTAATGCAGCAGGTGGAACTAGGCCAAGGAAAAATTCTATCCAAACATCTTTCATACTTGTAGCTCTCATGTCCTCGGGTAGTGGTGGACCTAATTTTGGATCCATCATACATCTTATAGTGGTGTAAGCTGCATATAGACTGGCAAGTAGAATTCCGGGTATGATAGCGGCTGCAAATAAATCAATCACAGGGATTTCCATTATCGGACCCATTACAACAAGCATTATACTAGGTGGAATTAATATTCCTAAAGTACCACCAGCTGTAATTGTTCCTGCAGCTAATCTAACGTTGTAGCCTGATCTGTTCATTGATTTAGCAGCCATAATTCCTAAAATTGTAACAGACGCACCTACTATACCTGTAGCTGCAGCAAAAATAACTGAAACAAAAAGAACAGCGTAATAAAGTGATCCTCTAACTTTTGCTAGCATTAATTGGAAAGCTGAAAATAATCTTTCCATTAATCCTGCTTGTTCCATCATGATACCCATAAAAACAAATAGAGGTACGGCGGCTAAAGTTTGTTCTGTCATTACCATTGAAAACTGAAGAGTCATCAAATAAAAAACAAGCTTTCCAAAACCTAAGTAACCAAAAACAAAACCTAAAAATATTAAAGTGAAAGAAATTGGAAAACCAACAAATATAGAAAAAAGCATTACTCCAATTAATATAAAACCTAGTATTGCGGGATCTATTAATTCAGCAATCATTCGTTACCTGGCCACTTCCCTCTAGTCATTGCATAATAGCTTTTAAGTAGTTCTGAAACTCCTTGTATTAATAAAAAAATAATTCCAAACCATAAACATGATTTTATTGGCCACATGTATGGCATCCATGTTGTATCCATTCCTCTTTCTCCTCGCATTATCGATTCCTGTAGAAAGCCAGTTGTCATATAAAGAAATACGGTTAAGCCTGGAAAATAAAATAAAATATATAAAGTAAAATCAATTAAACCTTGATTTTTAACTTTAAAATTTCTGTATAAAAAATCTGCTCTTATATGAACTCCTTTTGAGAGTGCATAACCAGCACCCAACATAAATAAAGCGCCATAAAGAAATCTGCTAATATCGTAGGCCCAAATTGTAGGAGCTAAAAATAATTTTCTTGCAAAAACTTCATAGGTCATTGCTAAGATTAATGGCATTAAAATCCAACAAACTATATTGCCTGTTATCTTGCTAAATTTATCTATTAAAATAATAGATTTTGCCATCCATTTAGGCATGTCATCCGGCATTTTGCCGGAACCGCCTCTTCTCTCGGCAATCATTTCATCTGAAATATCTAATTTACTTGGTTCGTCTACCATAAAGTCCTTAAAAAAATAAAGCGGACTTATATAAAGTCCGCTTTATTATAAATTGATTATAGTTTTAAATTAAAACTATATTACTTCAATGTTGCCGCGTGAGCCATTCCTAGCTTCGCATTTGACATCTGAGCACCACTCCAGAAAGGAACAGCGATATCTGCAAAATTCTTCATAGAAGTGTAAACTTCATTAAAAAATGCATTGTCTTTTGCATTTTTATTTAAAGTTGCTTTTGCAGCAGCCATATATTCAGTAAAGTAATCAGAAGGTGTATCCTCTAATATAACACCATGCTTAGTAGTTAACTCAGCAAGTGCTTTACCGTTTTCATATATTCTGTAGCTTAAAGATTTAGCTAAAGATGCATTTGCTGCAACTTCTAAAGATTTTTTCTCATGATCTGATAAAGAATTATATGTTTTACCAGTCATGTAAAAGTCAGCATTTACGACTACTTGGTGCAAACCTTGTAAGTAATAATGTTTTAATACTTTTTGGAAACCAAAAACAAGGTCTGGTTTTGGACAGCACCATTCAGCAGCATCAATTGTTCCAGCTTGTAGAGCGGGTAGAATATCTCCACCTCCCATTGCTACAGATGCTATACCAATATCTTTATAAGTTTGTCCTGGAATTCCTGGAGGAGTTCTAAACTTATACTTTCTAAAGTCAGCCATATTTTTAATTGGCTTTGGAAACCAACCTAAAGCCTCAGGCCCAACTGGTTGAAGCATAAATCCTTTTATGTCTCTTCCCATTTCTTTCCATAATCTGTCGTATAACTCTTTACCACCACCATATTGAAACCATGATAAGAAAGCTATGTTATCAATACCGACTCCACCACCTGCTACTGGCGAACCAAATAACATAGCAGCTGGATGATCACCTGACCAATAGTGTGTCCAAGCAAATCCACAGTCAATCAAACCTTTGTCTACAGCATCTAAAGTTTCTTTAACTCCAACTACTGTTCCAGCAGGCATGATTTCAAATTTTAGTGATCCACCAGTTAGAGCAGTAACTGTATCCGTGAAGTCTTTTAACATCACAACTTCATCAGCTTTTGCACTGATAACGGTTTGGCACTTTAATGTTTTTGCTGCATTAGCGTTAGTTGTAAAACCAAGAACTAAAGAAACAGCAAATATCATTGAAATGATTTTTTTCATTATAATTTCCCTCTTGTTGTTTTTTTAAAAAAAAGAGTTTCTCAAAAATAAAAATTTAAAACAAGCACTAATATAATAAAACTTTGAATTAATATCGTTGGTATTACTGGAATTTTTGATTAAATATTATAAACATTCTAATCTAATGGATATTTTTGATTATATAATTATTGGTGCTGGCTCTGCAGGATGTGTTTTGGCTAATAGATTGTCAGCAAACTCAAGAAACAAGGTTTTGCTATTGGAAGCTGGAGGCAAGGATAGTTATCCATGGATACATATTCCGGTTGGCTATTATAAAACAATGCATAATCCAAAAGTTGACTGGTGTTTTCATACAGAAAAAGATGAAAGTATGAACAATAGATCAATAAGATATCCAAGGGGTAAGACTTTGGGTGGAAGCTCATCTATAAATGGTCTTCTTTGGATAAGAGGACAAAGTAATGATTATGACAATTGGAGGCAGCAAGGTAACACTGGATGGGGGTGGAATGATGTTCTTCCTTATTTTATAAAATCTGAAAATAATGAACTAGGTAAGAGTGAGTTTCATAGTGACAATGGACCGATAATGGTTGCAAATAAAAAAATTAAATTAAAAATGTTGGAAGAATTTATAAATGCTGCAGAAGAAAAAGGTATACCTAAAGTTATAGATTTTAATACAGGTAATAATTTTGGTGTAGGTTATTATCAGTTTACAACAAGCCATAGTCATTTTGGATTAAAATTGAGATCTAGTGCTGCAAAAGGATATTTAAATCCGGTAAAAAAAAGATCTAATTTAAAAATAATCACTAATGCTCATGTTCAAAAAATAAATTTTGAAGGAAAAAAAGCAGTAAGTGTAAATTATTTTCGTAATGAAAAATTAGAAGAAGTTAAAACAAATTGTGAGATAATTTTGTCCGCAGGTTCGATTGGTTCACCACATATATTACAAGTCTCAGGAATAGGTGATAGTGAGAAATTAAAAAAATTTGGAATAAATACAGTTAATGAATTAAAAGGAGTTGGAAAAAATTTACAAGATCATTTGATGTTTAGACCGGTATACAAAGTTAAAAACCTCAAATCATTAAATAAAAAAATTAACAGTATATTTGGTAATTTAATGATTGGTTTAGAATATATATTCAATCAAAGTGGACCCATGACTATGGGTGCAAGCCAGGTTTGTGGCTTTGCAAAAAGTGATAGTTCAAGAGAAACACCAAATTTACAATTTCATGTCCAGCCGATTAGTACAGATGTTCTTGGGGCAACTAAATTGCATAATTTCGAAGGAATAACTCCTACCGTTGCAAATATAAGACCAACAAGTAGAGGAGAAATCAACATAGTGAGTAATAATATTAAAGACTATCCAAAAATTAAAATGAATTATCTTTCAACTGATGATGACAGGTATGTTGCTGCTCAAGGACTTAAACTTATAAGAAAAATAATGTTAGAAACTGAAACCTTTAAAAAGTATGAACCAGAAGAATATAGACCCGGAGTGCATATTACAAATAATGAAGAATTGGTCAAAGCTGGAAGTGATTATACACAAACTATATTTCATCCTGTTGGTACATGTAAAATGGGGAAAGATGAAAATTCAGTAGTTAATGAAAGATTAAATCTCTATGGGATAAAAAATTTAAGAGTCGTTGATGCTTCAATTATGCCAAATATTACATCGGGAAATACTAATGCACCAACTATAATGATTGCAGAAAAAGCGTCTGACATGATATTAGAAGACAATAAATTATGAATGAACAAATAATTATTTTTTCTCAGATAGTATTTATTGATCTAGTTTTGGCAGGAGACAATGCCATTATAATTGGAATGGTTGCTTCTCAATTTCCTCCTGAACAAAGAAAAAAGATTATTTTTTGGGGTATCGGAGGAGCAGTTATTTTAAGAATAATTTTAACTCTATTAACAGCTTATTTACTACAAATAACAGGTCTAAGATTAATTGGAGGTCTTGCGCTACTTTATATTTGTTACAAACTTTATGTTGATGTAATAAAAAAATCTAATGATAAGGATGAGAATATAAAGGTAGACAATTCAAGTTTTTTAAAAGCAATTTGGACAGTATTGCTTGCAGATTTTACTATGAGTTTAGATAATGTACTAGGAGTTGCAGGAGCAGCAAAAGATCATTATTGGTTACTAGTATTTGGTTTGGTTCTTTCAATAATTTTAATGGCCACAGCAGCAACATTAATTTCAGGCTGGATAAAGAAATATTCTTGGATAGGATGGATAGGCTTATTTGCTATACTGGCAGTAGCAATTGAATTGATCTATACTGATTTAAAACTAATCTTATAAAAATGTATTTAAAAAAATATAACTTAAAAAATAAATATGCTTTTGTTACTGGAGCTGGAAAAGGATTGGGCAAGGCATGTGCTATAGCTTTGGCTGAAGCAGGTGCAAATCTAATTATTATAAGTAGAACTAAAAATGATCTAGATAATGTTTCAAGAATTGTAAAAAAATATAAAGTAAAATGTAAACCCTACGTTTGTGATATAACAAACTATAATCAAATTAAATCTATAATAAACAAACAAGGTAGAATAGATATTTTGATTAATAATGCTGGAACAAATATCCCAGAGCACTTTACCAAAGTAAAAAAAAAGAATATGGAATTTATGGTAAATTTAAATATTAATGCTGTTTTTAATGTAGCTCAACTCGTATCATTTAAAATGCTACAAGCAAAAAATAGAAAAAAAATTGGAGGATCAATAGTAAATATTTCCTCCCAAATGGGTCATGTCAGTGGACCTAAAAGAAGTGTCTATAGTATGACAAAGTTTGGATTAGAAGGACTAACTAAAGGTATGGCTTTAGAGTTGGCTTCTTCTAACATTAGAGTAAACACAATAGCTCCCACATTTGTTGTTACTCCAATGACTAAAAAATTTTTAAAAGATAAAAAATTTAAAAAAAATATGCTAGAAAGTATACCTTTGGGAAGATTTGCTGAACTTCCAGAAATTTCATCTGCTGTAGTTTTTATGGCATCTGAAGCCGCATCAATGATTACCGGTACTTCTTTACTTGTAGATGGTGGATGGACAGCAAGATAATTAAGTTCTTAGTAATAATATTTTTTTTTTCAGTTGAAGTAAACGCTGTTGAATTTAATGGAAAATTTATCCAAGGACATTTTATTATTGGAAAAACTCAACCTGGCTCAGAAGTAATTATCGACAAAAAAGAAATTAAAGTTTCAAAAGAAGGATATTTTGCCTTTGGTATAGGAAAAGATAGAAAATATGATGTTGTAATCAAAGTAAATAATAAAGGACAAACAAAAAAAATAGTAAAAAAAATACAAAAAAGAAAATATAATATCCAGAGAATAGATGGTCTTGAAGAAAAAAAAGTAACTCCACCTGAGGAAGTGTATGAAAGAATTAAGAAAGAAAATAAACTTATTGCTCAAGCAAGAGAAATAAATTCTGACTTAGATTTTTTCAAAAATAAATTTATTTTACCTGTAGATAATGCAATAGTAACTGGTATTTATGGAAGTCAAAGAATTTTGAACGGTAAACCTAGATGGCCTCATTATGGTATAGATTTTGCTCAAAGTCTTGGCACACCAATTAAAGCTATGGCTAGTGGTGTGGTAACTTTAGCGGAAAAGGATTTATATTTCACTGGAGCAACTTTAATTTTTGATCATGGACATGGTGTCTCAACACTATATATGCATATGGATAAAATATTTGTTGAGATAGGCGATATTGTTGAACAAGGAGAAATAATAGGAACGGTTGGATCAAGTGGTAGATCAACAGGTCCTCATTTAGATGTAAGATTAAATTGGTTTGGAACCAGATTGGACCCCGCATCTGTACTAAATATAAATTAATGGGCCTTCATTTTTCGAAACAAGAGTTTAAAAAAAGAAAATCAAATGTAATTAATTCAATGAAAGAGCAGAATATAGATGCTCTTCTAATGTTTAGACAGGAGTCGATGTATTGGCTTACAGGCTATGATACCTTTGGATATGTTTTTTTTCAGTCATTAGTTTTAGATCAAAAAGGAAATGTTATTTTGCTAACTAGAGCTCCTGATTTGAGACAAGCTCAGAATACATCAAATATTGAAGACATAAGAATTTGGGTTGATAAAGATCAATCAAATCCAACAAATGATCTTAAAATTATTTTAGATGAATTAAATCTTAAAGGAAAAAAAATAGGTATAGAATATGACGCTTATGGATTAACTGGAAGAAACGCTTTAAGTCTTAATGAGTCTTTAAAAAATTATTGCTCAATTATTGATAAATCTGAATTAATAACAAAATTAAGAGTAATTAAATCTAGTGAAGAAATAGTTTATGTTAAAAAAGCATCTAAACTTGCGGATCTCGCTTTGAATGAAGTATGGAAATATGCAAAAAATGGAATAAGTGAAGCTAAAATTTTAGCGGAAATGAATAGAATAATTTTTGAAGGTGGAGGCGATTATCCTGCAAATGAATTCATAATTGGCTCAGGTAACAATGCTTTACTTTGCCGGTATCAGGCAGAAAAAAAAATTTTAACTAATCCTGATCAATTAAGTATTGAATGGGCTGGCACATATAAACATTATCATTCAGCAATGTTTAGAACTATTCCAATAGGAAAAGCCAATCCTAAACACTATAAAATGCACGAAGCATGTATTGAGTCACTTAAAAATTGTGAGAATAAGTTAAAACCTGGAAATAAATTAGGTGATGTTTTCGATATACATGCAAAAACCTTTGATGATCTTGGTTTTAAAAAAGCAAGAATGAATGCATGTGGGTACTCTCTGGGAAGTACTTTCTCACCAAACTGGATGGACTGGCCAATGATTTATACTGATAACCCTTACATAATAGAGCCAGGAAATGTTTTTTTTATGCATATGATTTTAATGGATTCTGATAATCAATTAGCAATGAATCTAGGAGAAACATATCTTGTGACCAATACTGGCAATGAAAGATTGGGGAAACAAAAATTAGATTTGGTTGTTCTTTAGTTAAGGCTTTTTTTAATATCTTCCTCACACTTTTTTTTGACTAAATCTTTATCAAAATTATCGGAGGTTTGTGTTTTAGCTAAAATGCAGGCAGAAATTGCTTTATTTATATTAAATTCTCTATAATTATTTCTTGCAAAATATAACAGAATTGTAGCAATAATTATAAATATTATGTAATTAAGTATTTTTTTATTCATCTTAAAATTTATACCTATATTATATAATATTAATTTTGTATTGAATAATTATGAACAATGACAAAGATATTGTAATAACATCGGCTTTTAGAACTCCTATTGGTTCTTTCCTGGGAAGTTTAAAGGATTGTCAAGCTACGCAGCTTGGAACGGCTGTAGTTAAAAGGTGTATGGAACAATCTAATCTAAGTGGTTCAGAAGTGGACACTGTTATATTAGGACAAGTGTTACAAGCGGGTTGTGGTCAAAATCCAGCAAGACAAACAGCAATCAATGCGGGTATAGACAAAGATAAAACTGCAACAACAATTAACCAAGTATGTGGATCTGGTTTGGCAGCGATAACACTGGGCTTTAATTCTTTAAAATTAAATGACACAAATATTATTATAGCTGGAGGACAAGAAAGTATGACAAATGCTCCACATTATTTAAATTATAGAATGGAAAAAAATTTAAGTGAAGATAAATTAAAAGATACAATGCTAATTGATGGATTAATAGATGCGTACAATGATTATCATATGGGTGTTACTGCTGAAAATGTTGCAGAAAAATATCAAATAACTAGAAGTGATCAGGATAATTTCGCGTTTAACTCACAAAAAAAAGCGATAAAAGCTATTAATGAAAATAAATTTACAGAAGAAATAGTTCCAATTAAATTAAAAAATCAAAAGATTTTTGATACAGACGAATATCCAAGATCTGATACAAATTTAGATAAATTATCAAATTTAAAAACAGTTTTTAAGGAAGGTGGTACTGTAACTGCTGGAAACTCATCTGGATTAAATGATGGAGCAGCAGCCCTTACTCTAATGAATTATAAAACTTCACAGAATAAAGGTTTAAAACCAATTGCTAAGATTGTTTCATGGGCACAAAGCGGTGTTGATCCAAAATTAATGGGAACAGGCCCAATACCAGCATCTAAATTAGCATTAAATAAAGCTGGGTGGAATATTAATGATTTGGATTTAGTTGAATCAAATGAAGCTTTTGCAGCCCAATCTATAGCAGTAATAAAAGAGCTTGGACTTAAAGAAGAAGCGGTTAATGTTAACGGTGGTGCGATTGCTCTTGGACATCCAATCGGTGCCTCGGGCGCAAGAATATTAGTAACACTTGTTCATGAAATGCAAAAAAGGAAATTAAAAAAAGGTTTGGCTACTCTTTGTATTGGAGGAGGTATGGGTATAGCTATGTGTGTTGAAAATATTAATTAGTTATAGATTTTTGTGGTTTCATATCACTTTTATTAATGCCTGCAACTTCGACTGGTTTTTTCATTGCATCTCTTCTAAAAGGTTCGCCTAATTCTTGATTTAAAATAACTTCAATAAATGTTGTTATTCCTTTCTTTTGATCTTCACATGACTGCCTAATCGCTTTGGTGGTTTCTTCCATTGTTTTTACAGTAACTCCTTTTAATCCACATGCATTAGCAACTTTTGCATAACTTAATTCTGGATCTAGTTCAGTTCCTACAAAATTATCATCGAACCACAAAATTGAATTTCTTTTTTCTGCTCCCCATTGATAATTTCTAAAAATGACCATTGTTATATTTGGCCACTCTTTTCTTGCACATGAGCTCATTTCATTCATGCTTATTCCAAAAGCTCCATCACCAGCAAAACCGATTACCGGTATATCAGGACATCCAATTTTTGCTCCAAGTATAGACGGAAAACCATAACCGCATGGACCAAATAATCCTGGGGCTAAATACTTTCTTCCTTTTTCAAATGTTGGATATGCATTTCCTATTGCGCAGTTATTTCCTATATCTGATGAAATTATTACATCATCTGGCATACCAGCTTGAATAGCTCTCCAGGCTTGCCTTGGTGACATTCTGTCATTGTCTCTTTCTCTTGCTTCTTTATTCCAAACAGTTCCAGGATCATCTTCTTCATGATCTAAGCTTGTTAGAGTTTGTAACCATGCTGATTTTGTTTTATGTATTAAATTTTTTCTATCTTCTCTTCCTTGATCTCCAGCATTTGAAGATAATTTTTCTAAAATTTGTTGAGAGACAAGTTTTGCATCACCGCATATTCCTACGGTTACTTTCTTGGTTAATCCAATTCTATCAGAGTTCATATCTACTTGAATTATTTTTGCATCTTTTGGCCAATAATCTAAACCATAACCAGGTAAGGTAGAAAAAGGATTTAATCTAGTTCCAAGAGCAAGTACTACATCTGCTTTTGAAATTAATTGCATAGCTGCCTTAGAGCCATTATATCCTAATGGACCAACAGCTAAAGGATGACTTCCAGGAAAACTATCATTGTGTTGATAACCACTACATACTGGTGAATCTAATTTTTCTGCAAGTTTTTTACAATCTTCGATAGCATCTCCAATAACTACTCCTGCTCCAGATAAAATTACTGGAAATTTAGCTTCTGATAATAATTTTGCTGCTCTATTAATTGCCTCTAATCCACCAGCTTGTCTTTCAAGTCTTACTATAGGTGGAAGATCTATATCAACTACCTGTGTCCAATAATCTCTTGGAACATTTATTTGTGCAGGTGCAGATCCTCTAATTGCTTTTTCAATTACTCTGTTTAAAACTTCAGCCATTCTAGAAGGGTCTCTTACTTCTTCTTGATAACAAACCATGTCTTTAAATAAATTCATCTGCTCAACTTCTTGAAAACCTCCTTGACCTATAGTTTTGTTTGCAGCTTGAGGCGTAACTAAAAGTAGCGGCGTATGATTCCAGTAAGCAGTTTTAATAGGTGTAACAAGACCTGTTATACCTGGACCATTTTGTGCAATAACCATGGACATTTTTCCAGTAGCTCTTGTATATCCATCAGCTATTAAACCTCCATTAGTTTCATGAGCTACATCCCAAAAAGTTATACCAGCTTTTGGAAATAAGTCTGATATAGGCATAAATGCAGAACCAATTATTCCAAAAGAATGTTCAATTCCATGCATTTGCAGAACTTTAACAAAAGCTTCTTCTGTGGTCATTTTAGTCATACTAAATTCTTTCAATAAAAATTTATATTTGTTTAAGCCAACGATTAATATATAAGATCAAAGAAATTTCAAATAAGAAAGTCATAATGGCTAGTACAGATATAATTATTCATGATGAAAAAGACAATGTAGGAGTTGTTGTTATTGAAAAAATAACAGTAAATCAAGACTGTAATTGCTGGATTATGGAAAATGATAAGTCTGCTAAAATTCAATCTCTTAACGAAATCCCCTTAGGACATAAAATCGCAATGTCTGACCTTAAAGAAGGTGAGACAATTATTAAGTATGGGCATGATATTGGAAAAGTGGTTAAGAATATTAAAAAAGGTGAACATGTACATGTTCATAACGTCAAAACAAAGAAATGGTAAATTATGGAAATTCCAAAAAGTTTTTTAGGTTATAAAAGAGAAAATGGAAGAGCTGGAACAAGAAATCATGTTATTATTTTGCCAGTAGATGATATTTCAAATGCTTGTGCTGAAGCAGTAGCTAATAATATAAAAGGTACGATTGCTCTTCCTCATTCATATGGAAGGCTTCAGTTTGGAGCTGATTTAGAATTACATTTTAGAACTATGATTGGTACTGGAAAAAATCCAAATGTTGCAGCTGTAATAGTTATTGGTATTGAGCCAAAATGGACCAAAAAAATAGTTGATGCAATTGCAAAAACTGGAAAGCCAGTTGAAGGTTTTAGTATTGAAGGAGTGGGAGACATAGATACAATTGCAAAAGTTTCAAAAAAAGCCCAAGAGTTTTCAATGTGGGCTTCTGAAAAACAAAGAGTAGAATGTCCAATAAGTGATTTATGGATATCAGTCAAATGTGGAGAATCTGATACAACTTCAGGACTTGCTTCAAACCCAACAGTCGGAAATTTAATGGATAAATTAGAGCCTCTTGGGGTTCATTTGTGTTTTGGAGAAACTTCAGAACTTACTGGGGCGGAAACAGTTTGTGAAAAAAGAGGAAAAACTCCAGAGGCACAAGAAAAATTTAAGAAAACATGGAATGCTTATAATGATTTTATTTTACAAGAAGCCACTGATGACTTGTCAGAAAGTCAGCCAACAGCAGGTAATATAGCTGGAGGTTTAACTACAATAGAGGAAAAAGCATTTGGAAATTTCCAAAAAATAGGATCTAGACAATTTATCGATGTTTTAGAACCGGCAGAAGAGCCTACTAAAGGAAAGGGGTTATACTTTATGGATACTTCTTCAGCTGCTGCTGAATGTGTAACTTTACAAGCTGCGGGTGGTTTTAATATTCATCTTTTTCCAACTGGACAGGGTAATATAATAGGAAATCCAATTGAACCTGTAATTAAATTAACAGCTAATCCATTAACTGTTAAAACAATGAGTGAACATATTGATGTGGATGTATCTAAAATTTTATCTCGAGAAATGAATTTAGATCAAGCTGGCGATGAATTAGTTAAAGCGACCTTAAGAGTAGCAAATGGAAGATTAACTTGTGCGGAAGCTTTAGGGCATAAAGAGTTTGTTATGACTAAACTTTATAGAAGTGCTTAAAAATTTATTATTTTTTTTTTGTTTTAATAGACTCTTTAAGATTAGAAATAGACCTTCTTACGATTGCAGCACCAACACCTAAAACTAAAGCAAGTAGAATAGATAACATTCCATAAAGAACAGGAACATTTATTGATAGATCTTTTATATATTGAGCAAAAGGACTTAAAGATGCAATACCATTATCTTTAACAACTTTTACAGTCTCTTCAGCAAAGAAAGCATCATAAGCAATAGCTATGCCTACCAATAATAATAGAACTGCTAAAATAGTTTTAAATTCAGAACTATCAACTTTTTCACCTAATTTTTGACCTATTTGCACACCTAATATTGAACCTAAAATTAAAATCATTACTAGCATAAGATCAATTGATCCATAGTTAAATGCATGAAGTACAGTAACAATTGCACTGACAAAAATTGTTACAAACAAAGATGTTCCTGGTATCAACTTAGTTGGCATTCCAATTATATAAATCATCGCTGGAACTAAAATAAATGCACCGCCAACTCCCATAATTGCAGCAATAAACCCTACAACAAGACCAATTATAATAGGAGTAAAAGCACTTTCGTATAATTGAGATTTTTTAAATCTCATTCTTAATGGTAGGCCATGGATCCAAAAATGAGAATGGAGTTTTTTTCTTATAACAATTTTTTTTCTTGCTCTATCTATTTCACTAACACCCTGGACAAGCATTATTGTTCCAATAATTGCCAGGATATACATATAAGATAGTGAAATAACAATATTAATTTTTCCTATATCTTGAAAATAGGAAAATGTTATAATGCCCAAAATTGTTCCAGCCACTCCACCTATAACTATCATAAATCCCATTTTATAATCTAATGTTCCTTTAAGGTAATGAGTTGTAGAGCCTGATATTGACGTCCCTAAAATATTATTTGCTTCGTTGGGAACAGCATAAGCTGGTGGAACACCTAAAAAAATTAAAAAAGGAGTCATTAAAAAACCTCCACCTACTCCAAATAATCCTGAGAGAACTCCAACTACTAGACTAAGAACAAATATTAATGGAAGATTTACATATACTTCAGCTATTGGAAGAAAATACTCCATATAAAATAATTATTCTTCTAGAATATTAAAGTCAACTAATTGATTAAATATTAAAAAATGTTCCAACAAGAATAAGTCCCCAGTACGCTGCTAAGCCAAAATATAAGGCAGATTTCGCACTTAAAAAAGATTGAATGTTCGGGATTTGCTTAACGTAGGTCTTTATATTTTTTTGAAAATTGTTAAGCATAATCAGGAATTACACCTGGTTTTAAAATTTTGCAAGCAGATTTTTAAAAATAATTAAAAAAATTTTAAAAAATTGTAGCTCCAAAAACTTTAATCAGGCCACCCTCTTCACCCAGAACAAGACGACCTAGAAACTCTCCTGGTATCTTTGTGCTTGTCTGTTTATACAAAATGCTAACATGTTGACCTCTTTTAAGGCAACCAAGAGCCTTACAGCCTTCTGATAGTGAAGATATTAGGTCATTACTTGCCCATTGCTTGCCCAATTCAACTTCATTAGCTCCATAAAGCATCTGTGATGAAAAATCTTTAGTAAAACCACCATAGTCTTTTATATTTGATGACTTAACTAAGTTAGCCCATATAGGCTCAGCAATTTTGATTATTTCTTCGTCTGACTTGTTTAGAAGACTCATTAATATTTTTATGAAGCTTCTTTCTTCTCTTTTTCATCGACTATGTGATAAACTGGTGCTTTTTCCATTGTAAACTTACCTGTCTTCGGATCTCGTCTAGATAAAGTTAGACAATGCCAATTTTCATCATCAAGCTTCATGTAATCACCTCTATAGTAATAGCCTGGCCAACGTGTTTCTTGTCTAAAAAGTGTATGTTCAGTAACACATTGTGACGTAAGAGTTCTATGTTTTAATTCCCAAGCTCTCATTAATTGATGATAGTCCTCAGCACCAACCTTTTCTAGATCTTCTTGTAGCCATTCCAGTAGCTCCAGACCTCTTTTTAAAGTATTTTCGTTAGTCATATAATTATAAGATATACCACCTACATATTCATCCATGATTTTTTGAAGTCTTTGAAGACCTTGAATTGGTGATATGTAGCTAGGAGAAACTGTTCCTCCTGTAATCTCATTTCTACCAACAGTATAGTTTTCTAATGGTTTAAATATAATATCTTTAAAATCATTAAATTGTTTTTCACTCACAATTATATCTTTAGCCTTTTCTTCTTCAATGTACTTAACTGCAGCTTTTGCAGCTAATCTTCCTTCAGTAAATGACCCTGAAGAAAATTTATGAGCACTTCCTCCAACTGTGTCGCCAGCACCAAATAAACCTTCGACGGTTGTCATTCTATTATATCCCCAGAAATATTCTGGAGGTGCAATGTCTTCTGGTCCACTTACCCATGCCCCAGAACAAGTTGCATGGGAACCCATAACATAAGGTTCTGATGTTGTTAATTCTGGATTTGTATATTTTGGATCAATATTTTGAGATGCCCATACAACTGCTTGGCCGACTGTCATTCCTAAGAAATTTTCCCAACCTACAGTTTCTAAATGAGGATCTTGGAACGCTTCCTTTGTAACCATATGTATTGGTCCACCTCCTGCCATAACTTCTTGTATGAAAGCATGATTTCGTAAACATGTTGGAGTTGGATGATGATCTATATATTCTCCAACTAATTCTTTAGTTTTTTCGTACCATTTTTTTTCATAATTTTCACCATTAGCATTCTGAGTATAAGTTTTTAAATGTAAAAAATAAGCTCCTACTGGACCATAACCATCTTTAAATCTACATAACACAATTCTATTTTCCATTTGTGTCATTTTAGCTCCAGCTTCAATTGGAAGAGCGTATGCTGATCCATTGCTCCAAGGTGCATACCAGGTTCTTCCCATTCCCTCTCCAACAGCTCTTGGTTTAAAAATATGAGACGCTCCACCTGCAGCAACTATTACGGTTTTAGCTCTGAAAACATAATAATCTCCTGTTCTCATATTGAATCCTACAGCTCCACCTACTCTATTTTCTTTTGCTTCATCCATAAGTAGATGTGTAATCATGATCCTATTGTAAATTTTATCCGCAGATTTTTTTGCTGCTTCAGCTACTATTGGTTTATAACTTTCTCCGTGAATCATTATTTGCCATTTACCTTCACGTTGGTAACGCCCAGTTTCTTTATTCTTCATCATTGGTAAGCCCCACTCATCAAACATATGTACTGTTGAGTCTACGTGACGAGCCATATCATAGCCAAGATCTTCTCTAACTAGACCCATTAGATCATTTCGAGCATATCGAACATGATCTTCTGGTTGGTTTTCCCCCCATTGCATTCCCATATAACAGTTAATTGCATATAGACCTTGAGCTACCGCACCACTTCTATCAATATTTGCTTTTTCTACACAAATAATT
>CACEHK010000007.1 GCA_902559305.1 uncultured Pelagibacteraceae bacterium | reverse complement strand
GATATATATAAAATTAAAATTTTGAATGATTGCTTAAAAGTTTCAGAATAATTAAATGAAATAAAATTAGTTAATGATTTTTTTAGAACTATCATCAAAAATATCAATTAATAGCAATATAGAAAATAAAAAATAAATACCACCGATCCATTGGGATGTAGATCTCCATAGAATTAAGCTTTGATCTAAATGTTTAATGTTTTCAAAAATAGTAAAACCTGTTGATGTAAATCCTGAAATAGATTCAAAGTAACTGTCTATAAATGATAAATTATAATAACCAAAATAAAAGGGAATAGCGATTATCAGTGGAATTAGGAAGTAACCAATGATCACAGCAAATATTTTTGTGTATATATTAACTTTTATTTCAATTTTATTTTTAATTACTGATGAAATACCAATGATTAAAGAAATAACTAATGTATAGAAGTAAGTGTCTATATTTAAATACAGATTAAAATAATAAGAATATACAATATTAAAAAAAGATAAAATTGATAGAAAAATAAAAAAAATTCCTAAATAATTTAGGATAAATCTATTCATAATTTAAACTGAGCTTAATCTAAACATGCCCTCAACTAAAGGGAGGTGCTCCCTTTTGGTTAAAAATACAACAATATCTTTTTTTTGAAACACAAAATTTGACCTTGGTATTATTATTTCATTATTTCTTAAAACAGCCCCAATTCTTATCTCATCGGGTAAATTACTATTTTTAAGTTCTTTATTAATCAATTCAGATGTTTCAATTATTTCAGCCTCAATAACTTCATATTCACCATTCAAAATTGTATACGCAGTTTCAATTGTTCCTTTATGAACGTGTTTAAGAATACTTGATACAGTAGTCATTCTTGGATCAATTAGATCATCTATCTTTAAAGAAGATTGTAACAAAGAATAGTTAGGTTTATTAATTAAAGCCATCGTTTTTTTATCTTTTGAAAATTTTTCAACAAGAACACTAACCATTAGATTATCCTCATCATCATTAGTTAAAGCTATTACTGTTTCAACATCTTGCAAATTAACTTCAGCCAGTATATCTTCGTCTAAACCATTTCCATTTATAACAATTGTATTATTAAGTTCATTTGCAAGAAATTCTGCTCTTTCTTTATCTTTTTCAATAATTTTAAGCCTTGCATCATCAAAACTTTGTTCAATATTTTTTGCTAAGTTAAAACCAATATTTCCACCACCAATGATTAATATTTTATTAGAAATTTTTTCATTATGACCAAAAGCATTGAGTGCTTCTTTTATTTGAGAAGAATTTATTACGACATATGCTTTGTCATTCTTTTTCATTAAATCATTTTTTTTTAGAAAAATAAATTTTTCTTCTCTTATTACTCCAAGTATATTTGCATTTAATTTTGGAAACTTTTTTGTAAGATCATTTAGCTTAATTTCAGCTATTGGGCAATTTTCATCTATTAATATTTCCAAAAGTTTAATTTTATTTTCAGCAAACGGAACATTGTCTAAAGCACCTGGTGACTCTAATTTTCTTTGTATCGATTTAGCTATTTCTAATTCAGGTGAAATTATAACATCAATAGGTAAATTTTCTTTATTATATAATCTATAAAACTTGGGATCGAGATAATCTTGGGATCTAATTCTTGCTATTTTTTTAGGTATTTTAAATAACGAATAAGCAATTTGGCAAATCATCATATTTGTTTCATCGTTTCTGGTAACGGCTATAATCATATCCGCCTCTTTAGAATTAGCGTTTTCTAGAATTATCGGAGAAGTAGCTTTGCCAACAATTGCTTTTACATCGAGAGAATCATTAATTTTCTGAATATCATCACTAGATTGATCAATAACAGTAACAAAATGATTCTGATCTGTAAGAAGTTTTGCAATAGTAAAACCAACTCTTCCAGCGCCACAAATAATTATATTCATTTAATTTAGGTCTTTTACGCCTAGTAGCTTTAATTTTCTATGTAATGCAGTTCTTTCCATACCAACAAATTTCGCAGTTTTTGAAATATTTCCTCCAAATTTTCTTAATTGTGTAAGTAAATATTCTTTTTCAAAGTTTTCTCTAGCTTCTCTTAAGGGAAAAGATAAAGTTTCATTAATACTAAATTGTTTTTCATTATATTGGTTAACAGACTCTTTAATAATATTAATTATTTTTTCTTCATTTTTACCTTGAGTAAGAATAGTTATTCTTTCAATTAAATTTCTAAGTTCTCTTACATTACCTGGCCAGATATAATTTAATAAATAATTATTATTATTTATAGAGAAAGGTTTAATATTATAATTATTACAAATATTTTCTATAAAATAATCAACTAGCAGTGGAATATCTTCTGTTCTTTTGCTTAATGGCAAAACATTTATATTAAAAACATTTAATCTATGAAATAAATCTTCTCTAAAATTTCCTTGTTTAATTTGCTCATTAATATCCTTGCTAGTTGAAGAAAAGATTCTAACATCAACATTTATATCGTGATTACCATTTATACGCTTAAATTTTTGATCAATTAAAATTCTTAAAATTTTAGATTGAGTTTCTAATGGGATTTCAGTTATTTCATCAATAAGAAGAATACCTCCTGAAGCTTTTTCTAATGCACCATAAGAAATTGATCCATCATTTTTTTCTTCACCTAAAAGTTCTTTTTCATAAGATTTTGCATCTAGTAATGCACCATTCAAAATTATAAATGGATTTTTTGATCTTTTTGATTTTTTATAAATTTTTCTAGCTATTAGTTCTTTACCAGATCCTGTTGGTCCAGAGATAAAAACTCTGCTTTCTGAATCTGAAAGTTTATTAATTTGTTCTTTAATTGATGATATATTATTGCTTGTCCCTATTAACTCAAAAGTATGGAATAATTTATTTTGAAGCGTTTTATTTTCGTGTTTTAAATTAAAAGTTTCTACAGCTCTTTTGACAAAATTTAGCAATCTTTCTTTATCGAAAGGTTTTTGTATAAATTCAAAGGCTCCAGATTTTAAAGAATTTACCGCCATATCTATATTTGCATGACCAGAAATAATTATTACAGGAATATCTTTATCTTTACTTTTGATATGGTTCAAAAGTTCAATTCCATCATTATCACCTTTATCTAATTTAACATCAATTATAGCAACGTCAGGAATTTTTTTATCTATCTCTAAAAGTGCTTGATTATAATTTGCTGCTAACCTAGTTTTGTAGCCAGCATCTTTAATCAACTCATCTAAGATTAATCTTATATCGGAGTTATCGTCAATTATAAGTATTTCAGCTTTCATTATTTATTGGTAATAATATTTCTATTTTTGCCCCTGATTTACTATTCTTAAAACTAATTGTGCCATTGTGATCATTAATTATTTTATTAACTATAGATAAGCCCAAGCCAGATCCTTTTTCTTTTGTTGTATAATATGGTTTAATAATTTCTTCTTCTTTTTGACTGGAAAATCCTATTCCATTATCTGTTATTAAAAGTTTTATATAATCATTAATTTTATTAATTTCTATATCAATTTTCTTAATAAAATCCTTATCTTTTAATGCTTTTTCATTAATACTTTCAACAGAATTTTTTAATAGATTAAAAAAGCATCTGCTTATTTGCTCGTAATCAAAATTAAAACTTAAATTTTCAGATTTATTAAAATTAAATTTTATATTTATTTTTTCATCAAATTTTTTTATTAATAGTATGTTTGATTTAATTAGTTCGATTAAATTATTTTTTCTTAAAAGTGGTTTTGGCATTCTTGCAAAATCTGAAAATTCATTAACTAAATTTTCAATTTGATCAATTTGTTTATTTATAGTTTTTAAACTTTCTTCATATTTTTGTTTATCATTACCATCTATAAATTTTTGATATTTGGATTTTAAATTATCAACAATTAACTGTATTGGTGTTAAAGGGTTTTTAATCTCATGTGCTAGTTTTCTTGCTACGTGTTCCCATGCTTCATGTCTTTCAGATATAATAAGTTTTTGTTGTTGTGTTTTAAGTTTATCGATCATTAAATTAAAATTTTTACTTAAAATTTCAATTTCTCTATCAGCTTTGATTTCTGGTACTTTAGTATTTAAATTACCTTTACCAATTTGTTGTGAAGCTGTTATTAAATTGTTAATAGATATAAAAAATCTTGAGGAAAATTTAATTGCTATTGAAATTGACAAAAATAAAAGCAGGGTGACTATAATTATATAAATTATTACAAAAGAAATCTTTATTCCTAAATTTTGATTTTCAACTGTATAATAAAAATCAATAGCTTCTTTAGACTCAGATAAAAATTTAGATATATCCTGTTCTAGATATTTAATTATATATAAGTATGTATTATCAAAATTTGTTAATTTTATAATTGCAGCAGATTTATTTTCAATTGGATTAATCATTTTTATTGGTCTTTCATCATTTAAAACAAGTGAAAGAGCATTTTGGTCAACTTTTATATATTCCTTATCAAAAGAAGATATTATTAAATTTCCAAAATTATCCAGCAGATATAAATTATCTATATTTCTGATTAATGTTTGAGTATTTAAATATTTTTTAAATTGATCTTGATTTTTTTTATAAATATTGTGAGATCTATTTAAATCGTATGCGATCAGAACTATATCCGATTCAATTTTGTTTCTTTTTTCATCTACATATTTATTAACAATTTCATACGAATTATTTACTGCTGTTGTAATTTTTTTATCAAAATATTTATTTAAACCAAATGAAAACAAAAATAATGAAAATATAGATATGAGCAAAGATGGAATTAATGTAAATAAAGAAAAAAAGATAATATATTTTTTATTAGCTACCGAACCTCTTACATTGATATTATTTTTAAATGAGTTTTTAATTTCAATAAAGATTAAAATAAAAAACGTAATTAACAATAAAATATTAACAATTAAAAGTAACTGCAAATTTTTGTCATTTAGAACTATAAAACTTTTATCAATAAATGTTAAAAAAGTTAAAAACGCCAATGAAAGAGTTGAAAAAAAAAGTATTGTAATAAATAAATTTCTCTTTAGGAAAGATAACATTGGATAAAAATACATGAAAAATAATTAAAATAAACATATGAATAATTATTTTATTATATTAGCAGCTGGTAAAGGCAAAAGATTCGGGTCAAAGATTAGAAAACAATACGTTAAATATAAAAATAAACCCTTATTTATGCACTCAATTGATATTGCTATAAAATCTAAAATTTTTAAAAAAATCATTTTAGTATTAGATAAAATTGATAAATCAATAAAAATAAAAAATGTAGAAACTATAATTGGTGGTAAAGAAAGATATCTATCATCAAAAAAAGCTCTTGATCATATTAAAAAGAGAAATATTAAAAATGTTTTTATACATGACGCTGCAAGACCTAATATATCAGTAAATTTACTAAAAAAACTAAATAAAAAATTAAAATCTAGTAAAGCTGTAGTTCCATATATTAATAGTGTCAGTTCTACTAAATATAAATATAAAAATACGATAATTAGTTTAGCAAGAGAAAAAATTTTATTAACACAAACACCACAATGTTTTGATTTTAAAACTTTGTTAACCTTATCTAAAAAAAATAAAAATATTGTAACCGACGAAGCAACTCTTTTTTTAAAAAATAATAAAAAAATTAAATTTATTAAAGGTGATTATGAAAATATTAAAATAACAAAAAAATCAGATTTATATACATTCAAAAATAAAACATTTTATGGAATTGGATTTGATATACATAGGTTAGTAAGAAATAAAAAACTTTATTTAGGAGGAATTAAAATACCTTATCATTCAGGATTAAAAGGTCATTCCGATGGAGATGTGGTTATTCATTGTATAATTGATGCATTACTTGGTGCAATAAGAAAAAAAGATATAGGATCCTTGTATCCAAGTAACAAAGCTAGATTTAAAAATATTAGATCACCAAAAATGTTAAGTCCTATAATTTCAATGCTTAAAAATAATAATTTTTATATCAATAACTTGGATATTAATTTAATTTGTGAAAAACCTAAGGTATCTAAATATAGAAATAAAATATTAAATTCTTTATCAAATTTAATTGGTATAGATAAAAATATTATAAATCTTAAAGGTAAAACTGTTGAAAAATTAGGACTAATAGGAAAAGAAAATGCTATTGCATGTGAAGCAATAGTTTCGGTAATTAAATATGAATAAATTAAATTTTTTATTTGTTACTTTATTTGGCATTGGAAAATTAAAAAAAATACCTGGCAGTTACGCATCTTTAGTTACAACAGTATTTTTATTTTTTTTATTCCATGTTCTAAATATTTCGGTAAATATTGTTTTAATTGGACTTATAATTGTTTTTTTTATTTCTCTTTATGCAGTTAACATTTTCATAAAAGACTTGGATAACAAAGATCCAAAAGAAGTGGTAATAGATGAATTTATTGGTCAATCAATTCCTATATGTCTTTATGAAGTTGCACATATCGCAAGAAATGAAAATAGCCAAGTATTAACATTTTATTTCATAATGTTTATTCTATTCAGAATTTTTGATATAGCTAAACCCTACCCTGTCAGCTATTACGATAAAAATTTTAAGAACAGTTTTGGTGTAATCATGGATGATGTTTGTGCTGGATTGTACGTAGTTGCTGTTCTAGTTTTATATATGGTTATCACCTCATGAATAAGCATTCTCAAAAAGTAGTAAAATTATTAATTAAAAAGAGATTGAAAATTTCTTTTGCTGAATCTTGTACGGGTGGTTTGCTTTCAAGTGCAATTACTTCAATAAGTGGGTCTTCTAAAGTATTTACACTTGGATTAATTACTTATTCAAATCAAGCTAAAATTAATACTCTTAAGGTTCCTAAAAGTATAATAATGAAATATGGGGCTGTGAGTTATGAAACTTGCTTATCTATGGTTAAAAAACTTAATAGAATTAGCAAAACAAATATTTCTGTATCAATAACTGGTGTAGCGGGACCTAACGGTGGAACTAAAAAAAAGCCAGTAGGACTGGTCTTTATAGGTATTAAAAAGGGGAACAAAACTTTAGTCAAAAAATTCTTATTTAAAAGCAAGAAAAGAAACTCAATTCAAAAATCAACAGTAAATAGAGCTTTAAATTTAATTTTAAGTTTCACTGAATAGATCTTTGGCTCTTTTTTGAAAAGCGTCTGCTATTTTATCTAGTCCAAATTTAAATGATTTTGTCATAATAATATTTAAAAAATCATTTTTTAATTCAAAATCAACATCAAATGAAACTTCGGTAAAGTTATTTTCTTCTTTAAAATACCATTTATTTTCCAAATGTTTTAATGGACCATCAAGATTAGTTACATAGATCGAATCTTTTTTTTTATTAAATTTAACATCGCTCTTATAAGTATCTTTAAAAGGACCTTTACCAATTGTTAAATCTGCAATAATTAATAAAAAATCTCCCTTTTCTTTTTTTTCATAAATTTTTGAATCTAGGCAAAATGGGACAAATTGCGGGTATTTTTCTATATCAAGAACAAGATCGATTAATTGTTCTTTTTTACATTTGATTAATCTTTTAACTGATGCTTTTGGCATTAGTTTGACTTATTCGATTTTTCTGAAGTACTGCAAAATCTTCATCAGCATGATATGAGGATCTAGTGAGTGGTGATGATGAAACTAATAAAAATCCTTTTGACTCAGCTATAGATTTTAATTCATCAAATTCTTCTGGTTTATAATATCTACTTAAAGGATGATGTTTTGTAGATGGTTGTAAGTATTGACCAATTGTTAAAAAATCAACATCAGCTGAACGTAGATCATCCATAACTTGCAATATTTCATCTTTGTTTTCACCTAAACCAACCATTATTCCCGATTTAGTAAATATATTTTTATTTATTTTTTTTACATTCTTTAAAAGTTCGACTGAAGCAAAATATCTAGATCCTGGTCGAACTTTTCTGTAAAGACCTGGTACAGTTTCAATGTTATGATTGAATACATCTGGGGCTGCATCTACAACTTTTTTATATGATTCACCTTTTCTCAGAAAATCAGGAGTTAAAACTTCTATTGTTGTTTTTGGATTATTTTTTCTTGTTTCAAGAATAACTTCATAAAAATGATTGGCTCCTCCATCAGATAAATCATCTCTATCGACTGATGTTATAACTGCATGTTTTAAATTTAATTTTTTTATAGCTAAAGAAATTTTTAATGGTTCTAATGGATCAAGAGATTTTGGTTTTCCAGTAATAACATCACAAAAAGCGCACGCTCTGGTACATATATCTCCCATAATTAAAAATGTTGCATGTCTTTTGCTCCAGCATTCAGTAATATTAGGGCAATTAGCTTCTTGGCAAACAGTTTTCAGCTTATGCTGATTAACAATACTTTTGGTTAAAAAAAATTCTTGGCTATTTGTTAACTTAGATTTTATCCAAGATGGTTTTTTTTTAATAGGATTAATAGGCTTATTTATTTTTTCAGGGTGTCTAATTGTCATTAGTTTTGATTATATAATGTTTCTCGTCCTTCTTACCAAATAAAAATTTTTCTCTTATTAATAATTCAATAAAATCTAAGTCTAAATTCTCAGTAAGAAGAGAATTTTTAATTTCAAGATCACTAATTTTATTAGATATTTTAACTTTATTATTTTTTAATTCATCTAAAATATTTTTTTTTTCAAAATATGAAATTAAACCTCTTTCTCCGTCAAGAAGATTAAAAAAAAAGTAAATAAATAAGCTGGTAAAAATTAAGACAAAATAGTTTTTTTTTATATTTTTTAGCATTAATTAATTTTATTCATTTTAGCGGCTTTTCCAAGTTTCTCTTCAATTCTAATTAATTGATTGTATTTAGCTACTCTTTCTGAACGAGCTAATGATCCAGTTTTTATTTGATTAGAATTGGTACCCACTGCTAAGTCTGAAATAAAAGTATCTTCACTTTCCCCAGATCTATGTGATATTATTGTACTGAAACCAATTAATTGAGCAAACTTGATTACTTCTAAAGTTTCAGAAACTGTCCCTATTTGATTTAGTTTAATTAATATTGAGTTAGAAGATTTATTTAAAAATCCAATCTTTAATCTTTCTAAATTTGTAACATATAAATCATCACCCACAATTTGAGTTTTTTTTGATATCTTTTTCATAAGTTTATTCCATGATGTCCAATCATCTTCAGAAAAAGGATCTTCAATTGATTTTATTTTATACTTTTTTATTAATTTTAAATATTTATCTATAGTTTTGGTTGTAGATATAAACTTTTTTGAATGAATAGAGTATTTATTATTTTTAAATAGCTCATTAGCAGCTACATCCAAACATATTGATACATCTTTTCCATTTTTAAAACCTGCTTTTTCAATAGCTTTTACTATTAATTTTAAGGCATTTTCACTGTCATTTATCATTGGAGCAAAACCTCCTTCATCACCAACAGAAGTAGATTCTCCCCTTTGTTTAATTATATTTCTTAGGTTATTAATTACTAAAAAACACATTCTTATGGCTTCTGTAATTGATTTAGCTTTATCTGGTCTAATCATAAACTCTTGAATTCTGAGACCATTATTTGCATGAACACCACCATTAATTACATTCATTAATGGGTAGGGTAATTTAAAATTATTTTTGACCAAAAAGGTTTTATATAGAGGGATCTTTCTAATTCTTGCAGATAATTTTTTAACAGCCATTGATACTGCTAGTAAAGAGTTTGCTCCAAAGTTTTTTTTTTGTTTAGAACCATCAGTTTTAATTAAAATATAATCAATTTTTTCTTGATTATGTATATTTTGATTTTTTAATTTTTTTGAAATTATTTTGTTAATTAACATTACTGGCTTTAAAACACTTTTACCAAGATACTTTTTATTTTTTGTATCCCTTTTTTCATAAGCTTCATACGACCCTGTAGAAGCACCTGATGGACAAATTGCTCTTGCTTTCATATTGTTAGCAAAAACTTCGGCCTCAATTGTAGGATTTCCTCTACTGTCATAAACTTGTCGAGCTATGACTTTTGTTATTTTACTCATCAATTAATTTTTTATAAGATTATCTATTTCAACTAATTTTGAAATTAAATTTTCTAACTTGTTAAGTGGAACCATGTTAGGTCCATCTGACGGTGCATTATCTGGATCTTGGTGAGTTTCTAAAAAAATTGCCGCTATACCAACGGCTGTTGCGGCTCTTGATAAATATTCAACAAATTCCCTTTGACCACCACTTTTTTCGCCAAGTCCACCTGGTTGTTGAACAGAATGTGTTCCATCAAAAACAATAGGATAACCATTTTTAGCCATTATCGGTATAGATCTCATATCTGAAACTAATGTGTTATATCCAAAGCTAGCACCTCTTTCGGTTACAAGAATATTTTCATTTCCTGATTCAGATATTTTTTTTGTTACATTAATCATATCCCATGGTGCTAAAAACTGACCTTTTTTTACATTAATAATTTTTTTTGTTTTAGCTGCTGCAACTAATAAATCGGTTTGACGACAAAGGAAAGCCGGGATTTGAATTATATCTACGTGATTTGATACCAAAGAACATTGTTCAATATTATGAATATCAGTTAAAACAGGAATTTTTAAATCCTTTCTAATTTTATCAAAAACTGGTAGTGAATTTTCTAAACCAGCACCACGTTTTCCTTTCAAACTAGTTCTGTTTGCTTTGTCAAAAGATGTTTTGTATATAAAACCAATATCGAATTTTGATGCAATTTCTTTTATTTTTCCAGCCATATCCATAGCATGCTGTTCACTTTCTAGCTGACAAGGGCCAGAAATAAGTGATATCTTATTATTATTTGATATCTCTATACCATTACAATTTACTATTTTATTTTCCATTAATAGAATTTTGCTGCTTTGATAAATGAGGAGAATAAAGGATGTGGCGCCAAAGGTCTAGATTTAAATTCTGGATGATATTGAACACCAATAAACCAAGGGTGATTTTTTAACTCTATTATTTCTGGTAATTTATTATCTGGTGACATTCCTGAAAAAATTAAACCTTTTTTCTCAAATTTATCTTTTAACGTATTATTAACTTCGTATCTGTGTCTATGCCTTTCAAATATAGATTTTGATTTATATATTTTTTCTATCAATGAATTATGTCTTAATTTTGCTTCATATAGACCCAATCTCATAGTACCACCCAAATCTTTATTTGTTCCTTTAATCAATTTTCCATTTTTATTCCATTCATTTAATAATCCAATTACAGGATAGCATTTTTTATCTAGCTCAGTAGATCCAGCATTATTAATTTTTAATATATTTCTAGCAAATTCAATAACTGCCATCTGCATACCAAAACAAATTCCTAGAAAAGGAATTTTATTTTTCCTTGCGTAGTTAATAGCTGATATCTTGCCTTCCGTTCCTCTTTTGCCAAATCCTCCTGGTATTAAAATTCCCGATACATTTTTTAAAATTTTTTTAATTTGAAAAGGTTTTAGTTTGTCAGATTCAATTCTAACTAAATTAACTTTTACATTATTATTGATGCCTCCATGAATCAAAGCTTCGTCTAAAGATTTATAAGCATCTTTTAAGTTTACGTATTTTCCAATAATAGCAATATTTATAGTTTTCTTTGTATTTAAAACTGTTTTAGTGATTTTTTTCCAAGGTAATAAATTTATCTTTTTTTTTGGCTTTAATTTAAAATATTTTAAAACTCGTTTGTCTAATTTTTCATTAAAAAAACTTATTGGAGCTTCATAAATTGTTCTAACATCTACTGTTTCAATTACATTTTCAATTGAAACATTACAAAATAAAGATATTTTTCTTCTTTGGTCTAATGGTATGGATTTTTGGGATCTACAAATAATTATATCTGGTTGAATACCAAGGCTTCTTAATTCTTTAACTGAATGCTGAGTGGGTTTAGTTTTAATTTCATCTGATGATTTTAAAAAAGGTACAAAAGTTAAATGTATAAATAAACTTTTATCTTTACCAAATTCATTTGAAAATTGTCTTATTGCTTCTACAAAAGGAAGACTTTCAATATCACCAACAGTACCTCCTATTTCACAAATGACAAAATCCTCATTTGATATATCTCCTTTTATAAATTCTTTTATTCTGTCGGTAACATGTGGAATAACCTGAACAGTTTTTCCTAAATATTCTCCTTTTCTTTCTTTTTTAATTATATCGCTATAAATTTTTCCTGTAGTAATGTTGTCAGATTTTTTTGATGAAATATTTGTAAATCTCTCGTAATGACCTAAGTCTAAATCAGTTTCGGCTCCATCGTCAGTAACAAAAACTTCTCCATGCTGAAATGGGCTCATTGTTCCTGGATCTACATTTAAATATGGATCCATTTTTCTTAGTCTTACTTTATAGCCCTGGGATTTAAGCAAATAAGCTAATGAAGCTGAAGATAAACCTTTACCTAAAGATGAAACCACGCCGCCAGTGACAAATATATATCGCGCCATGGAAGTATTTTATAACTATAGTTTTTGAAAAATGGAAGTATTAATTATTATTTTCTGGAATTTTAGGTGCTTCATCTAGATTTTCATCTATTTTATCTAATACAGATGAAGTTGGTGTTAAATCTCCTCTAGATATTATTGTTAAAGCAAGACTACATATTATAAATAAAGTAGCGATTATTGCTGTTGCCTTAGTAAAAAAATTTCCAGCTGATCTTGAAAACATAAAATTGTCCTGTGATACGCCAATTCCTAATGCACCACCTTCTGATTTTTGGAACAAAACAAATACCACTAACAATATTGCTAGAATTATATTTATAACTAATAATATATTTTCCATGGAAACTAAATAATAGTTTTTTTTATGATATCAATAAAATTATTAGCTTTTTGAGAGGCTCCACCTATTAAAAATCCGTTTATAAAAGTGATTTTTTTCAATTCATCAATATTTTTTGAACTTACCGATCCACCATAAAGAACTTTTGGATTCTTTAATTTCCAAAGTTGAAGTATCATATTTTTAATAGTTAAAATTTGTTTTTTAAGATTTTCTACTTCAGGAATAATACCAGTTCCTATTGACCAGACTGGTTCATATGCAAAAATTATATTTTTATTTTTTTTTACATTTTTCAAGCAGTTCACTAATTGAGATTTAATAATTTTATTTGTTTTCTTTCTTTTTTTCTCACTTAAAGTTTCCCCAATGCAAAGGATTACTTTTAAATTATTTTTTAAAGCAGATTTAATTTTTAAATTAATCAAATGATTTGTATCGCCAGAGGCTCTACTTTCAGAATGTCCTAGAATTACAAATTTGGCTCCAGCTAATTTTAATAAATTAGAATTTACATTTCCTGTAAATGGACCTGGTTTAAGGTTTTGATGGCAGTTCTGGCCACCAATTTTTATATTGCTATTTTTTGTAATTTTCGAAAATTGATTAATTAATGTGAAAGGTGGACAATATACAATTTGGGCTTTTCTATATTTTTTAATCTTAGAAAATTTGATCACTTTTTTGGTAGAGTTTATTGACTTTAAATCACCAAACATTTTCCAATTTGCAATAAAAAACATATTATTTGTCATTAACTTAAATTTAATTTATAGGTTTGTTTTTTATAGATCAATAAAAATTAAAACTAAATGTTGAATAAACTTAGAAATTTTTCAAAAGGTAGGCTCGCAGGTGTTCTTGTGGGAATAATAATTATTCCTTTTGTGTTTTGGGGTATGGGAAGCGTATTTAGCGGTGGCAACACAAATAGCATTGCTAAAATAAATAATTATAATATATCAACGCAGGATTTTACTGACTTTATCAATGATTCAAAAATTAGTCCTGAGTTAATTAAAGAAAATATTAATAGTAATGTTCTTGAACAACTTTTAACACAGTTTATTTCAGCATCACTTATTGATCTTGAAATTGGTGAATTAAAAATTTCAATTTCAGACGAAGTACTTGCAAATCAAATTAAAAAAGAAAAAACTTTTTATGATGAAAATGGTATTTTCTCTAGAACAAAATATGAAAAATTTTTATTGGAAAGTAACTTATCATCTGTACAATTTGAACAAGGAATAAGAGAGAATGAATTAAAGAAGAAATTATTTATATATATAAGTGGTGGTATTAAATCTCCTTTTTTTTTAACAAATAAAACTTACAAGCATGAGTTAAAAAAAATTAATTTAGATTATATAGATTTAAATACAGTGTACTTAAATAAAGATACAATAAGTAAAGAAAACATAGAAAAACATCTTAATGAAAACAAGGAAAATTTTTTAGTTGAAAAAATTGATATATCGTACATTAAAATAACTCCTGAAAATTTAGCAGGAGTAAATGAATTTAATGAGGATTTTTTTTCAAAAATAGATGAAATAGAAGATTTAATATCTAATAATTCAAATATTAATCAAATCGCTACATTATTTAATCTTAAAATTAATAAAGTTAATGAATATTTTATAGGAGAAGGAGATAATCAAATATTAAATGATATTTACGCTAAAAGAAAAGGTAAAAATATTGATTTAATTGATAGAAATGATTTCTTTGTATTATATGAAATTAAAAATTTGAATAAAACATTGCCTAGCTTAAAAGAACAAAGTTTTTTTAAAAAAATCAAAAATGACCTATATGAAAAAGAAAAATATAAAGTCCATAAAAATTTATTAGAAAAAATTCAAGAAAATAAATTTACAATTAGTGATTTTGAAAAATTATCAAGAGGTAAAATTAATAATTTAAGTATAGATTCAATAAATGATGTAACTAAATTTTCTTTAGAATCAACTCAATTATTATATGCTTTGGGTGTAAATGATTTTTCACTAATTTCTGATGATGAAAACAATGTTTATCTTACTAGGATAAAAAATATTAATAAAATAAATTTAGACAAAAACAGTAAAAATTTAAAGGAATTTGAAAAAAAAACTAATATTAAAATAAGAGATAATATATATAATTCATATGATTTTCTATTAAATGATAAATATTCAATCGAAATTAATCAAAATACACTTGATAGAATAAAGAATTATTTTAGATAAATAATGCTAAATGTTGATTTTAAAAAATTTAAAAAAAAACATCAAAATAATGAAAATCAGATTATTTATTATAGTGCAAAAACTAATGGATTGAATGAAATTAATAATCTAATAAATAATTTCCTTAATGAAAAAAATAGTTTTGTTTTTGAGTCTGTTGAAAAAGGTGTAATTAAAGGTAGATACACAATATTTGGAGGTAATCCAGATAAAATATGGGAATTTAATAATAATAATTGTTTTATATATAAAAAAAATAATAAAGTTAAAATTGATGGTACTCCCAAAAAAAATATAGAAAGGATCATTGAGGAATTTAATTTTAAAATACCAAAGGATCTTCCTCCTATAAGCTCTTTACTTGCGGGGTATTTTTCATACGATATAATAAGATATATTGAGAGTATAAAAAACACTTGTAAAGATGATCTTAAAATACCAGATGCAAGAATATTAAGACCAAAAACTTTAATAATTCATGACAATCATAAACATAAAATCTACTATATAATTAATTGTTTTTCTGATGAAAAAATAAAAAATTATAATTCAAAATTTACTCTAATTAAAAATCAAATTAATAATTTAATTTTTATATCAAATTTTAATTCAAGTTTAATTGATGATAGTTCTAAAAAAAAAGTAAAAATTAAATCAAATATTTCAAAGAAAAAATTTATTCAAAATGTTAAAAAAGCCAAAAAATACATTAAAATTGGTGATATTTTTCAAGTCGTACTGAGCCAGCGTTTTGAAGCAAAACTAACTAAAAACCCAATAGAAATATACAAAAAACTAAGAATTAATAATCCATCTCCATTTATGTATTTTTTTAATTTTGATGACTTTCAGATAATTGGGGCTAGTCCTGAAATTCTCGTTAGATTAAGAAGTAACAATATTACTATAAGGCCTATTGCTGGGACAAGACCAAGAGGGAAAAATAAAAAGGAAGATATTTATTTTGAAAAAGATTTACTGAAAGATAAAAAAGAGCTTTCTGAACATTTAATGCTATTAGATCTAGGGAGAAACGATACAGGAAAAGTATCAAAGATTAACACAGTAAAAGTTACTGAAAAATTTGTAATAGAAAGATATTCACATGTAATGCATATTGTTTCTAATGTTGTTGGCAAATTTAACAAAAAATTCTCAAAATTTGATACACTTCTATCTGGTTTTCCAGCAGGAACAGTATCAGGAGCACCAAAAATAAGAGCAATGCAAATAATTGATGAGTTGGAGAGCACGAAAAGAAAAGTTTATGCTGGTGGTATTGGATATTTTTCTGCTAATGGTGATTTTGATACTTGTATAGCTTTAAGAACGGCTGTATCAAAAAATAATAAGTTTTATGTACAAGCAGGAGCAGGAATTGTTGCCGACAGTAAACCATTGAATGAGTACAAGGAGACTATAAATAAAGCTAAAGCTTTATTAAAGTCTTTAGAATAAAATGAAAATATTATTAATTGATAATTATGATAGTTTTACATTTAATCTTTATCACTATCTATCATCATTAAATGCTAAAGTTGAAGTATATCGTAATGACCAAATTACTGACAAAGAAATTATTAAAAAAAAGTTTAATAAAATAGTAATATCACCAGGTCCAGGAAATCCTAACCAATCAGGAAATTGTTTAAAAATTGTAAGAAATTTATATAAAAAAATACCTATATTGGGAGTTTGCTTGGGTCATCAAATTATTGGTCAAGTTTTTGGATCAAAAATTATACAAACTAAAAAGTTAATGCATGGAAAAACAAGTAAAATTAGATCTGCAAATATTGGAATTTTAAAAAATTTACCAGAAAATTTTGAAGCTACTAGATATCATAGTTTAATAATTGAGAAGAAAACTTTATCTAAAAATCTTCAAATAACTGCCCAAACAAATGATGGTATAATAATGGGAATTATGCATAAAAAATATAATATACATGGAGTACAATTTCATCCAGAAAGTATAAAAACTCCTATTGGAATAAAAATTCTAAGGAACTTTTTAAATTATAAAACTAATGAAAAAATTTTTAGAAAAGCTTAAAAAAAAGCAAGATTTATCTTTTAAAGAAAGCAAGACAGCTTTCAATGTATTGATGAATGGTGAAGCTAGTGAAGTTGAAATATATGATTTTCTTACCCTTTTATCCAGCAAGGGTGAGGTTGCCGATGAAATCGCAGGTGGTGTATATGTGTTAAGAGAAAAATCAACGAGAGTAAATATTCAAAATTGTATTGATACATGTGGTACAGGTGGAGATGGAATGAATACATTGAATATTTCAACAGCTTCAGCTCTTTTATTGTCTAGCATGAAAATCAAGGTGGCTAAACATGGTAATAAGGCAGTCTCATCAAAATGTGGCTCGGGTGATGTTTTGGAAGCATTAAATATTAATATTAATCTAGAACCAAAAGAAATAGAAGATCAGATAAATAAAAATAATTTTGGTTTTATGTTTGCACCTAATTACCATAGCGCTATGAGGTTTGTTGGCCCTACTAGGAAAAAAATTGGAAAAAGAACAATATTTAATATGATTGGTCCATTAAGTAGTCCCGCCTTAGTTCAAAGACAAGTTATTGGCGTGTTTGATAAAAAATTATTAAAGATTTTTGCAATGGCATTAAGTAATCTGAATATTAAGTTTGCTTGGATTGTTAATAGTGAAGACGGTCTAGATGAGATTTCTCCTTATGCAAAAACTAATGTGGTACAATTAAAAGATAATAATATTTCTGAAATTACAATTGATCCAAAAGAATTAAATATAGATGCAAACAAGTTTGAAGATTTAGTTGGTGATGATGCGGTATTTAATGCAAATAAAATGGTTGAGATATTTAAAGGTAAAGATAATGATTTTTCTAAGGCTGTTTGTCTAAACGCTGCAGCTGGATTAATTGTTGCTGAAAAATATAAAGATTTTAATTTAGCTTATAATTATGCAAGAGACTTTATAAGATCTGGAAAAACATTTAAACATTTAAAAAATATTCAAAGTGACTAAAAATATATTAGAAAAAATAATTGAAAATAAAAAAAAAAAATTAGATTTATTAAAAAAATCTGTATCTATCGAAAGTTTAAAAGAAAAAATTAATGAAAATGAATCTTTTATAAATTTTAAAAGAAAAATTGAAATAAATGAAAAAAATAATAAAATTTCAATTATTGCAGAAATAAAAAAAGCCAGTCCATCAGCAGGCTTAATAATTAAAAACTATGATCCAGTTAATATAGCAGATATATATAATAAAAATAAAGCTACATGTTTATCTGTTTTAACAGAGGAAGACTTCTTTCTAGGAAATTTTTTGCATATAAGCAAAATAAAAGATAAAATTAAGCTGCCAATACTATGTAAAGATTTTTTTATAGATAAATTTCAAGTTTATCTTGCAAAAAGTTATGGTGCCGATGCTATACTAATTATTTTAGCTGGTGTATCTGATAAAATTGCAAACATATTGTATAATGAAGCTCTAAAGATAAATATGTCAGTAATTGTAGAAGTTCATAATGTTGAGGAAGCAAATAGAGCTTTACAATTTAAGGATGCTTTAATTGGCATTAATAATAGAAACCTTAAAACTTTAAAAACTGAAATAAACACAACTTATGATATTTATGGTGTATTAGAAAATCACCCCGGACCATTAATTTCTGAGAGTGGAATTAAAAACAAGGATGAGTTGCTGGAAATTAAAAATAAGACAAATATTAAAACTTTTTTAATTGGTGAATCACTTTTAAAAAATCTTAATAAAAATTCTATTTTTTCAGTATTATAGTTAAATTATTGTTGATTTTACTCATTTTTAAGCTGTTGTTAATTTAAAAGAACTTTTATAGAACATGGATGTACATAATTTGTTCTATGCTAACTAAAAAACAAAAAAACTTGCTTTTATTTATCAACAAGAAGTTGAGATCTTCTGGTGTATCACCTTCGTATGAAGAAATGAAACATTCATTAAATCTTAAATCAAAATCTGGAATACACAGATTAATCAGTGCTTTAGAAGAAAGAGGATTTATTAAAAGATTGGCTCATAAAGCAAGAGCTTTAGAAGTAATTAAACTTCCAGAAACCGCATCAGCTAATGATATTTACAATTCATTTTCCCCTAGCGTAATCAAAGGTGGTTTGGATGAAGATAATTCGACTTCAGATAATGCTGATATACCAGTACTTGGAAGTATTGCTGCAGGTACACCTATAGAAGCAATTCAAAATGAAGTTACTAGAATTCCGTTACCTGAAAATATTGAAAAAAATGGTGAATTTTTTGGTTTAAAGGTTAGTGGAGACTCTATGGTAGAAGCTGGTATAAATGACGGTGATACTGTTATAATCAAAAAAACAAACACTGCAGAAAATGGAAAAATTGTGGTTGCTTTAATTGATGATCATGAAGCAATGTTAAAAAGATTGAGAAGAAAAGGTAAAACGGTTGCCCTTGAAAGTGCAAATAGAAATTATGAAACTAAAATCTTTGGACCTGATAGAGTAAAAGTTCAAGGTGTTCTAGTATCTTTATATAGAAACTTCCATTAAAATAGTCTAAACATCATTAATGTCTAAAGTAGCAACAAGATTTGCTCCATCACCAACAGGTCCTCTTCATATAGGAGGCGTAAGAACTGCTTTATTTAATTGGTTATTTTCTAAAAATCAAAATGGAACTTTTCACTTAAGAATTGAGGATACAGATAAAGAAAGATCAAAAGATGAGTATAAAAATCAAATAATACAATCTCTTAAATGGATAGGTATTGAACAAGACGGGAATGAATACATACAATCAAAAAAAATAGATGATCATGTTAAAGTTGCTAACGAATTACTAAAAAATGGTCATGCTTATAAATGTTATTGTTCAAATGAAGAAATAGAAGAACAGAAAAATAGAGCAAAACAAAAAAAAATCCCTTACATTTATGATAGAAAATGGAGAGACAAAAGTGAAGCTGATGCTCCAAAAGATATAAAACCTACAATAAGATTTAAAAGTAAAATTGATGGATCCACTATATTAAAAGATTTAGTTCAAGGTAATATTCAAATAGAAAACAACACTATAGAAGATTTCATAATATTGAGAAATGATGGGTCTCCAACTTATAATTTATCTGCGTCGGTTGATGATCATCAAATGAATATAACACATATAATAAGAGGAGATGATCATAAAATTAATACCTTTAAACAAATGCAGATTTATTTAGCTATGAAATGGGAAATCCCCTCTTTTGCTCATATACCTTTAATACATACAACTGAAGGCAAAAAGCTTTCTAAGAGAGATAAAGCTTCAACATTAGACGATTATTCAAAAATTGGGGTAATGCCAGAGGCACTGAGAAACTATCTTCTAAGATTAGGATGGTCTTTTAAAGATAAAGAAATATTTACCGAAGAAGAAAGTATTAAATATTTTAATTTAGAAGGAATAGGTAAATCTCCATCAAAACTTGATATGAGCCGAATTTTATCCATGAATGAACATTACATTAAAAATATTGATGAAAATAAGCTTTTCAATCGATTAATAAAATACTCCGAAATTTATAAGGAAAAAATACCTAATAAAAAAGGAGATAAAATTAAATCATCATTAGCTTTTCTTAAGAACAAAGCTAAAACTTTAGAGGATATATATAAAAATTCTAAATACATAATTCAGGATAAAGTTACTATTAACCAAGAAGATATTAAACTAATAGATAATAAAGCAAAAAAAATAGTGTCAGAATTTTCAAATAGTATTTCAAAAATAGAAAATTTAAACAAAGAAAACTTAGAGCCAATTATTAATGATCTCATTAAAACAAATGAAACAAACTTTAAAGGCGTTGGGCAGCCACTAAGAATATTTTTAACAGGATCAAGGTTTGGTCCTGGAATTTATGATATAATTAGTTCTCTTGGTAAAGACGAAGTCTTAAAAAGATTAGGAAATAACATAGCTTAGTAAAACTGACGAAGCCTCATCAGCTGATGAAGTTTTAGATCTAATTTCATCTAAGGTATTACTAAAATCATTAATTTGCTTATCCATAAGTGCTGGATTTTTTAGAAAATAAACAACTGATTTAAAAATTTCTTTAGAGTTACATTCATTTTGAATAAGCTCTGGTATAACTTCTTTATTGTTAATTATATTAATAATATTAGCGTATTTAATTTTTACCAAGGATTTAACAATCATAAAGTTTAAAAAATTCATTTTATAAACAATAATTGATGGAACTTTTGCATTACAAATTTCTAGTGATACAGTTCCAGATTTGGAAATTGCAAATACAGAATTTGATAATATTTGTGACTTAATATTTTCATCAGAAATTACCTGAATATTATTTAGGTAAGTTTTTTTAGTAATATCTTTGATATAATTTTTATTTTCTTCTGTTGCATGAAATACAAATAAATAATTATTAAATCTTTCATTCATGAGTTTTATAAAGTCTATTAATATTGGTAAAAGTATAGAAGTTTCAGATGATCTACTACCTGCAAATAAAGATATAATTTTTTTGTCATTTGGAATTAAATTTGATAAATCAGTTTTTGATTTAACACTTTTTTCAAGTAACGGATGTCCGACAAATGTGTTATTAATATTTTCTTTATCAAAATATTTCTTTTCAAAATTAAATAATAAAAGAATGTGATCTAAAAATTTTTTAAATTTCTTTACTCTGCCCTCTCTCCATACCCATACTTGGGGAGCAACATAATGTATTGTTTTTATATTAGGGTTGATTTTCTTAACTTTTTCAGCAACTCTTAGGGTGAAATCGGGACTATCAACACTAAATAAAATATCAGGTTTAAAATCAATTATTTTATTTACAGTTTCGTCAATTTTTTTTTTTATTTTGAATATATTAACTAAAACACTTGTAAAACCTATGTATGTAATTTCTTCTAAATTATATATCGATTTTATACCTAATGAATTTAAATGTGTCCCACCAACGCAAGAATATTCTATATCTGAATTATTTTGCATTAATTTAGAAATAACAGTTGAGGCTAACTTGTCACCTGATGGTTCTCCAGTAAGTATAAATATTTTTTTCATTTAACGGTAATAAAAATTTTATTTTTGTTGGCAAAATTAAAACATTTTTTTTTATCTAAAAATACATTCTGCCTATCCTTTAAAACTATTCCTTTAAGACCTGCAATTTGACACTGTTTTAGTGTTTTTAATCCTACTGTAGGTAAATCAACTCTAAGATCTTGTTTTTTTTTTGGAAACTTAACTAAAACACCTTCACCACTATATTTTTTGCTTTTACATTTTTTAAGCATTTTTTCAGTTCCATCTCTACCTTCAATGGCTATAACTTTATTGTTTCTAACTACAGTCCCTTGGCTAAAGTTATATTTTCCTAATCTATTAAGTGTAGTTATAGCTTTTTTTATATTTTTATTATCTTTTTTGTTAGGTTTTGTTTTAGAATAGTTTCCTTTCTTAAGTGATAGTTCTGGATTAAATGATATTGAGCTTATCGTATTAATCGATTGTTGTTTAAGTATATTAATAATTTCCTTTAATATAGCAGCATCACCAACTTTTGATGCTTTTATTATTCTTGGTATATAATAAAAACCTTTTAAATCTAATTTAAGTTTTGAAAAGTTTGGTTTTGAAACTTTACCCGCAAAAAGTACTTTTTTACATTTATTTTCTTTTAAAATATTAATAATTTTACCAAATTGTCCAATTGATACTGAAAAAGATTTTTTATCTTTTTTAAATTTTTTTAATTTAGTTAAATCAATTATTAAATAATTTAATTTTTTTTTCTTAACTTTTTTTAGAATTTCATTTGGAAAACTTGTCTCACCAAAAATTAAACCAATCATCTTATTCCTTTGAAAAAGGTGTGCAAATAGATCTTTTTTTATCCTTTGTTATAAATTCAATGACCTTTTTCACTAATGGGTTTTCATTAAACTCTCCGTTAAGTTTATTTAAATTTTCTGTAAGATTTTTTGTAGCAAATATTTCTTTGTAAGCTTCTGTAAGACCTAAAATATCCTTATTCTCAAAATTAGCTCTTCTCAATCCAATTAGATTAAGTCCTTGTAAATAATTTCTATTTCCAATTGATAAACCATATGGAATTACATCGTGTAAAACACCGGTCATACCGCCAATCATTGCCATTTGTCCTATCCTTGTAAATTGTTGTACAGCTGAATTTCCACCTATAACTACATTATTCTCAATAGTTACATGCCCACCTAAAGGAACATTGTTTGCTATAATTACATTGTTTCCTACGTTGCAATCGTGAGCAACATGAGAAGAGATCATAAATAAGCAATTGTTTCCAATTTTAGTTAAGCCACCACCTCCAATTGTCCCGGGGTGTATTGTAACATATTCTCTAATTTTGTTATTATCTCCGATCACAAGTTTAGTTTCTTCGCCAGTAAATTTTAAATCCTGAGGATCATTGCCCAGAGCTGCAAATGGATAAATTTTGTTTCCATTTCCAATCTTTGTATTTCCTGAAATGTTTACCTGTGAATGAATTATTGTATCATCTCCAATCTCAACATTAGGACCAATTATAGAATATGCTCCTATTTTTGCAGAACTTGAGATTTTAGCTTTACTATCTACTATTGCAGTTTTGTGTATCATTTGTTTTCTCTTATAAAATTTTTTAGATTTTTAGCTGGGTAACCCATAACTTTTGAATTGTCGGGTACATCATTTATAACACCACTTCCTCCACCTATTTGAACGTTATTACCAATTTTTAGATGACCTGAAACTCCTGCTTGCCCACCTATCATTACATGATTACCTAATGTAGAACTACCAGCAAAGCCTACTTGTCCAGCTATTATGCAGTTGTCACCAATTTTAACATTATGAGCAATATGTATTTGATTATCTAAATAAGTATTTTTTCCAATAATAGTATTGGACATTGAACCACGATCAATAGTGGAGCCACATCCAATTTCAGCGTTATCATCTATTATAACTAAACCAATTTGTGGATATCGAAAATTTTTTTTTTCATCTGGAAAAAATCCAAAACCCTTTTTACCAATTATGCATCCATCCAAAATATGAACATTATTATTAACAATTGTATTTCTAATAATTACATTAGACCCTATTGAACAATTATTTCCAATAATTACATTTTTTTCAATTATAGTGTTGTGCCCAATAAAACAATTTTTTCCTATTTTAACATTTTTACCAACTAATACATTTTTTCCAAATTTTACTTTGTTCTTAAATAAAGTGTTTTTTATGTCTTTGGAAGATATATCAAAATCGTCAGTTACAGAGTCTGGGTAAAATAATTTTGTAATTTTTGCTGTTGCAACTAAAACATTATCTACTATTACTTTTTTACAATCATTAGGTAAAAAATTTTTAAGATTTTCAGTAGTAATACAAAAGCCTGCTTTGGTTTTGTAAGAAAGATCAGAATATTTTTTTGAATGAAAAAAAGTTATATCTCTAGAAGACGAGGTAGATAAATCTTTAATATCATTAATTCTAGTAGACTTATAATTATTAATATTTTTTATACCTGAAATCTTTAATAGTTTATCTATATTAAACGGACCTTTATTTTTAAAAAAAGGATTATTCATTAATAAGTTTAATATCAAAACTTATTTTAATTGCTTATCAAGATTTATTGCTAATTATTTCCTATCTACGATTGTTGCAGACCACTGAGCATCAGCCATTTTTTTTCCCTCGACGAAAGCCTCTCCTTTATATTTCCAGACTCTTCCGTGGGATCTAATGGCTTCAATATTTAATTCTAATTTACAGTCTGGTAATACAGGATTTCTAAATCTAGCTTTTTCAACACTCATTAAGTAAACTAATTTATTCTCATATTCAGCTTTATCAATTCCAGCAGCTGTAAGAGCTGCAGCAGCCTGTCCAAATGCTTCTACAATAAGAACACCGGGCATAACTGGCTGTCCAGGAAAATGTCCTTGAACAAAAAAACTATCTTTTTTAACATTAACTATAGCTGTTGCAGAAAATAATTTTTTGATATTTGTTAATTCATCTATTAATAGCATTGGCTCTCTATGAGGGAGCAAATCAATAATTTGTTTTTTTGTAAGTTTTTCAGTCATTACTTTAATTCAATCTTAGAAACTTTTTTATTTAACAAGCTTAAAATATCAGATGTAATATCTAAATTATTTTTTCCGATAACAATTTTATTTTTATCTAAAATTATCGCAATAGAATTATTTTTTGAGTAATCAGATAAAACTTCATTTATAGAAACTAAAATTTTATTTCCTGCATTGGCTTTTATTTTATTTAATTCTAAATTTTTATTTTTAACTAAATCTTGAAAATCATTATATTGGGACCTCAGTTGAGAAGCTTTTAATATATACTCCTCCTCTTTTAAAATATTTTTTTGTTTTGCTAAGTTTTGATCTTCACTTTTAATTTTATCTTCAATTTTTTTAAACTCCTCATTATTTTTATCGTTAATTTTTTTTAGTTCGTTATTAATAAACTTCCCTACCTTGGATTCATTTAATAAAATATTCATATCTAGATATACAATTTTATCTTCAGCATAAGCAAAATTTGCAATTAACAAAAAAATTAATAGTAATTTTTTCATTAAAAAGTAGTACCAATATCAAATCTGAAGGTTTCAGTTTTATCCGTGTCAGCCTTGCTTATAGGTGCAGAAAATGAAAAGCTTAATGGGCCAACTGGTGTGAACCAGTCAATAGCTAAACCTGTTGAAGATCTCAATTTACTATTATCAAGTGAACTGTCGTAATCAACTCCCCAAAGATTACCAGCATCGAGGAATATAGAAAAATCTAAATTTTGAACTTCTGTAAACAGTTTAGGTAAATTTGTTGATAAATTTAAAATAGATAAATAATTTCCTCCAATATAATCTCCTGAATCATATGGTCCAACCTTACCTGAGACGAAACCTTTTAGTCTTCTTGATGGTATAAACAGTCTTTTAGACACCCTTACATCGTCACCACTTAGTGAGTTTGCAGATTTAATAATAAAATTAAAACTAAATACTTGTTCATCAAAAATCGTGTAATATTTACCAAATTCAAAAGCATTTACTAATGTTAAATCATCAGAATAAACAGGAAGTGATTGAAAAAAGCTTGTTTTAAAACCATCTGTTGGTTGATAATTTCTATTAAGTTTATTTAATGTAAATCGATAGTTAAAACTAGTGTCGAAATAATCACCCTCTTGTTTTTTTCTTGTTTCATTAGCTGAAGAAGATGTTTTCATAGTTTCATAATAATTTGACAATGAAGGTGAAAAATAAACATCTTTATACTGCTCATAAGATGTACCTAAAGTTAAGCCAGTTTTGGTGCTTTTATAACCATATTTTGATAGTTGATCTATTGATGAATTTTCAAATGATAAATTTAAATCTTTATCAGAATTTTTATAATTTTTTAAATCAATTGAAAATATTCCCTGCAAACCAACCTCTGATAATGTGGCTGTGGCATCAAGTTTAGTACCTTCACCAAGATAATTTTTTTCTTTAATTCCAACTGTTAATGAAGTTCCGCTTGTACCAGTTCCTGCTCCAGCCATTACTTCACCAGTTGGCTGTTCTTCAACGGTTATATCAACAACTTTATAAATTTCACTTGATCCATCCTTGATTTCTTTAGAAACATTTCCAAATATTCCTAAAGATTTTATTTCATTGATTGAATTATTTAACAAAATTTCATTAAATGGATCGCCCTCATCAACGTATAATTGATTTCTAATAACTCTTTCGTTTGTTATATAATTTCCAAAAAGATTTATTTTTTCAACATAAAACTTTTCTGACTCTTTTAAATTTATTGTAAGATTTATTTTATCATCAAATAACTCTTCATCATAAGTGGCATTGAAAAATGCGTAATCACTATTTAGAAGAATTTTATCAATCTCATTTAAAATGGTCTTAATTCTTTTTAAAGAATAAACTTTACCCTTAAGATTCTCAAGAACTTCAAATATATCAGAAAACTCAGTGTCAGAAAATGTAGATGGAAAATTTAACTTAAGAGTATTAAAATAATATTTTTTTCCAGAGTCGATATTAAATATTAATTCAAAATTTTTATTATCTATTACTTGTGCAGATGAACTTTGGACTTTAACATTATAATATCCATTATTTTTATAATAACTAGTAATTAATTTTTCATCAAGTTTAATTCTATTTATGTCCAAAAATTTTTTATTTGAAATAAATTTCCAAAATCTTGACTCTTCAGAAATAATTATAGATCTTAATTTTCTATCTTTAATTTTTTTATCTCCAATAAATTTAATTTTTTTAATATATGCCTTTTTACCAAGGTCAACTTCATAAATAAGATCAACTGTATTATTTTCATTATTTGATATTTTGGAACTAACTTTAGTAAAATAATACCCATTTGATTTAAGAATATTAATAATTTTTGTTTCATCTTTCTTTACAGAGCTAATTAAAAAAGGATTTTTTTCTTTTAAAACAACATTATCTTTTAAAATAGATATTATATTTTGTTTTTTAATTCCTTCAAAAATTAATTTTTGTATTATGGGATTTTCTAAAACAACAATTTTTAAAGTTTTATCTTTAAAAGAAACACTAACATCTTTAAAAAAATTTGTTGAATATAAATTCTTAACGATTTTATTTAAATCTTCACTATTAATATCATCATCTATATTAACCTTAGAAAATAAGATTATTGATGCTTTGGAAATTCTTTCATTGCCACTTATATCAAAACTTTTAACAGAATCAGAATAAGCTAATACTGTAAGTAATTGATATATAAAAAATATTTTAATTAATAATTTCATTTTAATAATATTATTCTATACACATAGTTCTCTTGTTTTCAATCTAACTTCTTCAGATAGATTCATTATATCGGATATTTTTTTGGGTTTTTTCCTTATAAGATCCGAATATATTTTTAAATTAATAATTTTGTTCAAGTTTTTATTTATTTCAAAAAAATAAATTTTATTCTGCAAGTAAAGATCAACCAATTCATCGTTTGCTGCAATTAAAACTGTTTCGAATAAAGTATTATTATTATTAATTTTTTTAAGTACTTTAAGACTTGGATATCTTGATAAGTTTACTTTTTTAAAATTCAAATTATTTAAAATTGAAATATCTATGTTTTTGGATTTAATTTTTTTTTTCTTATCTAAATTTAAAGAATTGAATATTGGAATTTTCATATCAGGATCGTGAGCTAATATTTTGATCTGACCATTTTTAAATTTAAGAATAGAATGTACATAAGATTTCGGGTGTATTAAGACTTCAAATTTTTTTATATCAATATTAAAGATTCTTTGAGCTTCTATAACTTCAAAGACTTTATTCATGAGTGTCGCAGAATCAATAGAAATTTTTTTACCCATTTTCCAATTAGGGTGTTTAACTGCTTTTTGTGGATTAACATTTTTTATTTTTTTTATTTTATAACTTAAAAAAGGACCTCCTGATGCAGTAATTATTGCTTTTTGAACTTCATCAGATGAATGATTTTTTAAAAGAGACCAAATTGAAAAATGTTCTGAGTCAATTGGTATAAAACTTGTTTTGTATTTAATTATATTTTTTTTTATCAAATCCCAAGCACATATAATTGATTCTTTATTAGCAATTGCAACAAATTTGGTTGAGCTAATTGAATCAATTGTCGAACTTAAACCTGATAAACCAGATATAGAACACATTATATAATCAATTTTTTTTTTTAATAATGATAGTTTTAATTTTTCAAAAGAATAAAAAACTTTAATTTTTTTTATTAAAAATTTATACTTATATTTAAAATATTTTTTTTTATTAAATATTATTACAGCTTTAGGTTTTAATGATTTACATTGTTTGTATAAAATATTAACGTTGTTATTTGTTGATAAGAAAATAACATCAAAATCATTTTTGTTTTCATTAATAATGCTAACAGTGTTTTTACCTATTGATCCAGTAGATCCTAGAATTCCAATTTTTTTTTTCATACAATTACTATTAATAGTTCCCAAATCATGATACCAGATGGAAGTGCAAAAATAATTCCATCAATTCTATCAAGGATTCCGCCGTGTCCAGGTAATAAATCTCCAGTATCTTTTACATTTGCTTTTCGCTTTAAAAATGAAATAAATAAATCACCTAGTTGACATATAAACGAAACTACAATTGCAAGAAATAATAAATCAAAAATACTATTAAATTCTTCTGATAAAATATAAAAAAATATAGGAATCAAAATTAATGGTAAAATAAATGATCCTATTGAACCGTTAATAGTTTTGTTTGGACTGATTTTTGTTAATTTTTTACCTTTAAATACTTTGCCAAAAATATACCCTCCAATATCAGAACAAATACAAATAAATAACAAATATAACAAATTCAATTTGATATTTGGCTGCTCTTGAATCATTACATCAAAAATAATTCCAGAAAAGATGAGTAAATATATCAAAGTTACTATTCTTAAAAGTAATCTATAAATTTTATTTTTGAAATCATCATCTTTAAATATTTTGATAATTAGTCCATTAAATTCAACCCAAGAAATAAATGAAATTAGTATAAGTAAAATAATCAAAATAAATGAATAAAAAAAACTTAGTATAACAAATGATAATAAAAATAATGAAGTTAATACTCTTTTTGTTAATGTGCTCATTAAATATTACCGTAATTCCTTTTTATTTTTTTAAATTTTTTTAATATGATATTGTAATCTTTTTCTGAAAAATCTGGCCATAATTTTTTTTCAAAAAATATTTCAGAGTAAGCTAATTGCCATAGTAAAAAGTTGCTTAGTCTTTGAGTATTTCCAGTTCTTATTAATAAATCAGGATCAGGGATATTTTTTGTAAATAAATACTTTGAAATATTTCTTTCATTAATATATTTTTTATTTTTTATTATTGCTAAAAATGAATGAACAAGCTCACTTTTAGACCCATAGTTTAGAGCTAAATTAATTTGAAGTTTTTTATTATTATAGGTTTTTTTTTCTGAATTATTTAGAAGATTATTTATTTTTTTTGAAAATCTTTTTTTGCCAATAATTTTTAACTTAATATTTTGTTGATTAAATTCATTAATTTTATTTAGTAAAAAATCCTCTAATAAATTAAATAAAAAATCTATTTCCTTTTTGGGTCTTCGCCAGTTTTCGGTTGAAAAAGCATATAAAGTTAAATGCTTAATTTTATTTTTAATTGTAGCCTTAATAATTCTTTCAACCGTTTTGAGACCTTCTTTGTGTCCTAAATTTCTAGATTTTCTATGTTTTAAACCCCAACGTCCATTACCATCCATAATAATGGCGACATGTTTTATTGAATTCATATTTTCATTATTTCAGTTTCTTTTGAAATAACTTTATCATCAATTTTTTTTATTTGGTCATCAGTTAGATTTTGAATTTTTTTTTCACTTTTTTTTTCATCATCTTCGCTTATATCCTTAGATTTTAACAATTTTTTAAGTTCATCGTTTGCTTCTCTTCTGATATTTCTGATTGAGATTTTACATTTCTCTCCCATAGATTTGATTAGTTTTTTTATTTCTGTTCTTCTTTCTTCACTTAAATCAGGTATTGGAAGTCTTATAAGTTGTCCTTCAATCTGAGGATTGAGTCCTAGTTCAGATTTTCTAATTGAAGAATCTATTAGGGAAACATTATTTGTATCCCAGACCTGAATGTTTATCATTCTTGGTTCGGGCGTTGTAATACTTGCTAACTGATTTATTGGCATTTTTTGCCCGTAAACATCAACTTTAATTATATCAAGCATACTTGAATTAGCCCTGCCAGTTCTTAATGATGATAATTCTTTAGTAAAAACTTCAAAAGTTTTTGCCATTTTTTGGATATAATTATTTTCGTTGAACATCAGTCACCAATCTTGATTCTATAAAAATCAATAATTTTTAAATCTTTAATTCCAAGTTCATTTATAATTTCTTTTACTTTTTTCTTAGGCTCCATAACCCACTGTTGTGTCATCAAGCTATTTTCCTCTTTAAACTTGTTTATTTTACCAGAACTAATTTTTTTTGCTATATCTTCTGGTTTTCCACTAACCTTAAGTTCCTCAGTAATTAATTCTTGCTCTTTATCAAGTATTTCTTTTTTAATTCCCTCAGGCTCTACAGATATAGGATTTGAAGCGGCTATATGCATAGTTAATTGCTTTCCAAAAATATCAACTTTTTCTACTTTTTCATTAGTGCCAATTGTAGAAATAACAGCTAATTTTGATAAATTATCTTTAACTACAGAATGTAAATAATAATAATTTTTTGAATTTTCATATTTTAAAGTTTTAGCTCTTCCTAATGTGATTTTTTCACCTATTTTTGCAATCATTGAAACAAGGTTTTCTGAAACTGATTTTTTATTTTTCATAATTGATTTATTTAGACTTTCCAGATCTGAATTGACATGATTATTTAAATCACTTAACTCTTTTACAAAATTGATAAAATCTTCATTTTTAGCAACAAAGTCAGTTTCACAATTTACTTCTAAAACTGAAGTTTTATTTTCGTTTCCACTTAAAGCAATTAAACCTTCTTTCGCATCTCTAGACATTTTTTTTGATGCTTTAGAAATTCCTTTGACTCTTAGTATTTCTATTGCCTTTTCAATGTCATTATTTGATTCTGAAAGTGCTGCACTGCAGTCTTTAAAACCTGCTCCAGTAGATTTTCTTAATTGTTTAATTTTATCTAAATCACCCATTTTTTTAATTTAAAGGATTAATTTGTGATTTTTTATCATCCTTTTTTTTTTCAGAAGAAATATCTTTCAAATCTTTTTTTTCTTCAACTTTAGAAATTTTTTCTTCTGAAACGGGGGTTTCTTTTTTTGCATTGATAATTGTTTCTTTAATTAGATTGCAATAAAGATCTATCGATCTTCTCGCATCATCATTTCCTGGTATTGGAAAATTTATTCCTTCGGGATCAGAATTAGTATCTAATATTGCAATAATAGGTATTCCTAATTTAATTGATTCTTTAATTGCTAATGATTCATAATTTGTATCTATTACAAAAACTAGGTCTGGAACTTTTTTCATTTTTGATATTCCACCTAATGACTTTTCAAGCTTATCTCTCTGAACACTCATTTTTAAAAGTTCTTTCTTGGTAAATCCTCTATTTTCAGAAACTAAATCTATATTTAATTTTTCTAATTTTTTAATAGAGTTTGAGATTGTATCCCAATTAGTCAACATACCACCTAACCATCTATGATTCACATAGTATTGGTCAGTTTCTTTGGACAAGTCTGCTATAGCCTCTGAAGCTTGTTTTTTTGTCGATATAAAAAGTATTTTACCATTTTCAGATATAACTTTATATATTTTTTCAAGTGCGATATTTATTAATTCTAATGTCTGGGTTAAATCAATTATATGAATTGAGTCTCTCTTTCCAAAAATATAATTTTTCATTTTCGGATTCCATCTTAATGTCTTATGACCAAGATGGACGCCTGCTTCTAATAGTTGTTGTATAGTTATTTGCGGTATCTTCATTTTTTTTCCCGGTTATGCCACCACAATTATTTCCAATTAAGGACCGGAGGGTTGTTAAACCAAAAATTGTGTGCGTATTAATTTAATTTAAGCAGTATTTACAAATATTTTTAGAAATTAACAAGTTTTATTTAACTAATTATAGCTTGAATTTGATGTTTTCTTAGAAGACTTAAGGATTTTCTATCTAAATGGCGTGAATTTTTAAGTTTAAATTTGAGAACATTGTCTTTTGTTAAAAAATTAATATTTACAATAGTTTTTCCTTCTTTATTTAACATTTTACAAATTTCTTCTAATTCTTCATTTGAATTAATATCAAAAGATATCTCGTTAATAGAACTATTAAACAAATTTTTTAAAGAAGCAACTTTTTGAACATTAATTCTTTTAAATCTATTTTCGTCACTAGATATATTTTTTACTAGAGTTAACAAAAGAGAACTACCTTCTTTTAAAATTTCTCTATTGAGTTCCAAAATATCAGAAAAAATAAAAAGCTCAAAGACACTATTTAAATCTGTAAGTTTTAGAACTGCATAAGAGTTTCCTTTTGCTGTTTTTCTTTCTTGTAATTTCAATAATGTAGCAGCAATATTAGCGTTTTTTATTTCATTTTTTAAAATAAATTTAGAATATTCTATAATTTTATAATCATCAAAAATTTCAGTAAATTGATTTAGTGGATGATCAGAAATAAAAAATCCAACTGATTCAAATTCTTTTGATAATCTTTCCTCAAATTTCCAATCTTCACTATTGCCAATAATATCATTTTGAGTATTTTCATCTTCTTTAAATAGATCAATTTGATTAGCATTTTTATTATCAAAAATATTTTTACTTTTAGATATAATATTTGGTATTGAATTGAATAAAGCTTGCCTATTTGAAATTAAACTGTCAAAAGCGCCAGCTTTTGTTAGTCCTTCTAATTGAAGTTTATTAATATCTTTGGGATTTACTCTATTTATAAAATCATTAATAGATTTAAATTTTCCATTTTTATCTCTCTCTTTAACAATGTTTGTAATCGACTCGTAGCCAACGGCTTTGATGCCCCCTAAGGCATAATAAAACTTATTATCAATTGTTCTAAAATCGGCATAACATTCATTAATATCCGGTCTTATAACTTCAACATTTAATCTTTTTAATTCTTCATAAAATTCACTTAATTTATCCTGATTTGAAATATCCATTGTCATAGATGAAGCTATAAATTCATTAGGATAATAAGTTTTTAAAAATGCTGTTTGATAAGAAATTATTCCATATGCAGCGGCATGACTTTTGTTAAATCCATATTCAGCGAAAGGTTCGATTTTTAAAAAAATTCCTGCAGCTACATCTTTGGCTATACCATTTTTAATTGCTCCATCAATAAATCCTTGTTTTTGTTTTTCAAGCTCTGCTCTTTTTTTTTTACCCATCGCTCTTCTTAGCAAATCTGCTTGTCCAGCGGTAAACCCTGATAACTTTTGTGCAATTTCCATTACTTGTTCTTGGTAAATAATTACACCGTAGGTTGGTTTTAAAATTTCCTCTAAGAGTGGATGTAAATAATCTGGTGTTTGCCTTCCGTGTTTACAATCGTTGTATGTAGGAATGTTGCTCATAGGACCAGGTCTATATAATGCTACAAGTGCAATTATATCTTCAATATGGTTCGGTTTCATTTGAGTTAAAGCTTCTCTCATACCAGCACTCTCAATTTGAAATAATCCAACAGTATTTCCAGTAGATAATAATTCAAAGACCTTTTGATCCTCAAAGTTAATGTTTTCTATTTTAAATTCCTTTTTTTTTTTTCTAATTAATTTTTCAGTATTGTTGATTACAGTTAGAGTTTTTAGACCCAAAAAATCAAATTTGACTAATCCAGCATTTTCAGCTGAGTACATATCAAATTGAGTTGATGGTAATAATAAATCTGTAGAAGCATCTTTATATAAAGGTACTATTTCAGTTAGTTTTTTATCTGCTATAACAACTCCAGCTGCATGTGTTGCGACATTTCTATTAAGATCCTCTAATTTTAATGACAGGTCAGTTAATTTTTTAACTCTTGGATCTTCTTTAATAAGTTTTTGTAATCTTGGCTCACTAGAAATACATTGTGTTAAATTTTGTGGCCTTGATGGATCAAAAGGAATCATTTTTGAAATACTATCAACAAATCCATATGGCAATCCTAGAACTCTACCAACATCTCTGATCACCATTCTTGCTTTTAATTTACCGAAAGTTATTATGTGAGCCACACTATCTTTGTATTTCTTTGTCAAATATTCAAAAACAAGATCTCTTTTATCTTCACAGAAATCTATATCAAAATCTGGCATTGAAATTCTGTCAGGATTTAAAAACCTTTCAAATATTAAATTAAATTTAATTGGGTCTACATCTGTAATTGAGAGACACCAAGCTACAAGAGATCCGGCACCAGATCCTCTACCTGGACCAACAGGAATGTCTTTGCTTTTAGCCCATTTAATATAATCAGATACTATAAGAAAATAGCTAGAATATTTCATTTCATTAATAATAGAAAGTTCATGATTAAGTCTTGATTTATATTTTAAATAGGTAGGATTAGTTTCTAATTTTTCATCTTTTATTCCAAAAAATTTGTTAAATTTATTTTTTAATCCGTCTAAAGAATCTTTTTTTAAAATAGAATCAGCATTACCTTCTTTTTCACTACTAATGTTTGGCAAAATTGGATTAGAAAAAATAGGTCTAAAACTGCAACGTAAAGGGAAATTATAATTATTTTCTAATGCTTCAGGAAGATCAGCAAATAATTCTGACATTTCAGAATTTTTTTTAAAATAATGTTGGTCACTAAGTCTAACTCTATTTTTTTCATTAACATAAGTTTTATTTCCAATACAAATTAATGCATCATGGGCCTCATGCATATTTTTGTTCAAATAAAAAACTTCATTTGTTGCAATAATTGGAATATCTAAATCTAATGATTTACCTAAATTATATTTTTCAAAATTTATTTCGTTTTGATCATTGTGGCGTTGGATTTCAATATAAAATCTATCACCTAATTTTTTTTTAATTTCAGAATATAAATTGTGGATTTCGTTAAATTTTCCTTTATTAAATAATTGGCCAAACAATCCAAAAACTGTTCCAGAAAATACAGCAACGCCTTCAGAACTAGATAATAAATTATTGAATTCTACATGTGGTTCAGATAGATCATCATTTTTTAAATAAGAAGCTGATGAAAGCTTAATTATATTTTTATAACCTATTTCGTTTAAAGCAAACAAAGGTAATAAACCAATGGTTTCATCTAATTTAAATCTAATTTGAGTTCCTATAATGGGTTGGCTACCTGATTTAGAAATTTTTTCTGAAAACTCTAAAGCTCCACATAAGTTTGATGTATCAGATAAACCAATGGATTTTACTTTATTATCTTTGCAATAAATTTTTAAATCTTCAATTTTTACTGCTCCTTCACATATTGAATACTGGGTATGAATTTTGAGATGATTAAATGTTTTTATTTCTGATTCTTGCATTAGTGGATTTTTTAATCTTACCACTAATTAACTCAATTTTGCAATCTGCCATATTAGCAAAAAATCTATTATGAGTTGCAAATATTATTAATCTATTTTTATTTTTAAGCTTAAGTAAAATTTTAAAAACTTCTTTAGCGTTTTTTATATCTAAACTTCCTGTTGGTTCATCGGCTAGAATAATATCAGGTGAATTAATTAATGCTCTTGCAATAGCTACTCTTTGCATTTCACCACCGGAAAGTTCTGAAGCTAGATGGTTTTCTCTATTAGTTAATCCAAGTTTTTTAATTAATTTTTTTGAATCCTCAAGAGCCTTATTTTTATTTTCATCAATTGATAATCTTGATAAGTATATATTTTCTATGCTTGTAAAGTCAGAGAGTAAATTATTATCTTGATAAATAATGCCAATCTTTTTTGCTCTTAATTTATCATTTTTAGATTGAAATTTGTGATTAATTACTTGATTTAGTATTTTTAAAGTACCAGAATTTGGTGTGTCGATTAAGGAAAGTAAATTCAATAGTGTCGATTTACCAGAACCTGAGGGTCCCATTAAAGAATAAATTTTACCCGCCTTAAAAGAAAAATTAATTTTATTTAATACTTTAATTTTTTTTTTTGTATTATAATTTTTAACAATATTTTTTAATTCAATAATATTAGTCATATTTAAGAGCCTTTGAAGTATTCATTTGAGAAGCTTTTATTGCAGGATAAATAGAAACAATAATTGTTATTATTACAGAGCAAATAGCTATTAAAAAAATTGAACCTGGATTGATTTCTGATGGCATTTTACTTAAAAAATATATTTCTTCAGGAAAAAGACTAATATTGAAAATATTACTCAGAAATTCTCTGATATTTTCTATATATATAGAGAACAAAACGCCCAATATAATTCCAAATATAGTTGCTAAAGAACCAATTATAAAACCAACCATAAAAAATATTTTTGAAATTGATTTATTCAATACACCAATTGATTTAAGTATGGCAATTTCCCTTGTTTTATTTTTAACCAATATTGTTAAACCAGAAATTATATTAAAAGCAGCTACGATAATTATTAATGAAAGTATTATAAACATTACATTCCTTTCAACTTTTAGTGCAGAAAACAAAGATTTATTTAAATCAGACCAAGTATAAACGTAGTAATCTTGAAATATGTTTTCTAGATTTTTTTTAGTAATTTCAATATTTTTAGGATTTTTTAAATAAATTTCCAAATTCCTACTTGAACTTTTTAAATCAAAGAAATTTTCTAAATCATTTAAATTAATAAAAGCAACATTTTGATCAAAATCTGATATTTCGCTATCAAAAATTGAGTCGACTATATAAGACTTTTGCTTTGGTAAATTTCCAACAATAGTTTTAATTCCTGTTGGTGACATTAATAATACTTTATCACCTAACTTTATATCGTAAGTAAAACTTAATTCTTTTCCAATTGATATATGACTAGGATTTAACTTTTTATTGCCATTAAAACTGTTACTTTCAACAATAGCCAGTTTCTTATAATCATCAGGCAAATATCCTCTTAATAAAAGACCTTTTGTATATTCTTTATTTATAAGAACTCCTTCACCACTATTACTATAAAGAAAAACTTTAGATAATTTGTTTAGTTCTTTATTAGTAAATAAATTTTCATCAATAGGATTATCATAGGGTTTTATTACTGCGTGTGGATTAAATCCTACAATTTTTTCAATCAATTCGGTTCTGAAACCATTCATTACAGACATGACTATAATTAAAACAGCAACACCCAAACTAATACCAATAAAAGAAAAAATTGAAATTACATTCAAAAAACCATCTTTTTTTCTAGTTTTAAGATATCTTAGAGTTACTTCTTTTTCTAATTGCGAAATCAATTTATTTTTTTTTTTTTATTATAATTTTTGATATATCTTCAATAGATAAATTTTTTGTTTCTTTTCCAATTTCATTAAATTCAAATAAATGACCATCATTTTTTTTACCAATTATAATTTGAAATGGTATTCCTATTAAATTAAACTTTTTTATTTTTGAAGAAATATTTTCATCGGTATCATCTATTATAGTGTCAATTTTGTTTGTATTTAAATATTTACAGATATTGTTTGCCTTTTCTAAATTGGAATTATCATTTTTACTTACAAGTGGGATAATTGCACATTCGTAAGGTGACACTGAAATTGGCCAATTCATAATTTCATTTTTTTCATCATATTTTGCTTCAATAATTGCTCCTACTAATCTGGAAACACCTACACCATACGATCCCATTTTAACAAATTCTTTTTTGCCCTGAAAATCAACAGATGCATTCATTGGTTTTGAATATTTATCTCCAAAGTAAAAAATATGTCCAACTTCAATTCCTTTTGTATGTAGCCTAAATTCTTCAGGAACATTATTTTCAAATTCAGTTTTGTTAAATTTTTCGTCAGTAACAGCATAAAATTTTTCGAATTTTTCTCTTAGTTCATTTAATGATTTTTTTTCTAATTTTGTATTATCACTACTAACATCAAATATTCTTTTATCAGTATAAATTTTACTTTCACCAGTCTCTGCAAGAATAATAAATTCATGTGATAAATTTCCTCCTATTGGTCCTGTATCAGCTGCCATTGGTATTGCTGACAAATTTAATCTTTTAAAAGTGCGCAAATAAGAGAGGAAAAATTTATTATATGAAAAATTTGCTTCATCATCATTTAAATCAAAAGAATATGCATCTTTCATGTAAAACTCCCTACATCTCATTATCCCAAATCTTGGTCTTAGTTCATCTCTAAATTTCCACTGAATATGATAAAGCATTTGTGGTAGTGATTTATAAGATTTTATACTTGATCTAAATATATCGGTTATTAATTCCTCATTAGTTGGTCCATAAAGCATTTCTCTATCTTGTCTGTCTTTAATTCTTAACATTTCTTCACCGTAGTCTTCGTATCTTCCACTTTCCTTCCAGATTTCACTAGATTGTATGGTTGGCATTAAAATTTCTTGAACACCAATTCTATCCTGCTCTTCACGAACAATTTGTTCTATTTTTTTCATTACCTTAAATCCAAGTGGCAACCATGAATATATACCTGCTGAAGACTGTTTTATCATTCCAGTTCTAAGCATTAATTGATGTGATTTAATTACAGCTTCAGAAGGATTATTTTTTAAAATTGGTATGAAAGATTTTGAAAATAGCATTTATTATATTCTTACCACATTAATATTAGTTATAGGCTTTTTTCCAGTTTTTTCTTTTGCATATTTTCTGCATGTTTTTTTTAACCCATCAATTAAACTTTGATTTTGTTTGATATTTTTTAATGAAAACGTTTTTGTAACCTTTAATACCTCTTCTTCTAACCCATCAAAAAATTCTTCTTTTTCAAAAATTGGTAAGCCTCGAATGTTAAGAAGAGGTTTGCTACTTAAGGTTCCTTTATTTGAAATAATTAAAGTTAAATCTATAAATCCATTATTAGCTAAGTTTTTTCTTTCTTTAATAAAAAATGAATCTTCTTCTATTGAAATTTCTCCATCAACACACAATCTACCACTTGGAGCTTTATCATATACATATGGTTTATTACCTGGATAAACTTTTACTATATCCCCATTTTCTACTTGAACGGGGAATGGAATTTTCATTTCATTAGCAAAATTGATTTGTTCTTTCATATGTCTATGCTCTCCATGAACCGGTATTAAACAATTTGGTCTTATCCATTTATACATATCTTTTAAATCCTCTCTGTTAGGGTGACCAGATACATGTACAAACTCAGTTTCTTCAGAAATTACATTAATACCATCCCTTAATAACTTATTATGAACATTGTAATGTTTTCTGACATTTCCTGGTATAATTTTAGATGAAAAAATTACTGTATCGTCTTTTTCTATAAATACATCTGGATGAGTAAAATTAGAAATACGGTTTAATGCACCCATTGGCTCTCCTTGGCTTCCTGTGCATAAATAAACAATTTTATCTCTTGGTAAATTTTTTGCATCTCTAGGGTCAAGAGGATCTAATACATCTTGTAAGTATCCGCATTGCTTAGCAGCATTAAATATTCTATGCATTGATCTCCCAACTAAAGATATATGTCGATCTATTTTTTTTGCACAATCAAAAACAGTTTCCATTCTGGCAACATTTGATGCAAATGAAGTAACTAAAATTCTTTTTTTTTGTCTCTTCATAACTTCAAGTATGTTTTTTCTTACATCTAGCTCTGATCCAGCCCTACCAATACTGAATACATTTGTTGAGTCACACACCATTGCTAATACTCCATCATCTCCAATTTTTTTTAATTTTTCTTCATTAACTTTTTTGCCTACTAAAGGGTTTGGGTCAACTTTCCAATCACCTGTATGAAAAATAGTACCAGATGGTGTTTCAATTTTGAGGCCATTTGGTTCAAGAATAGAATGGGTTAAAGTAACAAAATCAATTTTGAATGGATCTAGATCGATTGTTCCATTAAGTTCAACAATTTTCAAATAAGGAATTATATCAATTTTTTTTTCTTTAAATTTTTCTGTTATAAGTGCTGCAGTAAAAGGTGTTGCGTATATTTTACATTTTAATTTTTTCCAAACATAAGTAATGGCACCAATATGATCTTCATGAGCATGTGTTAAGACTATGCCTAGTAAATCATTTTTTTTATCAACAATAAAACCTGGATCAGGATAAATTAAATCAATACCTGGAAGAATATCATCAGCAAATGTGACACCAACATCAACAATTATCCATTTTTGTGATCCAGGTTTACCATAGGCATATAAATTCATATTCATGCCAATTTCTCCTGATCCTCCTAATGGACAAAACAATATTTCATTTGTCATAATAATTTAACTATTCTTATAAGTCCCTTTATAGTTATGTCCTTATCAATAATAACTTTTTGTTTAATTGATTTTACAAACAAGTGAGAAAATCCACCTGTCAAAATAACTTTATATTTTTTTTTAGTTTGTTTACAAATTTTATCAATCATATTTTGAACCAGACCAATATAACCCCAGTAAAAGCCTGATCTAACAGCGGATATAGTATTTTTAGCTAAAATATTATTAACTTTTTTTAATTTTAAAGGGGGTATTAAAGAAGCTTTAGAAATTAAAGTATTTAGCGATAGAGAAAGACCTGGAGCAATTATTCCACCTAAATATTTATTTTTTATAACAATATCAAAAGTTGTAGCAGTTCCAAAATCTACAATTATATAATTATTTTTATTATCATTTACTGCAATAGCATTGCAAAGTCTATCAGAACCAATTTGCTTTTTATTAACATTTATTTTTATT